>CADDZV010000029.1 GCA_902812875.1 Clostridiales bacterium
CCCGGAACCAGCCCGGCAATCTTACGAAGTTGCCGGCGAGAAGCCCAATGACAAGGGCCCAGAACGGATACTCCAGCCCGTATTGCTTCAGGGCCATTTGGCTGCCAAGTACGAGCACGCCGAAGGCACCGGCGAACAAAAGCGTGAAAGCAATGACGTAGTGCGACAGGCGATCGCCCATAGTACGTACCGCGGTGCCGGTAACCGCCAGAAGGAGGGCGTATACCGCCACACCGGCCGGCCAGCCGGAAGCCAGGGACGACAAGAGTGGTGACGTCGGCCAGGGTAAAGGCAAAGATTGCTTGAGGAAATCAAGCGGCCAGCCGCCGACCGCGGTCACATAAGCCAAGAAGACTAAAAAGATACCGGCCCACACTGCCCACCAGTCGTCGCTTTTGACAAGCACCTGTAGTCTTGACACCCAAAAACCCCCTTCGCCCCGAGTCGCGTTCAAAATATGCACGCGGCGGGGCGAAGGGAATTTGGCCATTGCTACTCGCCAGGCTTATGACGTAACCCCGAACGAGGCCAATACGGCTTGCCGCGTGGCATCGTCCAGTGGTGCCACCTGTGCCACCAGCGGTTCTTTGGCAAACTGCGGTAGTGCCTCGTCATATGGGATGGCCGCAGGGTCCTCATACAAAATGCCCTCAACGAGGCCGCCCTTTTCAGAGAGGACCCGCATGGCAGCCATGGCGTCGTGGCGGTCGTAGCCCGGGTCTTGGTCGACATCGAAGAGGCGTGCTCGCAGGTAGTCGTAACCAAACTCAGGGTTAAACGTGACGCACGGGGAAAAGGCGTTCACCAGGGCAAACCCACGGTGGCGGATGGCCGCCTTGACGATCGCAACGAGATGGTCCACGTTGCCAGCAAATCCCTGGGCGACAAATCCCGCCCCCAAGCCAAGTGCCATTCCCAAGGGTGAAACCGGTTCCTCCGGCGTGCCGTAGGGTGCAGACCTGGTGATGCGCCCGCGCGGCGTGGTCGGGGCACTCTGTCCAACGGTCAGGGCGTAAACGTCGTTGTTCATCACGATGTAGGTGATGTCCACGTTCCGCCGGATGGCGTGAACCAGGTGGCCGACGCCGATGCCGTAGCCGTCGCCGTCGCCCCCGACCGCCAGCACGATAAGATTGCGGTTGGCCAATTTCGCCGCCTGGGCCACCGGCAGCGTGCGGCCGTGCAGGCCGTGAAAGCCGTACGTGCCGATATAGCTTGAAAGCTTGCCGGAGCAGCCGATGCCGCTCACCACGAGCACTTCGTGCGGTGCAATCTCAAGGTCTACAAGGGCTCGCTGGATGGCACGCAGCACCCCGAAGTCACCGCAGCCTGGGCACCAGGTCGGCGTCTCGGCCCGGTAGTCGTTCAAAGTCGCACTCATGCTTCCAACACCTCCCTGGCCTCGCCCACGATTTCTGCTGCTGTGAACGGGTTCCCATCAAACCGCAACACACTGCGGAGATTGCCCGCCCCGGTCTGGCGCCGGATCTCGCCCGCCAGCTGCCCGGTGGCATTCTGCTCTACCACCAGGGCCGGCGCGCCCAACAACCGGGCCAGCTCGGCAGCCGGAAATGGCCGTAGCAATCGCAAGTGGGCATGCCCCACCCGGTAGCCCTGGGCGACCAATTCCTCCTGAGCCTCTGCGATCGGGCCGTAGGTGCCACCAAATCCAACCAGGACGAGGTCGGCGCCCGGCGGGCCGCTGTACCAGATGGCCTCGTCACCCAGCGTCGCTGCCCCGTCAAGCTTCCGCAGGCGTTTTCTCATCTGCTCCACCCGCGCGGCCGGATCCTCCGTGATGTGCCCCTCCGGTGTATGCTCGTCCCCAGTGGCCACGAAGGTCTTGCCGGGCACGCCCGGAATAGGCCGCGGGGAGACCCCGCCCTCGGTGACCGCAAAACGCGGATATTTATGCGGGCCATAATTCCCCGGCACCGTGTCGATCTCTCCCCGCTCGATGGGTAGAAATCTAAACGCGGCGAGGTCAACCGTCTGGCGATCCAACGCCAGGTTGAGGTCGGTGAGCACGATCACGGGACACTGGTATTTTTCTGCTGCGTTGAAAGCGGCCTGGATGACGACAAAACTGTCGGCAGTAGTGGCTGGACTCATGACGATGCGAGGCTGGTCGCCGTGCGACCCGTAGAGGACTTCGTTGAGGTCGCTCTGCTCCGGCCGTGTAGGCAGGCCGGTGGCCGGGCCGGCCCGCTGGGCATCGACAATCACGACCGGCGTCTCCGTCATGGCCGCGATGCCGATGCCTTCCTGCATGAGGGAGAGGCCCGGCCCGGAAGTGGCGGTCCACCCCCGCACCCCGGCCAGGCTCGCGCCGATCGCCCCGTTTATAGCCGCGATTTCGTCCTCGACCTGCACTACCGCCCCGCCGAGCTTCGGCAGCCAGACCGCCAGCCACTGCATGATTTCGCTGGCGGGAGTAATCGGGTACGCGAAGAAAAGGCGGGCACCCGCCTCCACGGCACCCCAGGCAATGGCCTCGTCCCCGTGCAGCAAAAGACGCTTGGCAGCCGGCGGCTTTTCCGGCTTCCCCGGCGGCCTGAGGCCCAAACCGGCTACCGATTGCCAGCCGAGGCGGTAAGCCAGCCGGTTTTGGGCGATGACCTCCTCCCCCTTGCTGCCAAAACGGCGGACAAACTGGTCGTCCAGGGCTTCACTCGCCAAGCCCAACAGGGCACCGCTCGCACCCAGGGCCACCGTGTTGGCCAGGATCGGGCTTCCCGCCTTTTTGGCCAAAGCCTCAAAGTCAAGCACCACGAGGCTGGCCGGACAGCCCGCAGGCAGTGCGGGCCTGGCGGCTTGGTCTGCAAGCACTATCGAGCCAGCGTGCAGCCTGTGAGCGTCGTGTTCGATGGCGCCGTGGTCGAACGCCACCAGGATGTCGACGCGGTCGCCCGCGGTAAAAACAGGCCGGGAGGAGACGCGTACCTGGTAGTGCGTATGGCCGCCCTTGATGAGGCTCATGAAATGGCGGTGGGTCGCCACGTAATACCCTTCGCTGTGGAAGACCTGGGCCAGAAGCTCGCCGGCACTGTCGATGCCCTCACCCTGGGCCCCTCCGATCTGCCAGATGAGATCATCGTGCGTCTTCGTTTGGCATCACCCCTTCGCCCCTATACTATCCTCCTTTTTATATTTGGCAAAGATCTTTTTTGCGTAAGATGATGGCTTCCGGCGGCCCGGCGTCACACGATACAATGCTGCCAGGGAAAGGAGTGGAACCATGGAAGGGAAAAAACTTCGGCGCTCCAGGCACGACCGCATCATCGCTGGCGTATGCGGAGGCATCGGCGAGTACTTTGACATCGACCCGGTACTGGTCAGGCTTATATGGGTGTTGCTGGGCCTCATGGGCGGGGGCGGCATCGCGGCCTATATCGTCGCGGCCCTGATCATTCCCGAAGAACCCCGCGGTGAGGAAGTCCCTCTGGTGGAAGTACCCGCAGGCGATCGTGCCGCAACGGCACACGACGCAGAAGCATCCCCCCAGGGTCCTGGAGAAACAAGCGGGACTTCCCGGCCGCACACCCGCGAGTATCACCACCACGACCGGGAAGCCACGTGGCTCGGTTTGACCCTGGTCGGCTTGGGGGCCATTTTCCTTCTGCGGGATTTCGTGCCCCATATACCCTGGTGGCCGCTGGCCGCGATCGCCGTGGGTCTGTGGCTGGTGGTGAGGGGAGCCCGAAGGTGAAACATATGCTGGCGGATATCTCCAACGGTCTGCTGCTAGTTTACCTGGGGATTATGGCACTCCTGTACACCCTCGGTTTTTTGCACTGGCATGGCATGTGGCAACTGAACCGGTGGTGGCCGCTCCTTTTGGTCGCGGCCGGGCTCAGTGTACTGACGAGACGGGCCCTGCCCTTCAGCCTGGCGTTGCTCATCCTGCTTGTACTGGTGAGCATATTGCTTTTCTACCTGGGAGGTCTCTATTTCGTCTGCCCCGGTACCGTGTAGGTCCGGAGCGGCCGGAAGGTCCCGCTTTACTGGTTTGTCGCCGGCGCCGCCACGATGCGCCGGAATATGTCATACCACAGGTTTTCCACTTCCACGATTTCCAGGCCGGCGGCGCGGATGTTGTCGAGGGTGCGGCGGTTGATATTTTCGCCGCCCATTCGCACCGCGAGTGGGTTGAGTACATCCAAAAGCCACCCTACCACCGGCCGGTCGGACCGCATGTGCTCCAGAAGCAGTATCCGGCCGCCGGGACGGCATACCCGGCGCACCTCCCGGAGCCCTTGGACCGGGTCGGGCACGGAGCAGAACACCAGGGTGGCCACCACGGTGTCAAAACTGGCGTCCGGGAACTCAAGGTGTTCCGCGTCGCCCAGCCGCAGGTCCACCGGCACGCCCAAGGCGGCTGCCCGCTGGCGGGCACGTGCCAGCATACCCGGGCTCAAATCCACGGCAGTCACCTCACTGCCAGGCGGATAGTACGGCAGGTTGAAACCCGTGCCCACTCCCACTTCCAGGATCCTGCCGCGGGCATCCCGCCACACCCTGGCCCGCCATTTGCCAAGGACCTTCTCTGCCAGGCCCATGTAAAAGTCGTACGAAACAGAAGTACGGTCGTATTGTCTTTGGATGGCGGCAGTGCGGTCCTCGTCAGACGTCATGCGCCCGGCCCCCCAGCATCGGCCTTATCGCGTTTGCATGTACCTTGTTCCTATGCTACCGGCCGGTGAAACCCTTCTCAAGGCCCCGCCTCTGTTCCCACGCGCCATAATGCAGTGTCACCTGCCATCGTGACACTGTCGCTTACTGGCCGCTTTTCTACCTGCCAGCCACGCGGCCATGTACACTAGCCACCCGGCAGGCGCCATGTGCACAAGACGTATGCCGCTGCCGCAGGAGGGTTGCACGGGGCGGTTACCGAAGGCATATGAGACCGATTCTGGTTCACAAATCCTGGTCGTCAGGGAGGTGCAGTGGTGCCGGGATTTTCAGGAGCATAAACCTGCCCAAGAAAGGGGAGATCACGCGTGACGATACGACAGAAGTTCCTCTACAGCCTTGGTTCCTTTGCCGCCTCGCTGCCTGCCCAGGCCGTCAGTGCCTTTCTCTTGTTCTTCTATGTTGACCAGCTGAAGATGCCGCCCGCCTTGTATGGGTATGGCATGACCATTTACGCCATCTGGAATGCGATCAACGACCCCTTGGCCGGGCAGATCTCCGACAACACCCGTTCGCGCTGGGGCCGCCGTATCCCGTACATCCGGTTTTTGACCATTCCGCTTGCCATCGCCTTTACACTCATCTGGACTCCGCCCTTCGTCACGGCGGTGGGTCACGAGACCGGCATGTTCATCTATTTCCTCACGGTGCTGTTCTTTTTCGACGGCTTCTATACGTTTGTCATCCTCAACTGGACGGCCCTTTTCCCGGAGATGTACCCGAGCTTGGCCGAACGGGCCCAGGTCTCGGCGTGGCGGCAAGCCCTGGGCATTGTCGGAAGCATCATCGGCGTTTCCCTGCCCCCCATGATTTATCCCGTGATCGGCTGGGCGGGCATGGGCATGGTCTTTGCCGTTCTCACCGCCCTCACCCTTTTCCTGTCGCTACTCGGTTCCCGGGAGAACCCGGCCTTCGCGGAGGCCCAGGGACTCAACGTGGTAGCGGCTCTGCAGGCATCCCTGACCAACCCGTCGTTTCTGACGCTTGTGCTGGCGAGCTTCCTGTGGCAGTTCACGTTTGGGATACTGCTGGCCGTCATCCCGTTCTATGCCAAGTATGTTTTGCATATTGCCGGCTTCGCCCAGACCCTGCTCACCGGCATCATCTTCCTGGTTACGATTCCCATGGTGTTCGTGTGGAACCGGATCACCGTCCAAAAGGGAGCCCGCAATACCATCATGATAGCGGCCGCTCTGTTCGCACTCACGCTTCTGCCGCTCGGGCTCACGAGCACGCTGTGGGCGGCCTACGGCTTCGCAGTGCTGGTGGGAGCCGCCCTGGCCGGCCTCATACTCCTGATCGATGTGCTCATCGCTGACGTAGTGGACGACGACGAAGTCCGCACCGGCCGGCGCCGTGAAGGCATGTATTTCGGCATCAACGGCTTCATGGTCCGGCTGAGTATTGCTTTCCAGGGTCTTATCATTTCCCAGGTGATGAACCGCACAGGCTACGACGCCAACCTGGCTGTGCAGCCGCCTTCGGCCATTGCAGGCTTCCGCCTCCTCATGACCCTGGTGCCGGTGATCGCCATCGCCCTCTCGCTGGTGCTGATGGCCTTTTACCCGCTCCATGGACCCCGGCTTGCGAAGGTGCGCGAAACCCTCGCTCGCCGCCGCCCGGAAATCGAAAACCAGGCCCCGCCCTCGTAAGTATTTAATCGCCACCAGCCGACCCCCTGGGCGCCGGCGCCGGCCGGCGCCTGGGGAAGATGGCCTGCCATCCTTCCGCCAGCACATGCAGTTCACGACGCTGGACATAAAGCTCTACCGCGGCCAGGACCATATACGCGGCCGCCACCCAGAGACGCGTTTCGGGCATGAAGAACTGCACGAGGAACAGCCCCAGAAGGATGATCGCCTCGCGCATCTCGAAGCGGAGGTTGATCAGGGCAGCGATACCAAAAAACGTTTGGGCGGCTGTGAGGAGAATCTCATGCACCTGTTCGGTATCGAGCGGCACCGCCGCCAGACGGCCTACGCTCAGGCTGTAGACGATGGGAATGGTGCCGATCAAAAGCGTCCATTGGTTCAGTTTGGAAGAAACGAGATTGGCAATTGACATGGAACCAAGTCGCGGTCTGGCGGCCCACAAAAAAGCGGTCGTAGACTCGGGAAACTCAGAAAGAAATGGCGCTGCCCACTGGATGAACATGTATTGCTGGATCCCGAGCGATACGGCTACGGCCAAAAGCCCATCGATGAAGGGCTCGGCACCGAAGACAATGACAAAACCGCCGAACCCCAGTAGCACTGCCAGAAGGATTGCCTTCAGCCAGCCATGACTGCGGGAAAGGGCCTGGGATACCGGGGCCTGACCTTCTTTTTCCTCTTCGCCGAGCTCGCCGCCGGACGGAAGCCGCAGCGCGGCCACCACGTACACGACATACATCGCCAGCAGCACCAACCCATCCCATACACTCAGCTGCCCGGTGGCCACAATCACGAGAGAGTAAAGGGCAGCGACCAATAGCAGCAGGACCTCCAGGCTCTGCGTCCGGTCGAGCTGTATGTAGGTAACCCGTTTGCCGCGGCGGCGCCCTGCGAAATAGGCAATGAAAAGAACTACCGGCCACCCGATACCCAAAAGAAGCCGGTTGGCCCCGGTCATGGTCGCCGCCGCAAACTTCACCTGTCTTTGCCACGCGAGCACAGCTTCAAACGAGTATTCCGGCGCCACTTCGATGAGAGCCAGTACCGCCAAAGCGAAGGCCTGGGACACCACTGTTTCCATGGCCTCGGTGGCCCAGGAAAGGGCGTAGGCGCCGGCCACAATGGCCAGCCCCGTGGCCACGGAGACCGCCAACGCCGACTGGCGGCCCACCTGCAGGAAGATTACCACTACGAACGGTATGCCGGTCGACAGGACAAGAGCGATTTGTTTCCATTCCCGCCGGCCGAAATACCGCCATGATGAGTCCTTTTTCTCTGCCATTTCGCTTGACATGCTGGCATCGTGCTTCCGCAAAAAGACCACCCCTGGTATCTTCTCCCGGCGCCGGCTTCTGCCGCCGGCCACGCCGGGATGAATGGTTTAGTGGCAGTTATTACCACAAACAAAAAAGACCTTTGCTCAGTGAGCAAAGGTCTTGCGTTCGCGATGTTTCCCGCGCCATGGGACCGGGCCGGTGGCCGTGCTGACGATCCCATTCTCCCGGTCACTAGGCCGGGCCGCTACTCCCCTTCGACATTGTCAGCTCAATTCGCCGTGCTTACGCGTTTTCCTGCCCGTCCCGGTCGCCCGCCATCAACATTTGTACAAGCTCGTCATGGATAAACCCGCTCGTCGCAAGGATGGTGGAGCTTTCCAGATGGTAGGTACTGCCATCGAGTGCCGTCACCCGCCCGCCAGCCTCTTCCACCAGTAGCCACCCGGCGGCCGTATCCCACGGGGCCAGATGGAACTCCCAATAACCGCCAAATCTTCCCGCCGCCACGTAAGCCAGCTCCAGCCCCGCCGAGCCGATGGCCCGCACGTCGCGGCAGTAAGGCGCCACCCGCGAAAAGTACTTGAGGCTGCCCGCCCCCGCCGTGCGAATGTCGTACGGGAGACCTGTGGCGAGGAGGCTGTCCTCTACCGTTTTCTGCGGTGCCACCGCAAGCGGCCGGCCGTTCAACTGCGCCCCGCCGCCCCTGATGGCCGTAAAGAGCTCGTCACGGTAAGGGTCGTAGATTACCCCCACTTCCGGCCGGCCGCGGACGACCAAGGCCACGCACACGCACGACATTGGCAGTGTGTGCACAAAATTGGTGGTGCCGTCGAGGGGATCAACCACCCACAATGGCCCCGGCTCGTTTTCCACGTCGTACGAAGCCCCGGTGCCCTCCTCGCCCAGCATAGGGATTTCCGGGTAGCGGCTGGACAGGATTTCCCGGATAAGCCGCTCCGAGTTGCGGTCTACCTCCGTCACCAGGTCGGTGGTGGACGACTTGGTTTCCACCGCATGGGCCCGCCCCAGGCCATCTTTGATCACGGCACCGGCCTGCCGGGCAGCCGCCACGGCGGCGTCCAAGTAGCCGGTCCAGGCTTGGTCTATGGTCATACCGCCGCTTGGCCTCCTGTCACGTTCAACGGCACCGACACAATATGATGCCCGTCCACCGCCGCCTCAAATGAATACGGGCCTGGTCCCGGCAGCGGCAATCCGTTGACCTCCACGATGACCTTCTGCGAAGCCGCCCGGCCTGGCACGACAAAGTCATGCTCGATGGGCGGCAAAAGCGGGGTGCCGTCGGCGTCGACGTATAGAAGCTTCAGCCGGTGCGTGCCGGCTTCCGTACCCCAGGACCGCAGGCTCATGACCACGTACAGCCGCGAGTGGTTGGCAGGAAAGTTCCGCACCAGGATGGAGTCGAAGATGCCAAGGGCGTTCAGCTTGCCCCCGGCATCCACGGTGGCGGCATCGGCTAAAAAAGCGTACGCCACTTCCATGGTCACAGCCCCAGCTGGCGGGAAATCACCAAGCGCTGGATCTCAGACGTTCCCTCGCCGATAACCATGAGCTTGGCATCCCGCAAAAGGCGTTCGGCCGGGTATTCCCGCATGTAGCCATACCCGCCCAGTATCTGCACGGCCTCCAACGCTGCCTCCACGCAGGTTTCGGACGCCACCAGCTTGGCCATGGCGGCCTCTTTGCTGTACGGAAGGCCGTGGTCCTTCAGCCATGCCGCCCGGTAGGTGGCCAGCCGGGCCAACTCCACCCGCGTGGCCATGTCCGCGAGCTTGAAGGCCACGGCCTGGAATTTGCCGATGGGACGCCCGAACTGCTGGCGCTCCTTGGCGTAGGGCAGGGCGACGTCCAGGCAAGCCTGGGCGATGCCGACCGAAAGGGCCGCAATGCTGATTCGGCCTCCGTCCAGGACCTGCATGAACTGCTGGAAGCCCTCGCCGACCTGCCCGAGCAGGTTCTCGTCCGGCACGGCCACGTCCTGGAATACCACTTCCGCCGTGTCGGACGAGTGTAAACCGAGTTTTTCGTAAGGATTGCGGCTGGACACACCGCGGGTGTCAGCCGGGACCAGGAAATTCGATATGCCCCCGTGCTGGCGTTTGGCGGGATCCGTCAGGGCCGCCACCACGTACAGGGCAGCCTTGGTGCCGTTTGTGATGAACTGTTTGGTACCGTTCAAAAGCCAGCCATCGCCACGACGCACGGCCGTAGTTTCGATGCCGCCGGCATCGGAACCGGCGTTGGGTTCGGTCAGGCAGAAGGCCGCCATGGCTTCTCCCGCTACCAGGCGGGGCAGCCAGGCGTCCTTCTGTTGGTCATTGCCAAAGTACAGAAGCGGCATGCTCCCGAGGGAGACGCCGGCAGCATAGGTGATACCCAAAGAGGCATCGGCCCGCCCGATTTCCTCTACCGCGATGGCATACGCCAGGTAACCGGCGTCCAGCCCCCCGTATCGCTCGGGAAAGGGCACGCCCCAGAAACCGAGCTCAGCCATGCGTCTGACCAGTTGGGCCGGGAATTCGCCCGTGCGGTCGCGTTCTGCCGCCCCCGGGGCGACCTCCTTCTGGGCGAACTCGCGGGCCAGGTCGCGAATGGTCAGTTCCGTCTCGGAAAGCGAGAAGTCCATTACGCCACTCCCCCTGTCAGTTCGCGCCAGCAAAGCGGCCGGCGGCCCGGTCGAAGGTAAGCCTGACAGTATCGGTCACGCCATTCCGGTTTTTCACCACTTGCAGCCGGTCGCGGCCGAGCACAGCCACCACATCGGCAGTGTGGGCGATTTCTTCGTTCTCATCGAACACATCCGAACCGTCCTCGGCCCCCGCGTGCCGGGTGGAAAACGCCGCCACTACGGCACAGCCGTGCTGCCGCGAAAGCCGCTTGAGCAACAGCACCACCTGGCTATAGGCGGCCTGGCGGTCCGCCACCGGAATGACGGGCGGCAACCGCTGCAGGTAGTCGATGAACACTACCGGGTTTTCACCGCGCTCGTTGAAGGTCTGGTCGATGTACTCGTTGATCTGCTCGATGGTAGTGTGGTCGGTGCCCTCCACCGTCCACAGGTTGGCGGCCACGGCCTCATACTCCTTGGCCGCGCGGCGGATGAGCTCTTCGTCCGCCGTGCCGGTGAGCACCGCTCCCACCGGCACACCGGCCAGGCGGGCAATGCTCTTGCACCACAGCTCGAACGCGGACATCTCGAGTGACACGTATAGCACCGGGTGCCCGCCCTGGGCCACCTGGTCCGCCAGCTGTTTCAATAGCGTGGTCTTGCCTACCGCCGGCGGGCCGGCAATGATGTACAACCCCTCGTGGAATCCGCCCAGAAGCAGGTCGTCAAGCTCCTTGAAGCCCGTGCTGATGCCGCCCTCCTGACCACTGTGCCGCCGGGTGAATTCCTGCAGGAAAGTGGAGATGTTGTTCAGGTCACGCCGGAACCGGCCGTACGAGCCCTCCTGGAGGGCCTGATTGACAATCGCCGCCAGCACTTCGGCCGGGTGTTCGGCGGCCACGAACAGGTGGCTCACGCTGCGGACGCCCTCCGGCAAAAGGACGCGGAACACTTCCCGGGCCTGGTGGCTGAGAGCAGCAGCGATCCGCTCACCGTAGCGCCTGGCCACGTCCGACTGTTCGAGGACCACAAACACGTCCTTGTTCTTGAACGCCTGTGCCCAACCCGGGTTGAAATTGCGTATGCCGGGAAGCCCGATAGCCGGGTAGCCCTGCTGCAAAAGCAGAAGGGCATCCACGATCCCGTCGCAGATAAATATCACGTCCGACTGGCCCAAGATGGGAGCGTTGAACGCCAGGCTCAGGCTACCGCTCACGCTTTTGTACCGGGGCTGTTCGTCGGTGACCGCCATCCCCAAAAGGTCCACGACCTGGCCCTGCGGGTCGGTAATGGGAAATACGATGCGCCCCTTGAAAAAGTTGCCCAACAGGTTTGGCTGCTCGGTAAAACCGATGTGGGAACCGTCGTCGTAGCCGACCCGGAAAAAGTTTAGTGTCTCTTCCCGCAGACCAAGCTGCAAAAGGGCATTCTTTATTTCACCATCAAGATGCGAGTGGTAGTAATCGGCAAGCTTGTCAAGGTCGCCGCGGCTCAGGTTCACACCGACCGGGGGTGCCGGCACCTGGTCCTTGTCCGTGCCTTCCACCGTTTCTCCAGCCAGGGCCGCCGCCTCCGCGGCCACCTCCGGCGCCGGCGGAGCCTCCTCGCCTGGCTGGCCCGGCACCTGGCCGGCTTCCGCCTCGATCCGGCGACGAAGCTGCAGTTCCCGTCGCAGCTGTTCCAGTGGATCATCCAAGCTCATGGCCACCGCCTCCGCTATTGCAGAAATGTGTGCGATCCGGCGCCGGGCCGCCTGTCCTGACCAGCGCGGGCAATTCTTTGCATGCACAAATTCGCCCTGCCGGCGGTTCAGTCCTGCCCCAGCAGGAACAAGGCCGCCTTGGCGGGAATTTGATGGCCGTGCGTAAACTTGCTCTTTTTTATGCCATCCTGGCGGCGGCCGGGCTCGTACTGAGTGCGTGGCTGTGGTACCACGCCACCCGCACGGCCGTGCTTTTCTGTCCCTCGGGCGGGGGCTGCAGCACCGTGCAGCAAAGCCGGTATGCCCATTTCCTGGGTTTGCCAGTGGCAGCCTGGGGTGCGTTTTATTATCTCTTGGCAGTCTTTGTGGCCGCCCAGTGGGCCATTGCCAGACCGGTGCCTGGGCAGGAGCGGATGTTTTCGTGGCTGGTACTGGTCCTCGCAGCCACCGGCGAAGCAGTTTCGTTGTATCTTATCTACCTTGAGCTTTTTATCATCCGGGCGGTATGTTTTTGGTGTGTCGTGTCGGCCACCATCACCACGTTACTTCTTGTCACGGCCGTAGTAGCCCGGTTAACAGCTGCCAGGCGGCCGTCCTGACCAGGACACCGCGGGCCATCCTGGCTCCCCGGAGAACGGAGGTATCATCATGAAAAACGGCGCACCGGCCGGGCATCGTAAGGCGGAAAAAGTGAATGGACATAACCGGGCCGCGGCCCACGGTACCGGCCGTGCTGCCGCTCCGAGCCGCCGGTCCACCCTGATTTGGCTCGCGGGTGTGCTGGTGATCGTGCTTGCTGGAGTGGCCATCGGCGCCTGGCGGGCCCACCAGCGTGCCACCCCCGCCCCCACGGTGCTGGAGAGGCCCGGGGAGCACGTGCGCGGGCCGGCCGACGCTCCTGTTACCATCGTCGAGTTCGGCGACTTCCAGTGCCCGGCCTGCGGAGCCGAGGAACCGGTCATCCAAAAGCTTTTGCAGAACTACCCTACGCAGGTGCGGTTTGTCTTCCGGGAATTCCCACTTTCTATCCATGAAAACGCCGAGCTGGCCGCCGAGGCAGCGGAGGCGGCCGGGGCCCAGGGCAAGTTCTGGGAAATGCATGATATCCTGTATAAAAACCAGGAGAACCTCACGCTTAGCGATATCCTCGGCTATGCAGCCGCCATCGGCCTCGACGTAACCACATTCCAGGCAGATCTCACCGCACACAAATACCAGCCCGTTGTCCAAAAAGACATCGCCGACGGCCAAGCCTTGAACGTGCAGGGCACCCCGACGTTTTTCATCAACGGCAAAGAATACATGGGTGCCCTGCCTTACGACCAGCTGGCGGCCGCCGTCGACCAAGCCCTGCGGGCAGCCGGCGGAAAATAACGGACATCATTAGCCGAACCGGGCGCGGAGGCGCGGGTAGTGGAGCTCCCACTCCTCTTTGTGCGTGGCGAGGTCGTACACAAGCTCGCCTCCGACGTACACCTGCAAAAGACGTGCGCGCAGCTCGAACGGCCAGCCGTCGTACACCTGGAAATCGGCATCCTTGCCCTCCTCCAGGCTTCCCACCCGGTCTGCCACTCCCAGGATCTCGGCCGCCCCCAGGGTAATCGCCCGCAGGGTACCTTCGGCACTCAGCCCCTCGCGGTGGGCGAGCGAGGCCGACAGGCGGAGAAGGTCGATCGGTACGACCGGATGGTCCGTAGTGATGGCAATCTTCACCCCGGCTTTTTCCAGCAGTCCCGGGGTGGCAAAACCCTGGTCCAGACACTCAATCTTGTCCCGTGTGACCAATGCCGGGCCCACCACGCAGGGGACGTTTCGCGCGGCGATTTCTTCGATCACGCGGAAAGACGACGTCGCGTGCTCCAAGGTGTAACGGAATCCGAACTCGTCCCCGATGCGGAGGATCGTCGTGATGTCATCGTCGCGGTGGACATGGATATGGGCCCACAGCTCGCCCCGCAAAAGCTTGACCAGCGGCTCCATAGCCAGATCGGCCGCCGGCGGCTCGGGACGCTGGGCCGGGTCGCGGCCTGCGGCCTCCCACTCCGCCAGCTTCCGCTCGTATGCTTTTTGCCGGGCCATGTAGTTGCGGGCGTCGTTCAACCGCTCCCGCAGCGTGGCCGCTACTCCCATGCGGGTGGAGGGTGACTGCCGGCGGGAGACACCAAAGGCCCGCTTGGGGTTTTCGCCGAAGGCCATCTTGATCCCGGCCGGGTACTTGAGAATCATGTCTTCCCGGGAACGCCCCGCCGCCTTGGTCACCAGTTCGAGCCCGCCGATCACCTTGCCGCTGCCCGGGCGGACCATGAGCGTAGTGACCCCGCCCTCGAGGGCCTGCTGCAGGTGCTCATGGTAGGGATTGAAATTGTAAAAGAAGTCGAAGTCCGGGGTCGCCGGCCCCTGGCGGGATTTCTCGCCGCGGCCGCCTTTCATGTCCAACTCGAGACTGGCATCGCCCATCGAAAATACGGCCGCGTGGCAGTGGGCTTCCACAAAACCAGGCACGACCGTTTTCCCGCCCAGATCGATAATGGCAGCACCGGACGGCACATCCACCCGCTTGCCCACCGCGGCCACCCGGCCGTCTTGCACAAGAAGCGTGCCACCGGCGACCATCTCGCCGGTGCCCGTATAAATATCCGCCCCCACATACGCCTGCCAGGCCATCACATCGCCCCCCCGCTTTCGGTGACCCCGATGTCCACGCCGTCGCGGCGGTAAACCTCTTTGCCGTTGATGTAAACCACATCCACCCTGCTGGCCGTATCAAACGGATGGCCGCTCCACAGCACAAGGTCGGCGTCCTTGCCCGCATCGATGCTGCCAAGCCGGTCGCCAAGGCCGAGTATCTCGGCCGGATTGATGGTAATGGCCCGCAGGGCATCTTCCTCCGGCATGCCCTGCTGCACCTGGTACGCAGCCTCTACCGGCAAGAACTGGATCGCCAGCGTAGGGTGGCCGGTGGTCAAAGCCACTTTCACACCCGCCCGCTGCAGGAGTAACGGCGTACGGGCCGATGTGTAGCGGCTGTATGCGCGCCGGTCAGCCAACATGGGCCCCACGATGGCCGGCGCCCCCGATTGGGCGATCTCATCCGCTACGAGGTGACCCTCGAACAACCCCTCGAGAAGCACCCGGAAACCCCATTTGCGGGCTAGCCACAGGATATTGCTGACGTCGTGGTTCAGCGGCGCCCTGGCCAGCACGGGAATCCTGCCTTCCAACACCGCGGCTATGGCCTCCAGGTGCAGGTCGGGCTCCGTGTCCTCGGGGCGGCTGGCCTTTTTGGCTAGGTACTCGCGCCCGCGCTGCAGGTCCGCCTCGAAGATGGCCGCTTCCTGCGCCCGGTCGCGCGGGTCCACGGGTGGCGGCCCAAAGTAGAACATGAACCGGGGTGTTCCGCTTACCGCCACCCGAAGGGCCGCCTTGTCTTTCACGAGCATGTCGTCCACGGTGGCACCGGCCGTCTTGATCACCGCCGTAAGCCCACCGACCACGTTGACATAACCTGGGGAGGCCATCACCGTGGTGACACCGGCGGCGACCGCGTCGCGGAAAGCGATGTCACCGGGATAGACGGCGTCGAGCACCCGCAGGCCGGGCCCGGAGATCATGGGATATTCGTCGGCATCGAACCCCATGTCTGTGTTGGCATCCTCATGGACGCCGAGGAGCGTATAGGCATCGATGAACCCCGGAAAAAGGTACCGGCCGCCGGCATCCAAAACCGGTACACCGGCAGGAGCACCGCCGGGTGCGACCGAAACGATCCGGCCCCCGTCCACCACCACCGTTCCGGCCGGGATCACACCGTGCGTGATGGTGTAGATGCGGGTGTTGGTGATCGCAAACATGGCTCCACCCCCAGAAGCGACTCGGATTCGAAAAGGTTCGACCTCCGAATAGTCGAATCCTGTCGGGCGGAGGGCAGGCAAAGGCTAAAACCGCGCAGGCACCGTGCCGATCAACCTACGGAAAGGCGCCTGTAAGAGGTGCCCTTTTCGACTTCCGGCTTCCAAATCTTCCGGCTTCGCTGGGCGGCAAATCCAAGAAAACAGGAGCCAGAGCCGCTTTGTTGAATTAATCAGGCGTGCATGAGAGGGAGGCCAAGGGAGCTTGACGACACCCAAATCGACCCCTGCATCTGGCAACAATCCCCTTCCCGGTACGGGAGTGCCGCGGCGGAAGATCACGATCCAGGAAATCGAACGGCTCCTCCGTCGGCTGCCCGACGTCAAGGCCGTGAAACTGGTCATCAACGACCGCCATTTGATCGAGCAGATCCACGTGATCACGGGTTTCGCACTGATGCCCAAGCAAGTAGTCCGCAATATCGAGTCGGCCCTCATGGCCAAGTGGGACATCAGGGTGGACCACCGCCGCATCAGTGTCGCCCAGATCGCCGGGGACGATCCCCAGTTTGTCGAAAGCCGGCTGAAACTGGTGTCCGTGGAGACATATTCCGACCTGGAAGCAGGACGCTTCCGGGCCACGGTCCGCCTGGCCGACAAAGCCACGGTACTGCCTGCCACGGTCGAACAGCCAAACACCACGAGCGGCCGGCTGCGGGCGGTGGCCGAGGCCACCTTGCAGTCTGCCATGCAGTTTTTGCGCACCGACCTGCAGTTTGCCCTGGATGATGCGCGTACCGTGACGGTAGGCGGGCTGCCGGCCATCGTGGTGCTGGTCACGCCAGTGTATCCGGACGACGTGGAACCGCCCATCAGCGGGGCGGTATTCATCGAAAATGAAAGCCCATACGTGGCCGCCAGCCGGGCGGCCCTGGACGCGATCAACCGCCGGTTTTCCCGCGAAAAACAAACGGGCCACCCGCCGCACTGGTCTTACTGGCGCCGCTGACTAGGGCTCCACCACAAGACAACCAGCCGGACCGGCCTCCACGTGTCCCACCACGGCCGCCCACGGGGCCTTGGCACGGATGCTAGCCAGGAAGCCCGCCACCCGTTCCTCCGGAAGCGTAACGAGCAGACCGCCCGAGGTGACCGCATCGCTGAGTATGGTCGACCAGCCTGGCTCGAGGTCCGGGCTGAACTCGGCCACCTTTGAAACATAACGCTCGTTACGTCGTGTGCCGGCCGGCACCTGGTTTTCCTCCAGGTAGGCAAAAATGTCAGGCAGCAAGGGCACCTGGCGGGCGTGGAAATGCAGGCACACGCCGGAGGCGGCCGCCATCTCGGCGGCGTGTCCGAGGAGACCAAACCCGGTGACGTCAGTGCAGGCGTGCACGCCAGCAGCCCGCATCTCATCCACGAGGTTGTTCAGCCTGGCCATCACCGTTACCATGTACTTTTCCTGGTCAGGAGGCAAAAGCCCGTGTTTGAGGGCAGTGCTGGCGATGCCGGTGCCGATGGGTTTGGTCAGCACGATGACATCGCCGGCGCGGGCAGTGTTGTTTCGCAAGATATCGCGCGGATGAATGATGCCCGTGACGGACAGCCCAAACTTCAGCTCGGCATCGTCCACCGAATGGCCGCCCAAAAGCACGGCGCCGGCCTCTTTGACCTTTTCGGAAGAGCCGCGCAAAATCTGTCCGAAAACTTCGGTCGGCAGCTGGCCGATCGGGAAGCCGGCCAAGTTCAGGACGGTGAGCGGCCGGCCGCCCATGGCATAAATGTCAGACAGGGCGTTGGCCGCTGCCACCTGCCCGAAATCGTATGGGTCGTCCACGACGGGAGTGAAATAGTCTACCGACTGGATGATTGCCATATCATCCGCAAGACGGTACACACCGGCATCATCAGGCACGTCCAGACCCACCAGGGCATCCGGATCGGGCTCGGCAGGGGGTATGTAGCGCAGAACCTGCGCCAGGTCCTCAGGACCGATTTTGCAGGCTCAGCCGCTTTTGCTGGTGTACTGGGTGAGGCGGATCTCCTCACGGTCAGCCACCACTGCCACCTCCTTCCGCCAGGGCAGCCACCAGGGCTGCCACCACAGCGTCTTCATCGCCCGGCAACAAAGTGCGTGGGTCGATGAGCAAAAAGCCGTGCTGGGTGCGGGCCAGTACAGGTGGATCCTGCCGCCGCAAGGCCCGCTCCAGATCGGCGACGCTCCCCCACTGCGGGGAAGGCCGCACGGCCACGAGCTGCGTCGGCAGGTCGTGCGCGGGCAGAGACCCGCCACCGGTCTGGGATGCCCCCGGCTGCACATCGATTTCCGTGCCCGGCAGGCTTTCGCGCAGCCGGGCGGCTATGGCCTGGGCCCGCGCGGCGATTGCGGAAACCGGCGTGGTAAGCATCCGCAAGGCAGGGATTTCCGCGATGGCTCGTTCCGGTTCCAGATAAAGCCGCAATGTGGCCTCGGCCGCGGCGAGGGTGAGCTTGTCGATTCGCACTGCCCGGGCCAGCGGATGTTTCTTGATGGCAGCCACCAGGTCGCGGCGGCCCAGGATGAAGCCGGCTTGCGGGCCGCCCAAAAGTTTATCTCCGCTGAAGGTGACCACGTCCGCCCCGGCGGCGATGCTCGCCCGTACGTCGGGCTCCCCGGCAATGCCATACGGGCCGAGGTCCGCCAAAAGGCCGCTGCCCAAGTCGTGCATGACAATCAGGCCTTGGCTGTGTCCAATCTCCACGAGCTCCGCCAAGGACACCTCGGAGGTAAACCCGATGATGCGATAGTTGCTCTGGTGCACCTTGAGCAGCACGCGCGTGTCTGGCCCGATGGCTGCTTTGTAATCAGACGCCCGCGTCTTGTTGGTGGTGCCGACCTCAACGAGGCGCGCCCCTGACTGGGCCATGACATCGGGGATGCGGAAAGAGCCCCCGATTTCGACGAGCTCGCCCCGTGAAACGACCACCTCCCGACCCGCGGCCAGTGCAGAGAGAGCCAATAGCACGGCGGCCGCATTGTTGTTGACGACCGCAGCCGCTTCGGCCCCGGTGAGCCGGCACAAAAGCCCCTCGAGATGGTCATGACGTGACCCACGTTCACCCGTGGCCAAATCGAACTCAAGGTTGGTATAACACGTGGCGGCCATGGACACGGCTGCGGCCACCTGCGGTGCCAAGACAGCCCGTCCCAGGTTGGTGTGCAGGATTATCCCGGTGGCGTTGATCACACGCCGCAGATGCGGCCGCCGCCGCCCGAGTTCTTCCGCAATCAGGGAAAGGACAAAGTCCGAGCCAAGGTCGAGCGTATCAAGTTCCGTTGCCGATGCCGCAGACAGAATCTTCTGCCGGAGGTAGCCGACGGCGGCTTCGATGGCCTCAACTGCCAGGGGGCGGGGGTACGAGCTGATCATGCTTTGTACGCGGGGAAGCTGGAGCAACTGGCCGACCGCCGGTAGCCGCCGGAGCATCGCTTCCCGCGCGTCGTCCAACGAATGATCCACAGGCGAGACCTCCTGCTCCGCGTGGCTTGAAATCCGGGCGCCCCACCGCGGGCCACCATGGCGGCCGCAATCTCCCCACGCCGGATTGACCCGGAACACACGCGGCTTGAGGTGCTGGTGAGCGCTAAGATGCTAGCATGCTCCCATCCGGCCCGTCAATGCTGCCGCCAGTAGTGTGCCTGTCAAGTTGTTGTGGGGGACTTTCCTGATCAAGAGGCAGTTCCCACATTCTAGAGGCAACTTAAATCGGCGTGGCGTCTATCACGTGCCGGAAAATCCTTGTCAAACCACGGGACGCGCCCGTGCCTACATCGAGCGCGGGGAAGTGGGCCTGACGTACCTTGCCAAGCTCCCCCTCGATACGGGCGACGGTGCGGTCCATGGCTTTCTTCTTCAACGTCTGCAGCCGGTCCGCCAGTCCCGTGTCTTCGGCGGTCCTATGCACCGCATTCACCAGCTTCTCCAGCCCTGTGAAGGCTGCCGCCATCGCTTCCACAAGCCCAGCCAGCCCGCGCCTGGACCAGCTCCGCCCCACCGTCCGCAGGCGGGTGGAATACCGCTCCACGGCGGCCTCCGCACTACCCATCCCCCGGTAACCCTCCGTGCATACCTGGCGCTCGGCCAAGCGTACCCGGTAATCCCTCCATGCCTCCGGCCGCCGCCGGATGTCCTGGAGCAGGCCATGCAATAACTCCCCCTGTGGCGACTCCGGGCCGAGCTCCTGCCAAGCCGCGGCCAGGGTTCGTTCCAACTTTTCGATCTCGTTCCGCGGCCACTACCGCCTCCGCCCGGAACCCCTTACTTGCCCGTTCCTGTTTCTCCAACCCCAGCGACTCGTCCAGAAGATAAACCCACCGGCTTTCTTCCTCGTCCCAGTAGTACCGCCGCTGGAAATGCACCTCGCCCACTCGCGTCGTAATCGACCGC
>CADDZV010000030.1 GCA_902812875.1 Clostridiales bacterium
GGGCTGGGGTCGTTTCTTCCCTTTGTGGTGGCCGTCACCTATGGCGGTTACATGACCCTGGCCGGTCAGCTCACCCTGCGAGGGATACTGGCCCTTGTGAAGCTGTGCAACAACCTGGCCTGGCCCCTCAATAACCTCGGGTACTATTCAAGCGAAATAGCGAGGGCCTAGGGTGCTCTGGCGCGAGTACCGGCCGTATTCGACGAGCCGGCGGAAGCGGATCCCGTACGACCGGTGGAAGTATCTGGTCGCGGCGGGGAGGAAGGCGAAATGCCACAGAGCCGTCTGGCGATCGAGGCGAACGGCCTGTCTTTCGGGTACGGGGACGGGCGATCCGTCCTGCGGGACGTATCCTTCAGAATTGAGCGCGGCGCCTTTGTGGCCATCGTGGGAAGAGCGGCTCTGGCAAGAGCGCGCTCTTGAAAATCCTTGCCGGACTCTACCGCCCCTCCCGTGGCACGGTGTTCGTGTTCGGTCATGACGTCCATTTCGACGCCATTTCCTTCGTGAGAAAAAAGGTGGCTTACCTGCCGCAAGAGCCGTTTCTTTTCCCCGGGACGATCGAAGAAAACCTGGGCTTGGGTAACCCGGGCGCCTCTCGGGACGATCTTTTGGGGGCGCTGGAACTGGCTTTGGCCGCTGAGATCGTCCGCGGCGATCCCCAGGGGTTGGCACTGGTCGTAGGGGAAGGGGGACGCGTCCCAGGCACAAGCGAATAGACGCCCCGGCTGATTGAGCGGCCGGGGCGTTGTGGTAGTATGTCGGTAGGAATGAGCCGCCACCGCACAGCTCTACGTGTCGGGGCGGGCCGGGCCAACCGGATCATTTTTGTGCTGTGGGGTGATATGCATGGCAATCAGGATTGGGGTTAACGGGTTTGGGCGCATCGGCCGGCAGTTTTTCCGCGCGGCCCTGGTCCGGCACCCGGAGATTGAGATTGTGGCCGTGAACGACATCACTGACGCACCCACGCTAGCCCACCTGCTCAAGTACGATTCCTCGTATGGCACCCTGCCTAACCGTATCGAGGTGCAGGGCGACAACATCGTCTTTGATGGGCGGCCGATCAAGGTTTTCGCGGAGCGTGACCCGCGCCAAATTCCGTGGCGGGACTTTGGCATTGATATCGTGGTGGAGTCCACTGGTCGGTTTACCGAGGCGGAACAGGCCCGTGCCCACATCGACGGGGGCGGGGCGAAAAAGGTAATCATCTCGGCCCCAGCCAAAAATGAGGACATCACTATCGTGCTGGGCGTGAACGAGAACAAGTACGATCCGGCCCGGCACCACATCATCTCCAACGCCTCCTGCACCACGAACTCGCTGGCCCCGGTGGCCAAAGTGCTGCACGAAAACTTCGAACTCAAGCGCGGCCTCATGACCACGGTGCACGCTTACACGAACGACCAGCGGGTGCTCGACCTGGAGCACAAGGACCTGCGGCGGGCACGGGCCGCGGCCATCAACATCATCCCCACCACGACTGGTGCCGCCAAGGCCGTGAGCCTGGTGCTGCCCGAGCTGAAGGGGCGGCTGACAGGCATATCGCTGCGGGTGCCGGTGGCAACCGTATCCATCACCGACCTCACTGCCGAGCTCGGGCGGGCGGTAACCGTCGAGGAAGTCAACGATGCCTTCCGCAAGGCGGCGGCCGGTCCGCTCAAGGGAATCCTGGCCGTGGCAGAGGAGCCGCTGGTGTCGTCTGACTTCCGCGGCGACTCGCACTCGTCCATCGTGGACGCCCTGTCTACCATGGTGCTTGCGGACAACTTTGTGAAGGTCCTGGCCTGGTACGACAACGAGTGGGGTTATTCCAGCCGCCTCGCGGACCTGGTGGCCCTGGTAGCCGAAAAAGGCTGGTAAGACTGGAGTGAGGGACGTGCCACTGGCCAAGAAGACGATCAGGGATATCGACCTGGCGGGCAAGCGGGTGCTCGTGCGCGTGGACTTCAACGTCCCGCTCAAAGACGGGCAGGTGGCGGACGACACCCGCATCCGTGCTGCCCTGCCGACGATCGGCTTTCTGCGGGAAGCGGGCTGTCCGGTGGTGCTGATGTCGCACCTCGGGCGGCCGAAGGGCAAACCTGACCCGGCGTTCAGCCTCGCCCCCGTGGCTTGGGAGCTTGCCCGCCTGCTTGGCACCATCGTCGGCCACGCCCCGGACTGTGTCGGTCCCGCGGTGGAGGCCATGGCCCGCGATCTGCGGCCGGGGCAGGTCATGCTCCTGGAGAACCTTCGCTTCCACCCGGAGGAGGAAGCGAACGACCCCAGCTTTGCCGCCGCCCTGGCCAGGCTGGGCGAGGTGTATGTGGACGACGCCTTCGGCTCGGCCCACCGTGCTCACGCCTCCACGGTCGGCGTGGCGTCCTACCTGCCGGCGGTGGCGGGTTTTCTCATGGAAAGGGAACTCTCTGCCCTGGGCCGGCTGCTTGATAATCCGGACCGGCCTTTCGTGGTCATACTGGGCGGAGCGAAGATATCGGACAAGATCGGGCTTGTGCGTAACCTTCTTACGAACGCGATGCGTGCCGGCGACACGCTGGCGGTGGGCGGCGGCATGGCCAACACGTTTCTGGCCGCCCAGGGGTACAACCTGGGGGCGTCGCTGGTAGAGGCCGGGCAGCTCGTGCTGGCCCGTGAGCTCTTGACGGAGGCCGCCCGGCTGGGAATCAAGGTCATCTTGCCATCCGACTTGGTGGTCGCAAAAGAAATCGCTGCCCATGCTCCGTCGCGCGTGGTCGCTCCGGATGGCGTGGCTCCAGACGAGCGGGCGGTGGACATCGGCCCCGCCACGCGTGAGGCGATCGCCACTTCCTGCCGGGATGCCGGTACCATCTTTTGGAACGGGCCGCTCGGCGTGTTTGAGGTCGACGATTTTGCCGCGGGGACGACGGCCGTGGCACGTGCCGTGGCCGCGAGCCCGGCATACAGCGTGGTCGGGGGCGGCGATTCCGCGGCCGCGGTGGAAAAGGCCGGTGTGGCAGCGCAGGTAAGCCATGTTTCCACTGGCGGTGGGGCGTCGCTGGAGTTTCTGGAAGGCCGCGAGCTGCCGGGCGTGGCCTGCCTCCTCGACCGCTAGAACAGGGGTGATGGAGTGACCAGCAAGTCGCGCCGGCCCCTTTTGGCCGGGAACTGGAAAATGCACAAAACTGTCAGTGAGGCTCAGGCCCTGGCCGCGGCGGTGCGGGATGGGCTGAAAAGCCAGTATCGCACGGGGGCGCCGGTGGACGTGGTGCTGTGCCCGCCCTTCACGGCCTTGACGGCGGTGGTGGCGGTAGTAGGGGCACCGCCACCTGGAGGAGAAAGCAATGCCCTGTCGGTGGGGGCCCAGGACTGCTTCTGGGAGCCTCAAGGAGCTTACACAGGTGCCATTTCGGTACCAATGCTGGCGGACGCGGGTTGCCGTTACGTAATCGTTGGCCATTCCGAGCGCCGGCAGTATTTTCACGAATCAAACGAGGACGTCGGCCGCAAGGCGAAGGCGGCACAGGGCGGCGGGCTGGTGCCCATCGTGTGTGTGGGGGAGAACCTGACCGAACGCCAACAGCACAAGACCTTCGATGTGGTGCGTGCCCAGCTGGAGGCAGCGGTCGCGTCCCTGGAATCGCCTGCCCTGGTGGTAGCTTACGAACCGGTCTGGGCGATCGGATCCGGCACCCCGGCGACGCCGCAGGACGCCCAGGAGGCGGCCGCCTTTATCCGCGGGCTTCTGTCCGGGCGTTTCGGCACCGAGGTGGCCAGTACCATCCGTATCCTTTACGGCGGCAGCGTGAAGCCCAACAACATGGGAGGGTTTGCCGCCCAGCCGGACATCGACGGCGCCCTGGTGGGCGGAGCGAGCTTGGTGGCACAGGATTTCCTGGGTATTATTGCCGCCACGTCGGCGGAGGCGGTCCGATGAGGCCGCGTCCGCTGGCTTTGATCGTACTCGACGGCTGGGGCCTGGCGCCGCCCGGACCGGGCAACGCGATTGCCCTCGCCGACACGCCGAACATGGACGGCTGGTGGCGTGACATGCCCCACGTTCCGCTCGCCACCAGCGGGGAAGCCGTGGGGCTGACTCCGGGCCAGATGGGAAACTCGAACGTGGGGCACCTCAACCTGGGGGCTGGCCGCATCGTCTACCAGGATCTGATGCGCATCACGAAGGCGATCCGGGACGGCGATTTCTTCCGCAACCCTGCCCTGGTGCAGGCCGTGACGCGGGTCCGCGAGACCGGCGGTGCCCTGCACCTGATGGGACTTTGCTCCGACGGCGGCGTCCACAGTCACATCGAGCATCTCTATGCACTCGTGCGGGTGGCCCGCGACCGCGGCGTGACGCGTGTGTACGTGCACTGCTTCACTGACGGCCGCGATGTACCGCCTACGAGCGGTGCTGGCTTTGTCTCCGCGTGCGAGGCGCACCTGCACGAGATCGGCACCGGACGCATCGTCACGGTCATGGGGCGTTATTACGCCATGGACCGGGACAAGCGCTGGGAGCGGACCCAAAAGGCCTGGCAGGCGATCGTACGTGGGGAGGGCGTTGCGGCTCCCACTGCCCTGGCGGCGGTGGAGCAGGCGTACACGCGCGGCGAGACGGACGAGTTCATCATGCCCACAGTGGTGGGGGAGCCGGTGTCTTTGACGCCGGCGGACAGTGTGATCTTTTTTAACTTCCGGGCCGACCGTGCCCGTCAGATCAGCCACGCCATTGCGGACGCCCAGTTTGAGGCGTTCGACCGCGGGGCCGGCTACGTGCCGCCTCATTTCACCGCCATGGCCGATTATGACGAAACCCTGGCCGTGCCGGTGGCCTTCCCACCACTGGAGATCCGTCATACCCTCGGCGAGGTGCTGAGTGAGGCGGGCTGGCGGCAGCTACGCATCGCGGAGACGGAAAAGTATGCCCACGTGACGTTTTTCTTCAACGGCGGCCGCGAAGAGCCTTTTCCGGGCGAGGACCGCGTGCTCATCCCCTCGCCGAAGGTGGCGACTTACGACCTGCAGCCCGCGATGTCGGCACCTGCGGTCACGCAGACCCTGCTTCAGAAAATAGAAGAAGAAAGCTATGACTTCATTTTGCTCAATTACGCCAACCCGGACATGGTGGGACACACCGGCGTGCTGGCGGCGGCCATCCAGGCGGTCAGCACGGTGGATCGCCTGCTGGGCGAAGTGGTGCGGGCGGTAGTGGCCCGTGGCGGGGCGGCCTTCGTGGTGGCAGACCATGGGAACGCGGAGGAAATGATTGATCCGGACGGCGGTCCGCATACGGCTCACACGTCGAACCTGGTGCCGTGTGTTCTCGTGGGTGTGCCGGACGCTACCCTGGTGCCGACCCAGCCGGATGGCACGGCCCTGTTGGCTGACATCGCTCCCACACTTCTCCAGCTGGGTGGGCTTGCACAACCGGGGGAGATGACGGGGGCAAGCCTTTTGCACCGCCGGTAGCAAAGCCGTCGCATGGCGGCAGCGGTGCCCCGAGATTGCGGACAGAGAGGATCACTGGAAGGGGGACGGTTCATGGCGCGCATCGAGGCAGTGCGGGGACGGGAGATCTTCGACTCGCGGGGCAACCCGACCGTGGAGGTGGACGTGCGTCTCGAAGATGGCAGCTTTGGCCGGGCAGCGGTGCCGTCTGGTGCTTCGACCGGCACGCACGAGGCCCTGGAGCTGCGGGACGGCGATCCGGGGCGGCTTGGCGGCAAGGGGGTGCTCCAGGCCGTGGCCAATGTCAACGGCCCGCTGGCAGCTGCCGTGATCGGTCTGGACGCGGCCGACCAGGAAACTGTCGACCGCCGCCTCATCGATGTCGACGGCACGCCCAACAAGGAACGTTACGGGGCGAATGCCATCCTGGGCATCTCGCTGGCAACCGCCCGGGCGGCGGCGGCCTCGGCCGGATTGCCTTTGTACCGCTACCTCGCCCGCGGCCGGGACACGACGATTCCCGTGCCGCTCATGAACGTGCTCAACGGCGGGCGTCACGCGGCCAACAACCTCGATCTGCAGGAATTCATGATCGTTCCCCTGGGTTTTGCGACCTTCCGGCAGGCCATGGTAGCGGCAGCCGAAGTGTACCAGACACTGAAGAGCATCCTCACCAAGCGGGGCCTGAACACACTCCTGGGTGACGAGGGCGGCTTCGGGCCTGATCTCGGCACGGAGGAGGAAGCCCTGAACCTTTTGGTGCAGGCGATCGAAAAGGCCGGCTACCGGCCAGGCGAGCAGGTGGCACTGGCCCTGGATCCGGCGGCCAGCGAATTCTACGACCGCAATCGCTACGTCCTCGGGGCCAAAAAAGGCGGCCAGGGACGTGCACTTGATGCCTCCGAGATGATCGCACTGTATGACGAGTGGGTGCGCAAATACCCGCTCGTGTCGCTGGAGGACGGCCTGGCCGAGGACGACTGGGACGGGTGGGCACTACTTACACAGGCTTTGGGCAGCCGGCTTCAGCTGGTCGGGGACGACATCTTTGTCACGAACCCGGCCCGTTTGCAGCGCGGTATCGAGGCCGGGGTCGCGAACGCGATCCTCATCAAAGTGAACCAGATCGGTACTTTGACCGAGACCATGGAGACCATCAATTTGGCGCGAGCACACGGTTACAAACCGGTGCTGTCCCACCGCTCGGGGGAGACGGAGGACACGTTCATTGCCGACTTGGCGGTGGCAACGGCCATCGGGCAGATCAAGACCGGGGCACCGGCCCGTACAGAACGGGTAGCCAAGTACAATCAGCTTTTGCGTATCGAAGAGGAACTGGGGGGAAGCACCCATTTTGCTGGTGCGGCGGCGTTCCGCCGGTAATGGCATTGCGTGATGTGAGTTTTTCTTTTCCGGGCATGGCCGTGGTGTTACAATACCAGCGTGTCTTGCGGGCGGTTTTTGCCGGGCGACCAAGAGCCGCGCGATCTGAATTACGCAAGCCGGGGTGAATCCTTTTGAGCGTACTGAAGGCTATTGTTTTGGCCATACACGTGATACTGTCTCTGGGCCTGATTACCGTGGTGCTTCTGCAGTCCGGATACAGTGCCGGCCTTTCGGGCGCCATCGCGGGCGGGGCACAGCAGATCTGGGGCAAAAAAAAGGGCATCGATGAGCTTCTTGGGCGGCTGTCTGCCTGGCTGGCTGCTGGCTTCATGATTACCGCCCTGCTGCTGAGCATAGTGTTGTACTAGTTATCCGCTGCCCGATGCCGCGAGGCCGCCCCCGGCCCTGACCAGGCTTGCAATGGCTTGCGGGATGCGGCCTTCCCGGGGGAGGAGACGCTTTTGCCAGTATCTATGTGGCTGTCAGCCTTGGCCGGTGCACTGGCACTGGCCTTTGCCTATTACAATGCACGCCGTGTGAACACCGAAAGTCCCGGGTCCGGCCGCATGGTCGAAATTGCCCAAGCCATCCAGGAAGGCGCCGAGGCGTTTTTGGCACGTGAGTACCGCGTTTTGGCGATTTTCGTTCTTGCCTTGGCAGCCTTCATCGTGGTAACCGGTTATGGTCTCCGCGGGGGCATGCATCCGGTCACGGCGATTCCATTTGTGCTCGGGGCCACGTGCTCGGTGCTCTCGGGCTACATCGGCATGCGGGTAGCTACCCGTGCGAACGTACGCACCGCCAACGCTGCCCGTTCCGATGTCGGGCGGGCGCTCAGTGTGGCGTTTGCCAGCGGCTCGGTGATGGGCATGGCGGTGGTGGGCTTCGGGTTAGTGGGGCTTACCTTCGTGTACTGGGTGTTCCGCGACCCAAGTATCATCAACGGGTTTGCGTTGGGAGCAAGCTCAGTGGCTCTTTTTGCCCGCGTCGGAGGCGGCATTTACACCAAGGCCGCCGACGTGGGCGCCGACCTTGTGGGCAAAGTGGAAGAAGGCATCCCGGAGGATGATCCTCGCAACCCGGCTGTGATCGCCGACAACGTGGGTGACAACGTGGGCGATGTGGCGGGCATGGGGGCGGACCTGTTCGAGTCGTATGTCGGTTCCATCGTAGCGGCCGTGATCATCGGCGCCGGGCAGTACGGTCTCCAGGGAATCTTGTATCCGTTCCTGGTGGCGGCGGCCGGAGTGGTCGCCACGGTGCTCGCCGGGTTTTACGTGCATGCCAATGCCCGCAATCCGGCCCGGGCCCTGCGTTCTGGCACCATCGTCAGTGCGGTGCTGGTAGTCCTGGCCAGTTTTGCCGTTACCCGCTGGCTCTTTGGCACATACGGGCTTTTCTTGGCCACCGTGGCGGGATTGGCAGGCGGGGTGCTCATCGGGCTGGTCACCGAGTATTACACTTCTTCGTCCCAGAAACCGGTCCTTACCATCGCAGAGTCGTCGCAGACGGGTGCCGCCACCACGATCATCACCGGTCTGGCAGTGGGCATGCAAAGCACGGTGCTGCCGGTGCTGGTGATCGCGGTGGCAATCCTCGTTTCATACCACTTTGGCGGGCTTTTCGGTGTCGCCGCGGCCGCGGTGGGTATGCTTTCGACGGTGGGCATGACGGTGGCGGTGGACGCGTATGGACCAGTGGCGGACAATGCTGGCGGCATCGCCGAGATGGCCGAGCTGCCGCCGGCGGTGCGGCGGGTGACCGACGGGCTGGATGCCCTTGGTAACACTACCGCCGCCATCGGCAAAGGGTTTGCCATCGGCTCGGCGGCGCTGACGGCCTTGGCCCTGTTTTCGGCCTATGCCCAAAGCGTGGGGCTGCACCTACTGGACCTTTTGGCCCCGCAGGTGGTGGCGGGATTGTTTATCGGCGGCATGTTGCCGTACTTTTTCAGCAGCATGACGATGCAAGCAGTGGGACGGGCTGCTTTCCGGATGATCGGCGAGGTGCGCCGGCAATTCCGCACGATCCCGGGGCTCATGACGGGCCAGGCCCGCCCAGAATATGGGCAGTGTGTAGCTATCGCCACTGACGGTGCCATCAGGGAGATGATTGTACCCGGGCTTCTGGCGGTGGTGATTCCACTCGTAGTGGGTTTGTTGCTTGGAAAGGAGGCCCTGGGTGGGCTTTTGGCTGGTACGCTCGTGACCGGTTTTCTCATCGCCGTTCAAATGGCCAATTCTGGCGGGGCTTGGGACAACGCCAAGAAGTACATCGAGGCTGGCAACCTGGGCGGCAAGGGCACGGCCACTCACCAGGCGGCAGTAGTGGGTGATACGGTGGGGGACCCCTTCAAGGATACTTCCGGCCCATCCCTCAACATACTCATCAAGCTGATGAGCGTGGTAGCCCTCGTGTTCGCACCCCTGTTCCACTGAAAGTTTGTGGCCCGCTGGCACCGGCCGGCCTTGCCGCCGCATGGCAGGCAACTTGGCCAATCTGCCGAATTTGTCAGGTGGAGGTGGCCGGTATGCCAATGTTTGCCGATGTGTGGCCGGGATACAAACCCGCCCTGGTGATCCGTGATCCCGTCCAAGGTGACATCGAACTTACCACCCTCGAAAAAGAGATTCTCGATACCCGCGAAATGCAACGCCTCCGCGGCATCAAGCAGACCGGCACCGCCTACCTGGTCTTTCCGGGCGCCTTGCACACCCGGTTTGACCATTCGCTTGGTGTGCTGGCAACTGCCAGTGCGATCATGGCGGCCTTGCGCCGGAGCGGCGCCGCCATTTCCGCCGACGACTGGCAGCTTGTGCGTCTTGGGGCCCTTTTGCACGACGTAAGCCACCTGCCCTTTGGACATACTATCGAAGACGAGCGGGCGATCTTTCCCCGGCACGACCGGCCGGCACGGGTGGCCTACTTCCTGGAAAACGGCGGTATCGGAAGGGTTCTGGAACGCTCTGGTTGGTTGAAGGCAGTGCTGCGGCTTCTGGCCGGCGCGGGCCAGGCGGGCGAACAGGCAGCGGACTGGCATCATGACATCATTGCGGGTGCGGTGGACGCCGATCTTTTGGACTACCTTCGCCGTGACGCATATTTCTGCGGCCTCCGGCACGATTACGACGACCGGGTGTTGTCGTACTTCCGCTTGGCCACGGCGGACGGGCAACTGGGCGGGGAGCGAGCGGTTTTGGCCCTGTCGCTCTCCAAGGGCGGCCTTTTGCGTCCGGACGCCCGTTCCGAGATCCTTCATCTGTTGCGCCTCCGCTATTTCTTGAGTGAGCGGGTGTATTATCACCACACGAAAATCGCCGCCGGGGCCATGATCGCCCGAGCGGTGGAAATCGCGGTTGAAAACGGGACCTGTGAGCAGGACTTATACGATCTCAACGACTACACGCTTTTCCGGTACCTGCGGCTTGGGACGCGGGCGGGCGAGGGAGATCCGCGGGTCGCGGAGCTCATCCGGGCGGTGGAGGAGCGGCGACTTTACAAGCGGGCGTACGTGGTAGATGCCACCGAGGTCAGCCCGTCGCAGCGCCGGCACCTGAGCGCAGCACTGTCCGACCGCGCCGGCCGGCTGGCGGCTGAGAAGGCCGTGGCAGAGGCGGCCGGGGTGAAGCCGGAGCAGGTCATCATCTACTGCCCGGCTGCCAGTGCTTTCAAAGAGATTGACATGCCGGTCATCACCGCCGCAGGGCTACGGATACTAAGCCAGACCGAGCCCAGGGATGGGCCGGGGGAAGTGGCTACGCTGGCTCGCCAGTACGAAGAGCTGTGGAGATTGTATGTCTTTACATGGCCGGAGAACATCCAGGCGGTACATGATGCCGCCGCGGACTATTTTGGGCTTCGGTCTATCTACCAGCCTAAAACAACGTGAATTAAAGGAGCATCAAGAGTGAAATCAAAGACGCAAGAAGATTTACAGGAGAAAATACTCGGCTATCTCCGCGACCAGGCGCCGCACCCGATGACGGCGGAAGAGATCGCGGATGCGGTAGCCTTCGATGACCTGGCCGAGCTTCGGCGGGTTCTGGCCGGGCTCGAAACGGCCGGCCAAGTGGTCCGTACGCACCACAAGCGGTACGGTACCCCGGCCAGGCTGAACCTGGTGGTGGGAAGGCTCCATGTGCAGCCCCAGGGCAACGGGTTTGTCATCCCCGAAGTGCCCGGGAGCCCGGATGTGTTTATCCCGGCGGCGGGCATGGCCGGGGCGATGCACGAAGACCGCGTGGTGGCCCGCATCAACTCCCGGCCGCCAGGGCGTGCCCCGGAGGGGGAAATCATCCGTGTGCTCGCGCGGGCCAACCAGTTTGTCACCGGTACCCTAGAGGAGCACGACCATCTCGCGTATGTGGTGCCTGCTGACCGGCGTATCCCGCATGATATCTTCGTGCTCCCCGCGGACCGCGGCGGTGCCCAGCCCGGCGATGTGGTGACCGTGGAAGTCACCCAGTGGCCGGATGCCCACCGATCCCCGGCCGGACGGGTAGTGGAAGTCGTGGGAAGGCAGGGCGCACCCGGCGTGGACATCGAGATTATTGTGCGCAAGCACCGGCTGCCGGTGGCATTCCCGGCCGATGCCCTCGCCCAGGCGGAGGCCGTGCCAGCGGAAGTGCGGCCAGAAGATTTGGGCAATCGCATTGACCTGCGAGAAAAGACGGTCATCACTATTGACGGGCCAGACGCCAAGGACTTGGACGACGCCGTATCACTGGTGCGCACCGACGACGGCGGCTACGAGCTCGGCGTCCATATCGCCGACGTTGGCTATTACGTGCCGGAGGGGTCCCCGCTTGATCTGGAGGCCCGCCGGCGCGGCACCAGCGTGTATTTGGTCGACCGCGTGATCCCCATGCTGCCGCCGCGGCTTTCGAACGGCATCTGTTCGCTCCATCCCGGCGTCGACCGCCTGACAATGAGCGTGTTTCTTGTCTTCGACTCCGCCGGGCGCCGCAAATCGTACCGCATTGCACCGAGTGTGATTCGTTCCCGGGAGCGCATGACCTACGACGTGGTGGCAGCCATTCTGGCTGGGAGCGATCCGGCCCTGACCGAAAGGTACCATGACGTTCTGCCTATGCTGCACGATATGCGCGCGCTGGCCCTGGCCCTCAAGGCCAGGCGGCAGCGCCGGGGCAGTGTCGACTTCGATTTCCCGGAGCCGAAGGTGACGCTCGACCGCCTTGGCCGTCCTACCGACGTCTACCCGTACCCACGGAACATCGCGGACGAGATCATCGAGGAGTTCATGCTGGCGGCTAACGAGGCAGTGGCCGAGTATTACGCCCGCCGGCGTGTACCGTTCCTGTACCGGGTGCACGAAGAGCCAGACGCCGGGCGTGTCGAAGAGGCCAACGAGTTTTTGGGCCGTTTTGGTTTGCACATCCGCGATCCCCGCCAGGCCGGGACGGGCCACATCGAACCCAGGGCCTTCCAAGCAGTGCTGCGGCGCGTGGCCGGCCGGCCAGAGGAGAGCGTAGTCAACATGACCGTCTTGCGGACGATGAAACTTGCCCGCTACGCGGCCCAGAACCTTGGCCACTTTGCCCTGGCGGCCCGCTACTACACGCATTTCACCTCGCCGATCCGGCGTTATCCGGACCTTTTTATCCACCGCATCATTCGCGAAACGCTGCAACGGCCACGAATGACCAAAGCCCGGCGGGCTGCTCTGGAGGCTATTTTGCCGGAGGTGGCGGCGAGCGCGTCGGACCGTGAACGCATCGCGGAAGAGGCGGAGCGTGACACCATCCGCCTCAAGCAGGCGGAATACATGAGCACGCGGATTGGCTGGCAGGCCGAGGGCGTGATCACGGGGGTAACCTCTTTTGGGTTCTTTGTGACGCTGCCGAACACCATCGAGGGTCTTTTGCGGGTATCCAACCTCACGGACGACTACTATCACTTGTCAGAGCAGGAACACGCTTTGGTCGGGGAACGGACTGGCCGCGTGTTTCGCCTGGGTGATCTTGTCCAGGTAGAGGTGGCGAAGGTAGACGTGCCGGCGGGGCAGGTCGAGTTCGTGCTGGCGGAGGGGCAGAGGATACCGCTGCCCAAAAATCGAAATAAGCGGCGGAAGGCAAGGCAGCGCGGCCGCTAGCAGCCGACGAACCGGCAGGGGGCGGCCGGCTTTGGGCTTGTGTCCAAGCTTACGCGTGCGGGAGGGGATCCGGTCATGGAGGTGGCCTGGCAGCCGAGCGCCGAGTACCTCGAACGAAGCCTGTTGCGTAGTTTTCTCACCCGGCACGGTCTCCACAGTTATGGCGAACTGGTCAGCCGGGCGGCCGAGGACATCGAATGGTTCACCGAAAAAGCGGTGGAAGCCCTGGAAATCGAATGGCGCACCACGCCTGCCAGGGTGGTGGACCTGTCGCGGGGCCCGGCTTGGCCGGAGTGGTTCCCTGGCGGCGTGATCAACCTCACGGAACAGGCCCTCGACCGCCACGTGCGGAACCATCGGGACCGGCTGGCCCTTGTGTGGGAGGGCGAGGAGGGCGCCACCCGGACGTTTTCCTACGGGGAGCTGCTGGCCGAGGTTAACCGGTGTGCGGCCGGCCTGCAGGCACTGGGGGTACGGCGCGGGGACCGGGTGGGGCTTTACCTCCCCATGATCCCTGAGGTCGCCATTGCCCTCCTGGCCGTGGCTCGCATCGGCGCCATTTATACACCCATCTTCTCCGGCTTTGCGGCCCAGGCAGTGGCTTCCAGGCTGGAATCGTGCCAGGCCAAGGTGCTTGTCACTGCCGACGGCTACTACCGCCGCGGGCGCCTCGTCAACATGAAGGAAACGGCAGACAAGGCGGCAGAGGCGGTACCGAGCGTGGAACATGTGGTGGTAGTCCACCGGACCGGTCAGCCGGTGTCGTGGCAGGCGGGCAGCGATGTCTGGTGGCACGAGCTGGTGGCCGGCCAACCCACGGCCGTGCCGGCGGTGCCAATGGCGGCCTCCGATCCTTTCATGATCATCTACACCTCCGGAACCACCGGCCGCCCGAAAGGGGCGGTGCATTCGCACACCGGCTTCCCGCTCAAGGCGGCCATCGACATGTACTTCCTTTTCGACATCCATCCGGACGACGTGGTGACCTGGGTAACCGACATGGGCTGGATGATGGGCCCGTGGGTGGTGCTAGGCGGTCTCATCCGGGGCGCCACGGTGTTCATGTACGACGGTACCATCGACTATCCGGGTCCAGACCGGCTGTGGCAGCTCGTGGAGCGCCACCGCATCACCTCGCTCGGCATCTCTCCCACGGTGATCCGCAGCCTCATGCCCCACGGCCCGGCCCCTGTCCGCCAGCATGACCTTGGCTCGCTGCGGACGATCGGCTCTACCGGCGAGCCGTGGAATCCCGAGGCGTGGTGGTGGACGTTTGAGCATGTGGGGGGACGCCGCTGTCCGATCATCAACTACAGCGGCGGTACCGAGATCTCAGGCGGTATCTTGGGCTGCACGACTATCACACCTCAAAAACCGTGCTCTTTTAGCGGCCCGGCTCCGGGTATGGCTGCCGATGTCGTGGACGAAAACGCCCAGCCCATTCGCGGCGAGGTAGGCGAGCTCGTGATCAGAAAGCCCTGGCTCGGCATGACCATGGGGTTTTGGCAGGATCCCAAGCGTTACGAGGACACCTACTGGTCCCGCTGGCCGGGGGTATGGGTCCACGGCGACTGGGCGCTGGTTGATGAGGATGGTTTTTGGTTCCTGGAAGGACGCTCAGACGACACCATGAAGGTGGCCGGCAAGCGGCTTGGTCCGGCGGAAGTGGAGTCGGCGGCTGCCGCCCATCCGGACGTGGTGGAGGCCGCGGCCATCGGCGTGCCAGACCCGGTCAAGGGCGAGGAGCCGGTCGTGTTTGTGGTGCTCCGGCCGGGCAGCCGCCGCGACGGTATCGAAAATGAGATTGCCGACACGGTGGCGGTGGGCCTCGGGAAGGCCTTCCGCCCCGCGGCAGTGCATGTGGTGAGCCAGCTTGCCCATACCCGCAACGGCAAGATCCTGCGGCGCCTCATGCGGGCTGCCTATCTCGGACAGGCCGGCGGGGACATCTCGTCGCTGGAGAATCCCCAGGCTTTGGACGAGGTGCGGGCACTCGGGGAGGCACACCACCGGCCGGAGGCGTAAACGCGCAGGCCTGACGGCCCGGCCCGCTTCAGTGGGCAGTTCCGTGCCTGGCGGCCGGGCCCGGATTCTGCATGATTTCTCGCCCGAGGTGCATCAGGGCGGCGGGTCCCAGCACAGCCAGCAGGGCAAGGCCGCTGGCATGCAGGACCACTGCTACCGGCACCAGGCTCCGGGCGCTGTAACCCATGAATAGCCCGTATACGGCACTGAAAATCAACTCATAAGTACCGAGGTTACCGATCGTGAGCGGCATGCCCACGCCGATGGTCACCAGGGCAGTGGCGATGAGAAACGGTCCTGCCGGCACTGCCAGACCCGCTGCCCGGAAAAGGGCGATGGTGCTTGCCGGTCCGGCCAGGTTCGTGAGCGTGATCCCCGCCAGCAATTCAGCCCGCGTGGGCGGGTTTCGCAGTGCGTCGCCCGGGACGGCCAGGGCCGCGAGCACTGTCTGTCCCTTGTGCTTCATGAGCCTGGCAAGAGGCCGCAAGAGCAACAGCACTGTCACTGCGGCCAGGGTACCGGCGGTAAAGATGAGCACAGTCCGGCGGGCCCAGGCCGGGGCGGTGCGTGTCAGCAATAGCCCGGCGAGGCCGTAGCCGGTGATAATGACGAGGTCAAAGGCGTGTTCTGATGCGACCAGGGCGCCGGCTCGTAGCCAGCCGAGGTTGGCTTCCCGCGTCAGGTAAACCACGCGCGCCGCGTCGCCGCCGCGGAAGGGCACCAGCAGGTTGATAAAACTGCCCGCCACGTACAGATCGAAAGCCTCCCGCGGGCTGAGCTGGGTCGTGGAATCGTGGAGCAGGGCTTGCCAAACCGGCACCCGGGAGGCGTAACCAGCCAGCTGGAAGACCACTGCCCAGAAAACCCACGAGGCATCCATCTGTTCCATGGCCTGCACGATGTCCTGGAAGGATACGGCCCGCAGGCCCAAGACCACGGCGGCAACCGTGGCCAGACCCAGGACAAGTTCCAGCACCGGCTGCGGTACGCCCCGGCGAGTGGCGGGCGGCGTTGCTGGCCCTGCGGCCGGGACGGTACCAGCAGGTGCCGTGACCGCCGCTGCCATAGCCTGGGCCACGTCCTCCACTTCCCGGCGTTTTTCTGCCGGCAGGGCCATAAGCCCATCCTCGGCCTCATGGCTGCAATATGCCAGGCTGCCTGGCGATCCCTCCGGCAGGAAGGCCCGGTTTTTCAGCCACCACCGGAGTCGGCCTTCGATCTCCTTGGGCGTCGAATGAATGAGCCACTGGTCTGCCTGGCCTCCGGCCTCCGCGAGGGCCCGCGCCATCTCGCGTGCCGCCTGTGCCACGGACAGGGTCTTTTCCCTTCTATGCAAGAGATGTGTGGGCAGGCCAGCCTGCGCCAAAAGGGCAACCACCTGGCCGAGGGCGAACACCGTGCCGCCGCGGAGCCGGTGGGCAGTGAGCTTCTCGATGTCCTTGGACGGCATGGCCTGCGGCGATACCACAGGCTCGCCAACGCGGATGAACAGTCGTGTGCGGCGGGCGGTCAGGTCGTAGGTGAGCGTGATCGGTTGGAGCACCTGGGCATGGGCGGCCAAGCGGACCAAAGCCCCCGATAGCCGGCACAGGCTCCCGTCCGGCGTGAGCTGGCCCTCCGGAGCCAAGAGCACACAGCCGCCCTTGTCCAGCTGGGTAGCCGCGTCGGTCAGGTGGGCTCTAATTTCGGCCACCCGGTCCCGTCGGCCGCCTGCTTCCGGATCGCCAAGGCCGGGCACCACCCTGATGCCGAGTGCCCGGGTGATCGGGGTAAGGCTCAGTTTGCGGAGAAAAAAGCCCAAGGCAGGCTGGCGGCGGAAAAAGAACGTGGCCAAGAAGCCGGGCCGGTTGAGGTCGCCCCGTACAAGAAAGCTCAAGGACCGGTTGGGCGACCCTGGTCCGCCGCTGAAGAACAGGTAGGGGGCCATGGCCGGGCCGTCCCAGTCCTTTTTGTGGTTCATCACGACGAGCGTACCCGGGGACAGGCGAAAACGGCGGGGACCAATGAAGACGATTTTGAGTCGCGTACGGGCGGCAAGGCTGATCACCATTGCCGCGAGCCACCGCCACAGGCGGCCGGCACCTTGCGGAAGCGGGGAATCTGCACGTGTTCCATCGTGGCTCACAGCACACACCCCCTTCCATGATATTAACCTAACCTGAATCGAATGGCGCCCGGGGACACCAATCGGACCGAACGCCGCTGGCTAACGGGCCCGCCGCACGGCCACTGCACTCAGCCCCACCGTGAGCAGCGTGTAGGCACCAAGAGCGACCAAATACATGGCAACGTCCCCGAGGCTTTTGCCTCTCAGCATGATGTCTTTCAGGGCCAGGTTACTGTATGTGAGCGGCATCGCATCAGCGAGTCCCCGCAAAAGCCATGACATGTCGCTCACCTTCCAGAAGGTTTCCGCCAGGAGGGCCTGCGGAATTATCACCACCGGTATGAACTGGACCGCCTGCAGTTCGTTCTTGGCATAGGTGGAAAGAAATATACCGAGGTTCACTCCCAGGACTGTCAAGAACACTTCCACAACGAAGATGCTCGCAAGGCTGCCCTGGTAATGAATCTTCAAGACGTAGATCGTGAAGAAGAGTACGATGAGCGATTCGATCAGAGCGAAAACCAGAAAACCCCCAAGATACCCCAGGATGATTTCCGCCGCCCCGATGGGGGAAGCGAACAACCGTTCCATGGTGCCGCCCGTGCGTTCACGCAAAAACGACACCACCGTGAGCAAGAACGTGAAGAAAAATACGAAAAACGGGATGAAGACGGGTGCAAAAAAGTCCATGAGTTTGAACCCGGCAGCATGTATGTACTGCACAGCTACCGAAACCGGCGGGTGCGCTGGTTGCCCAGCGGCCATGGCTTGGCTGAGGGCAGCCAGCACGGTTTGGTTGGCGGTGGGGTCGGACCCATCTACTACGACCTGAACCGGTTGGCTGCCGGTCGGTGACGGGCTTGGCAGGATCAGCACCGCATATGCCTGGCCATCGGTCACGGCTTTCGCCGGCTCCTCCGCGTATGCCGGAGAAAGCTTTGACGCTTCCACACGGCCGGTTTTCTGTAAGGCCGTGATCACTTCTGCTTGCCATGCGGCCGCTGCCGGCAGATCCTTTGCGGCGGCTGCTTGCACTGCTACCACCGGCGGTGCCGGTGTAATGTTGGTAAGAAAATACAACAGCGTCATGATCAAGGCAGGCGCCGCTATTACGAAGCCGAGTGTGCGGTGATCCGCCGCAAGCTGGCGGATGATCCGCCGGCTCAGTCCCGCAATGCGTCCTACGCTCGCGCCGATGCCCGTCTGCTTGGAAAATGCCGGCACGGAACCATCAGGCATGGTTTGTCACCCCCGCAAAATGCAGGAACGCAGATTCCAGGTCGGGTTGCCCGGAACGCTGGAGAAGAGCGGCCGGGGTGTCCATGGCCAGAAGCCGTCCGCCGCGCATGAGCGCAAGCTGATCGCAGCGTCCGGCTTCGTCCAGGTGGTGTGTAGAAACCACCACCGTGACGCCCTGGCTCGCCAGGGTGCGGAAATAGTTCCAGAAGGTCCGGCGGAGTTCGGGGTCGACGCCCACCGTAGGTTCGTCTAGGAGGACAAGCTCAGGGGAGTGGACGAGCGCGCAGGCAAGCGGAACCCGTTGTTTCATACCTCCGCTCAGTGTCTCGACTGGCCGGTTGGCGTACTCCAACATTTCCACCAGCGCCAGCACCTCTTCGATGCGTGCTTTTCTGGCGGCACGGGGCACGCCATAGAGGGTGGCAAAGAAGTTCAGGTTCTCCCGGACCGGCAGGTCACGGTAGAGGGCATCCGCCTGCGGCATGTAGCCTGTGCGTATGGCTACCGTCCGCTCGCCCGGATGCCTTCCGAGCACACGCAGCCGTCCGCGAGTAGGGCTAATCAGGCCGGCCACCATGCGGATTAGTGTCGTCTTGCCCGAGCCGTTCGGGCCGATAAGCCCGAACGTCAGCCCGGCAGGGACCTGCATGGTCATATCCGATACGGCCTTGACCGACCCAAAATGACGCGAAACGTCCTCCATCTCGATTGCATATGGCACCGGTTGTCACCTCCCGCCCAACGCTGGAACCTAGCGAAGTCCATCCAGGAACGCACTGGCCAAAGTGGCCGCCACCTTTTCCCGCGGGTGCGCGGCCCCCTCCAACGGGATCACGCGGCCAAAGAGCGCAAAGCTTATGAGGGAGCCCAAAAAACCCTGGGCGACCACCTCCCAATCCTCGCTGGAACGCAGTCGCCCGTGCTGGGCTTGCCGCTGCAGGTACTGCGCCAGTGCCTGTACGACGCGGCGGTACACTTCTGCACTAACGACGGGACCCAACCACGAGGTGCGCATGCTCTCGGCGAACACCAGGCGGACGACGCGTATCACGGCCTCGGATTCGAACATGGAAAGAAAACGATCGGCGAATTCGCGCAGAAAGGTCTCGGGCGGGTCGTTCGTGTGATCCTGTATCCACTGAGCGACAGGCATCACATAGGTATGGTGCTGGAACACCGCCTGGAAAAGAGCCTGCTTGCTGTGGAAATACCAATAGATCAGGCCGGGCGTTACTCCGGCTTCGCGGGCGATGTCGGCGTTGGTCGCGCCCTGGAAGCCCTTTTCACTGAAGACCTTCAGTGCCGCTTCCAGGATGCGGGAGCGGGTGTCCCGCTTCTCTGGTCCTTGGCGGGGCGGCCGGGGGCTCAATCGACCACTTCCCTGGCGTTTATTAATTAACCAATCAATTAATAG
>CADDZV010000031.1 GCA_902812875.1 Clostridiales bacterium
GGTTTGGGACGCGTGATCGCGGTTGCGAACCAAAAAGGCGGGGTGGGAAAGACCACCACGGCGATTAATCTGGCTGCCTGTCTTGCGGAGGCCGGCCGGATGGTGTTGCTTGTCGACTTTGATCCCCAGAGCAACAGTACGAGCGGACTGGGGGTTTCCAAAAGCGATGTGAAGCTGTCCATGTACGACGTCGTTACGGGCGGGGCGGACGTGGAGGCGGTGTTGGTTGGCACGGAGGTACGCGGGCTGTGGCTGGCGCCCGCGAGCGTTGACTTGGTGGGGGTGGATCTCGAGCTGCGGGATGTGCCCCGGAGGGAGTATCGTTTGAGGGACGCCCTGGCGGAGACGCGGCGTGGGTTCGACTACGTGTTCATCGATTGCCCACCTTCCCTGGGGCTTTTGACGGTGAATGCCCTCGTGGCGGCGGACAGCGTGTTGGTTCCTATCCAGTGCGAGTATTACGCCCTGGAGGGTGTCTCGCAGCTTATGAACACGATTCACCTGGTGCAGGGGCGATTGAACCCGACTCTGGATCTTGAGGGTGTGCTTTTGACGATGTACGACGGCCGGACGAACCTGTCCAACCAGGTGGTCGACGAGGTGAGGCGGTACTTCCGCGAGAAGGTGTATAAAACGGTGATTCCGCGGTCAGTCCGGCTAAGCGAGGCGCCGAGCTTTGGGAAATCGATTATCAGCTACGATCCGCACTCGCGCGCCGCCGAGGTGTACCGCGAACTAGCGAGGGAGGTCATGGGTGATGTCACCACGCGGGTTGGGTAGGGGGTTGGATGCGCTGATACCGCGTGAGGAGAGCGCGGATAACTCCGGAACGACGCTTTTGCCCGTTGACAAGATCAAGACAGGCAGGTTCCAGCCGCGGGCGAAGTTCTCCGAGGAATCACTGGCGCAGCTGGGGGAATCGATCCGGGAGCATGGGATGGTGCAACCGGTTGTCGTGCGGCGAGTTGGGGATGGATACGAGTTGGTGGCCGGCGAGCGCCGGCTGCGTGCGGCTCGGATGGCTGGTTTGAGCGAAGTCCCCGCGGTGATCCGAGAGGTTTCGGATGAGCAGGCGATGGAGATCGCGTTGGTGGAGAATCTGCAGCGAGAAGACTTGAACCCAATGGAGCAGGCGCGGGGCGTGCGGTCTTTGATTGACAGATTCGGGCTCACGCAGGAGGCGTGCGCTGCGCGGCTGGGGATGAGCCGGTCACAGGTGGCGAACATCCTGCGGCTTCTGGCGTTGCCGGGGCGTGTGCAGGAGCTTCTGGAGGAAGGGCTTTTGTCTGCGGGGCATGCGAAGGTGTTGGCAGGAGTGGCGGATAGTGCGCTGGCCGAGCGCTTGGCGGAACGGGCAGTGGCGGAGCAGTGGTCGGTCCGGCAACTGGAAGAAGCGCTGGGAAGAGGGGCGGCCCCGGCAGAGCGTGGGCGGAACGAAGCCTTGGGCAGTTGGTTGGAGCCGGCGGAGAAACTGAAGGCGGCCTTGGGGACGCGGGTCAGAATTACGGGAGCAGCGGAGCACGGGCGGATCGTGTTGGAATTTTACGGTGCCGAGGACCTGGAACGGTTGGTGGGGATTATTTTGCGGGGAGCGGGTGTAGGCACCTCGGCATAGTAATGGGTAAGGGTTTGCCCTGCGGGGGCAAGGTCGTGGGAGTGTTCCACGTGGAACACAACGAAACCAGCCGCGGCCCCTGGTTTCGGTAAATAGCGTTCGCCTGGTCCCGGTAAAAGGTTTCTCCGGGCGTGCAGGAAATCTGTCGTGGGTGTCGAACACCCATGCCACCGGTTTGATCCACCCTAAAAGGGTGTTGCGGGGCCTCGCCCCAGTGCTTTCATTTCGATTCATCACACGGGTGCCGATCGGGTGCAAGTCACCTTTTTTAGGCGGTGAGTTTGTCATGCGCCAGCATGATTATTTCACGTTGGTCATAGTGCCCCACAACTCGGGTCGTGTGCGACGTATCCGGATTCACGTCCGCGCCCTGCGGGTCTCTGCTGTAGTGCTCTTCGCGTTCATCCTGTCTTTGTTGATCTTTGGCAAAGAATACATGTCCATGTTACGGAATATGGGCGAGTTGGCACAGTTGCGTGCCGTCAACGCTCAGCAGCGGACCCAAATCAGCACGCTCAGTAAAGAGAGTGCCAACCTGCAAGAGCAGGTCGCACAGCTGACAGCGCTTGATCAGCAGATCCGTGCCCTTTTGAAAAAGGCAGGTATGCCGCTTCGCAATGATCAAGCGACCATCGCCTCGGGCTCTAGTTCCGGCTCCGGCAGCACGGCCGGGGGTACTGCGTCCCAGGACAATCAGGGGGGTTCTGATTCCCAAGCCGAGCCGGTTTTGCCGTCCGAGCTTTTGAATGCCAGCAGTTCGCTCATCGAACCGCTCATGGTCGCACGCCGCACGGAGGCAACCTTGGCGGCGTTGACCACAGAGGTTCCGCTGCGATACCAGAGCCTGAGCGCTGTGAAAGACCAGCTCGCCAACTACGTCAATTATCTGGCCAGCAAGCCCTCCATATGGCCGGTCTACGGTCCCATCACTTCCGACTTCGGATGGCGTCCGTCGCCTTTTGGGGGCGGCAAGGAATTTCACGACGGTTACGACATAGCTGTTCCGTACGGCACCCCGGTGCGGGCCACCGGCGACGGAGTGGTGGTTTTCGCTGGCTGGAAAGGGGCATATGGTCGCGCCGTTGTGATCGACCACGGTTACGGTTTTGAAACCCTTTACGGCCACAATTTGCGTATTGTGGTGCGTGAGGGCCAAAGGGTGAGCCGCGGACAAGTGATTGCGTATTCGGGAGATTCCGGCCGGTCGACTGGTCCGCACGTCCATTATTCGGTCTTTGTCTCGGGTACCGTCGTCGACCCGGCGGATTACCTGCCGGGCGCGCACTGAGGGGTGAAGATGATGTTTAAAAAAGCGGGCACAGAACAGGATGCACCGAAATGGGACCGCGTCGATACTATCATCGGGAAAAACACCCACATAAACGGCACCGTCACTTCCACCGGCGTTTTGCGCGTTGACGGGAAGATCGAAGGCCAGCTCATTCACCGCGGCGATCTCATCGTGGGAGAAAGCGGTACGGTCGAAGCGACCGTTAGCGTCCGTCACATCACGATCGCCGGGCGCGTGCGTGGGAATGTGGAGGCGGAAGGTAAAATCGAAATCGTTTCCACAGGCCAGCTGCTGGGAGACGTCAAGTCGTCCGGGCTGATCATTGCCGACGGGGCGGTGTTCGTCGGCAAGAGTGAAATGAATCCTACGAATGCATCGGTGGACAATGGTCAGCTTCCGGTTTCGGAAGCGGCCGCCACGCGAGAGACAAAAGGCACCAACTGATGCCTGGGCCAATGGCCTACAACTTTTCCATGAGGGGCAAAAGCCCGCAGTGGGCGTGGGGGGGGGAGGGGCAGGGTGAAGGTAACAGTGATAGTAAACCCGGCGGCCGGCGGCGGCCGGGCGGTCCAGGAATGGAAAAAAGCAGAGCAAGTTTTGCATGGAGCCGGTTGGACTCCGGAAATCCGGTTCACCAAGGCACGGGGACACGCGACCCAGCTGGCGGCGGAGGCCGTCGACGGTGGCTCGGAGCTGGTGGTCGCGGTGGGGGGAGACGGCACCGCCCACGAGGTGGTCAATGGTCTGCCAATCCCGGGCCGGGCGATATTCGGCTTGATTCCAGGTGGCACAGGTAACGACTTCGCCAAAACCGTGGGCATTCCCCTGGACGCACGGGCAGCGGCGGAGGTCCTGGTAAAGGGTAAACCTCGCGTGATCGATGTGGGCCGCGTTTTAGATCGTTATTTCCTTAACGTGGCTGGTGTGGGGTTTGACGCCGAAGTGGCGCGCCTGGTGAACAGTTCACCCAAGGCCTTGCCGGGGCCCGTGGCTTATGTGCTCGGGATCCTGCGGGCGATACTTTTTTACCACGCACAGGAGACCACCTTGACCATGGACGACCGGACCTGGAAAGGACGGGCCCTGCTTGCCGCGGTAGGCAATGCCAAGTTCTACGGCGGCGGCATGATGATGTGCCCCCACGCGCTTATCGATGATGGCAGGTTCAGCGTGGTGGTGGGGGGCGACCTGAACGTAATTGAGGTGCTCATGGTCCTGCCCAAGCTGTTCAAGGGGGAGCACCTGTCCCACCCCAAAGTGACCGAATTTGAATCCGTGCGGATCGCAGTAGATGGACCCGCGCGTGTCCCCGTGCACGCAGACGGGGAAGTGATCGGGACATTGCCAGCCGTCTTTGATCTTTTGCCGCGCGCCTTGCCCGTCATGGTTCCTGTGAGCCCAAGCCGAGACTAAAAGACGTTCACGCCGTGGTTTTCCCGTGCATACGCACCGCGTGCGGTGCCCATACTGGTATCGCACTTTTTAGAGCAGGGGGCGGTGCCATGCTTAACGAACGGCCTGTGGTAGCGGTGGAAGCCCATTTACACAACATAGCCAGCTTTCTTGCCGAGCGCGGATACGAGGTAGTTCCCCTGGAAGACAGGGTGCCGGACCATGCAGATGCCGTGGTCGTTTCCGGCGGGGACGATAACCTCATGGGGATGCAGGATGCGGAAACCAAGGCTCCGGTAATTCGGGCGGCAGGCCTGACACCGGACGACATTGTCCGGGCCCTGGACCAGCGGCTGCGGTAACGGCTTCCGCGTGGGACATTTCCCACGTGCGGGCGGCGAGGGCGATACCGGCCGCGATGGTGCGGGCCATACGCATCACGGGACCGAGCCGGGTGTTCTGCAAAACAAAATACTCCATGAAACCGCTCACGTTGACTACCCCCGTAACGTGCACGTCACCCACCGGGGGTAGATTTTTGTTTACGCCTGCCCCCGGCCGCAACGCGCCGCGGGCCACCACGATATTCCCGACGCTTTCCGGGGCTCCCAGGCAGGCGTCAACCGCAATCACGAGGTTGTCGGGGCTTTCGTATTGCAGCTGCCGTATGACCTGCTGCAGGTTGGTGGCGTGCACCGGTTGGTCGAGTGTTCCGTAGACCAAGGCGGGAAACCCGGCTGCACTGGCGAGGATAGATCCCACCAAGGGGCCCAGGGCATCGCCCGTGGACCGGTCGGTTCCGATGCACACGACCATCAAGCCGGCGTGGTTGTCTTTCTTTGCTTCCCAGAGGGCGCTGACCAGAGCCGAGGCCAGCTCGCGGCTGGCGCGCGGCGATTCGGCATTTACGGCGAAAGGGATGTTCGCAGCACGGTTGGGATTCAAGGCTCCGCCACCTCGACATTGGCCAGTATATGGCGGCGAGTCCCACTGTATGCGGCCCAGCCCTACCAATGCGATGGCACGCGTATAAATGGTTGGAGGGTGTTCCCATCATGCGTTGCCATCAAAACCGGTCGAAGCACCACGGCCGGCGCCTGGTTGCTGCCCAAGACGAACCGCCGGGGCTCGGGCCTTGGGCGGTCGGCAGCACCTACGCCGGCGCGATCGTGGGGGCTGGGTTCGTCACCGGGCAGGAGATCCAAACATTTTTCCTGCGTTTCCGTGGTCTGGGGTGGGTGGGACTGGCCACGGCGGTGATGTTGCTCGGCCTGGCAGGAGGGGGTTTGACGGCGGCCAGTGGTGGCAGCAAGTCACAGGCGGAGGCGGCCGGTGCCATTCATCCCACGTACCAGGCCATGGCCAGAGCGGCGGGCCAAACCGTTGCCCGCCTGGGGCAACTGGTGGTGATCCTGGTAGCGGCCGTGGTGCTTGTAGTCATGGTCGCCGGCGGTGCCGCCGTCACCAGCAGGGTGACCGGTCTTGACGAGCAGGCCGCCGAATGGATCACGGCGGCAGTTGCTGCCGTCTTTGTGCTGGGGCAGGCCCGCTGGGTGACCAGGCTCAATGCGGTGTTAATCCCGGTGCTGCTGGCGATCATGGCAGCGAGCATCATTGTCACCGTTATCAATACAGGCTTTTCCTTGTCACCCGCAGCCGGAGACCCGGAAACCGACGTCCGTCTTCTGTTTCCGGCCCTCATGAGCGGGGTGGCATACGCTGCCTTCAATTTCGTCCTCGCGGCAGCACCCTTGAGCTACCTTGGTGCCCGCGGTGAGCACGCGGCCGCCGGCCCCGTTGGCAGCTGGATTGGGAGCGGCATCGTCGGTCTTTTGGCGGCTATGGAAATGGCTGTCATGGTATGGCGGCGTGTGCCTGCAAATAGCACCCTGCCCCTGATCGATGCTGTGGCTCTGCAGGGCGGCTTGTGGCACGTGTTGGTCGCGATCGCCCTGTGGGCGGCTATCTTGTCCACGGTGGTCAGCCTCGGCTGGGCACTCGGAGAAAGCTTGCACTGGCCGCCCTTCCGGCCTGGTGTGCGGGCATTTATCTACGTCCTGGCCGCTCCGCTCGTTTCCCCCCTCGGCTTTGCGTTGCTGGTGCGAGTGGTCTACCCGATCATTGGGGCCTTCGCGACGCCGTTTCTTTGCCTGTGGATAGCCGCTCCCCTCTGGTGCGGCAGGAAGACCAGTTCGTAACACGAAAGGTTCTTGAGAAGATCTGCCGGCGACATTTTCGCGGGTGAGTGCATCTTCGGACCGGTGGTGCCACAAGCAGATCACATGTGCGTGGAAAAGTTGGGAGGGAACCGAGTGGAAAAAAGATCCCAAGATTTCCTGGAGCGGTTGATGGCCACTATCTCGCCCTCTGGGTACGAAGACGAGGCAGCCCGCGTCTGGCAGGAGGAAGCGAGGCAATTTGCCGACCAGGTTTACGTCGACGCCCATGGAAACGCCGTAGCGGTAGTAAATCCAAGCGGTTCACCGCGCGTGATGCTGGCGGGCCACATGGATGAGATCGGGTTCACCATTACTCACATCGACGACCAGGGCTTTTTGCACTTCGCTCCCATCGGTGGGTGGGATCCGCAGATTGCCCAGGGGCAGCGGGTGACCATTCGCACGAAAAACGGCCCCGTACGCGGTGTGCTGGGCAAGAAAGCCATTCACCTCCTCACAGAGGAAGAGCGCCGCAAGGTCGTAAAGCTGGAAGACATGTGGATTGACATTGGGGCCGCGAGCAAGGAGGAGGCCAGTGATCTGGTCGCCATCGGTGATCCGGTGGTACTGGCCTGGGGATTTGAGCTTTTGCGCAACGGCTTGGCGGTGGCCCGCGGGTTCGACGACAAAGCCGGCTCCTTTGTTGTGCTTGAGGCCGCCCGACTTTTGGCCCAGTCGAATCTGCAAGCGGCCGTGTTCGCGGTGGCGACGGTGCAGGAAGAGGTGGGGCTGAGGGGAGCCAGCACCGCCACTTACGACATCGCTCCCCAGGTTGCCATCGCAGTTGATGTCGGGCACGCCACTGACAGCCCTGGCATGGGCGACGCGAAAAACATGGGCGAGGCAAAACTCGGGCACGGGGCGATCATTTCCCGCGGTGCGAACATAAACCCGAAACTCTTCGAGCTGATGGTGGCCGCGGCCGAGGCGGAGGGTATCAAATACCAAGTCAAGGCGGCGCCGCGGGGTACCGGCACCGACGCGAACGCGATGCAACTGATCCGCGGGGCCAAGGCCACGGGGCTTGTGTCCATCCCCAACCGCTACATGCACTCCCCGGTGGAGATTGTGAGCCTGGATGACCTCGAGGCATGCTACCGCATCCTGGCTGCCACCGTTGTGCGGATCGGTCCGGACATCAGCTTCATCCCCTGGTAGGGCCGGGAACGGTCAGCACTTGGCCGGCAATACGTTGACTTGCCCAGCCGGCGGGCATAGAATGTGGCTTAAATTCGGCAATCCGTAGCGTTTTCCCAAAAGGCAACGAACGGGAGCAGTAGCCGGTTGTACCGCTTCACAGAGAGCCGGGGAGGGTGGAAACCCGGCATTCGGCGCCGGCGAACTCGCCCGGGAGCCGCGAGGGCGAAAAGCAAGATCCAGTAGTCCTCGCCGTTTGCCCGCGTTAAGGGTCGAAAGTGGGCACCCGCTCCGCGGCGGGCCGGGTGCCAATCAAGGTGGTACCACGGGGCATCTCGTCCTTGAGCGGGATGCCCCTTGTCTGTATCCGGGTTGGGGAGGAGTCAGGATGGCGGAATACGATTTCAAAGCGATCGAGAGCAAATGGCAAAAAGCGTGGGACGAGCAGGGGCTCTACCGGCAGGAGGTCGACCGCCAACGGCCCAAATACTACGCATTGACGATGCTCCCCTACCCGAGCGGCGATCTGCATATCGGGCACTGGTACGCCATGGCGCCGTCCGATGCCAATGCCCGCTACCATCGCATGCGCGGCTACAACGTGCTTTTCCCTATGGGTTTTGACGCATTTGGCCTGCCGGCAGAGAACGCCGCCATCAAACGAGGCATTCACCCGCGGACATGGACCATGAAAAACATCGAGAACATGAGGCGGCAGCTGCGTTCCATGGGAGCCATGTTTGACTGGCGCCGCGAAGTCGTCACCTGCGTGCCGGAGTACTACAAGTGGAACCAATGGTTCTTCTTGCAAATGTACAAACGCGGCCTCGCGTACAAGAAGATGGCACCGGTAGATTTTTGCCCGAAATGCAACACCACGCTGGCGAGAGAGCAGGTCGTGGGTCCGGAACGGCTGTGCGAACGGTGTGACACGCCCGTCGTAAAAAAAGACTTGGATCAGTGGTTTTTCCGTATCACCGCTTACGCCGACGAGCTTTTGGACTTCAGCAAGATTGACTGGCCAGAACGGGTAAAAACGATGCAGGCGAACTGGATCGGTCGAAGCGAAGGCGTAGAGTTCGACTTCCAGGTGCGCGGCACCGAGCACCGGTTCCGCGTGTTCACTACCAGGATCGATACCATTTATGGGGTTTCGTTTGCAGTGCTGGCGCCGGAGCATCCGTTGGTGGACGAAGTGACGGCACCGGAAAACCGCAGCGAAGTGGAGGCTTACCAGTACAAGGCCTCCCGGCAGTCTGAAATCGACCGGCTTTCCACAGAAAGAGAGCGTGACGGGGTATTCACCGGTGCCTACGCCATCCATCCCCTTACCGGCAAGGACATCCCCATCTATGTCGCCGATTACGTGCTGATGAGTTACGGCACCGGGGCGATCATGGGCGTCCCTGCCCATGATGAGCGGGACTACGATTTCGCCCGCCGGATGGGACTGCCGATACCAGCGGTCGTGGCGCCGCCGGACTGGGACGGGCAGTCAAGCTTCGGGCTGCCTTACGTGGAGCCCGGTGTCTCCATCAACTCGGGCGAATTCAGCAACCTGCCTACTGAAGAAGCGAAAAAGCGTATCGGCAACGCGGTCATTGAAAAGGCAAACGGCAAATGGACGGTGCACTATCGTCTCCGGGACTGGCTGATCAGCCGCCAACGCTACTGGGGCACGCCGATTCCCATCGTGTACTGCGAGCGCTGCGGTATCGTACCGGTGCCGGAGGAGGATTTGCCGGTGATCCTGCCCGATGATGCGGAGTTTCTCCCGACCGGCGAGTCGCCGCTCAAATTCCACGAAAAGTTCCTGCACACCACTTGCCCGCGCTGCGGCGGTCCGGCCGAGCGCGAGACCGACACGATGGATACGTTTGTCGACTCGTCGTGGTACCACTACCGCTACCTGAGCCCGCACCGCGACGACGTGCCGTTCGATCCCGAAGAGGCCGCTTACTGGTTGCCCGTTGACCAGTACACCGGCGGGGTTGAACACGCGGTCATGCACCTCTTGTACACGCGCTTCTTCACGAAGGTAATGCGGGACCTGGGCTTGGTCAATTTCGACGAGCCGATGATCCGCCTGTACAACCAAGGCATCATTCTGGCCGAGGACGGGGCCCGCATGTCGAAGTCCCGCGGCAACGTGGTAAGCCCGGACGACTTGGTGGAGCGTTACGGTGCCGATGCCGTGCGCACCTACCTCATGTTTATGGCCCCGTGGGACCAGGGCGGGCCGTGGAGCAGCCGCGGGATCGGGGGTGCGGTCCGTTTTCTCGACCGGGTGTGGCGGCTAGTGGCGGGCAAGCCAGAAGGAGCCGGCGACAAGCGGTCGGCCCCGCTGGAGGCCGCGGGATTGCACCGGCTTACCCACCGGACAATCCAGAAGGTCACCGAGGATTTTGACCACTTCCGTTTCAACACGGCCATTGCCAGCCTGATGGAGTTCACCAATGAACTCTACCGTCTGGTAGGGACCCCTGTGTACGGGAGTCCGGCCTGGGAAGAGGCAGTGGACGATCTCTTGCTTATGCTGGCGCCAATTGCTCCGCACATCACGGAAGAGCTGTGGCACCAGCGCGGGCATACCACTAGCATTCATCTGGCCGCCTGGCCCGTCCCGGACGTTAGCGCACTGGCGGACGACACGGTGACCATCGTGGTGCAAATCAACGGCAAGGTGAGGGACCGGTTCGAGGCACCGGTGAATGTTACTGCCGATGAGCTCGCTCGCTTGGCCCTTGCCCTGCCCAAGGTACAAGCTGTGCTCGACGGGCGCGCTCCCCGGAAAGTGGTTGCCGTGCCGGGCCACATCGTGAACGTGGTGGTGGGCTAAGCTGTCAGCCAGTCGGGCTCGTTCAGCAGCAACACGCCGCAAGGCCAAGCGTTGGCCGGTCGGCCGGTCACTCTTGGCTCTGATGGTGATATTGGCGACCGCCTACGCCGCCCGCCGCTACCTTCTGAGCGGGCGCGCCTTGCCTTCCCATTTGTCTGGTGCAAGGACGCCGGTGGCGCCCGTTCCGACGCTGACGTGGCAGGTGGGGATCGGCAATGTGTGGGACGTGGCAGCCAGCCCGCAGGGCTTGGCTGTACTTTGGCAGGACAGTGGCGCGCAGCCAGGGTTTTACCTCTCCGTGTTGAATGACAGCGGTGGGGTGCTAAGCCAGATACCCCTTGAACAGTACGACCCGGTACTGGCTTCTCCCGCCGCGGGGCGGAACTGGCTTGCGGCTTGGCTTGGCGGCAGCCCGGCCACAGTGGCGGTCGCCAGTGCTTCCAATCTGTATCTGGCCCGACAAGCAGCCGGCAACTTCACGGCGGCGGCGACGCCGCTGCCATCTGCTGCCCGGCTGGACGCGATCGTGGGTGTTGGGCAGAAGGCACTGGCTTTTATGCACGAGGGTGATAACGAGGTCCTGGATACGGTGGCAAGCCAGCAGCCACTAGGCTCCGGTGCGTCAGTTTTCACTTTCCCGGAGGCAGTGCCATTGGCCTTTGCAGTGACGTCGGCTTCTACCGAAGCGACGTCGGCAGGCGACGGGATCGCGGCGGTGAGCATGTATCGGAGCGGAAGCAATCCGGGGTCCGTGGCCGTGCTTTGCGATGTGGGCGGCCGGATCCGGTGGCAGCACGACTTACCGTTCGCGTACAAGGCTTGGTACGCAGTCGCGATAGCGGGGTCTGGCCAAAGCCTGTGGGCCACATCTGATACGTTGGTTTCGCTGTCTTCGCAAGGGCAGGTGTTGTGGCAGGCTCCGGTGGCCGGTGTGGTCAGGTCAGTGAGTGCCTTGGCTATGCAAGGTTTTGTCGTCCAAACTGCCTATGGGTGGCCGATGGCGGACACCCTGGTGACCTTTTTCAACCCGGACGGGCGGACAATGTGGGCCACCAAGCTGCCGGGGGCGCCGCTTGGCATCTACGGTTTCAGCAGTACGATGCAACCCGCCGGCAAAGGGACACTGGCCGCAGTGGCTGTCAGTACGGAAGCTGCGTATGGCCTGGATGGCGCGGGGAAGCAGCTGTGGGAAATCCATTTGCCGACAGGCAAGATCACATGGGCTTCTTTGCTGCCAGACGAAGGTGTCTTACTGTTGGATGATGGCAAGAGTCTTTATGCATACAGGTTACCAGGATCGCATTAGGCCGCGGCCAGGAAGGTAGCGTCCATGAAAACATCTGCGCGGATTCCAACGATGCTGGTACCGGCAATCATGGCCGCGCTTGGCGGGTTCGGCGTAAATTTCGTATTGCGTGGGTGGAGCGAACACCACGCCGTATTAGGTGCGGTGGCGGTCTTTGTGGCAGCCGAGTTGGCTGGCAATGTGCCCCGCCTTCTGTTCGCGGGTCAGCAAGTGATAGTGGAAGATCTCATCAAGGAGACGTTTTTCTTCGGCACGTTAGGTGCCCTGGCCGGAGTCATGATCATTCTGGTGGAGGCTCACATTGGGGGCCCCGTAACTCCGGTTATTCCGGCGCTGGCCGTATACTATCTCAGCTTGTTGCGGAACAACGAATAGTCCGTACCCTCGCCTGCCGTAATTTGCCCCTCTATTTATCCAACTAATTTAAGTGGTGGCGAGTTTTTTTGTCATTGGAGGATTTGCAGAAAGTGTGCCGAATAAGCTTTGTTCATACATATCCACATCTTATTCAAAAAGCCTGAATCCGCCGTTCGCCTAGTGTAGGGAGGGTAGCCGTTTACCCGGTTGCCTGCAGTGGGGGCGGGCGCGAGCGAAGGCGGCAAGGGGGGCGGTAGCCGGTTTCGAGACAGGATACAGCGTGGTTGGGGCGGTGTGAGGAACTGGGGAGGAGTCGGATTATTTATAGGAGGTGTGCAGTGCTAATGTCCAAGCGGTTTTGGCTCGTGATAGGCCTCGCTGCCCTGGTTGTAATGCTGGCGGTAGCCGGCTGCGGGCAGCAGCAGGCGGCGAACCAGAAGGTCATCAAGATCGGTTTGATTGCTCCTCTGACCGGCGACGTCAAGACCTTCGGAGAGTCCACCAAGAATGCAGTCGAACTGGCCCTGGAGCAGGCCGGTTACAAGGCTGGCGACTACACCATTCAGCTGATTGAGCAGGATGACGCCAACGATCCGACCCAGGCGACCAACGTGGCGACCAAGTTAATTACCCAGGACGGCGTGAAGGCGATCATCGGGTCTGTGACCTCGAAAACCACGATTCCGATCTCCGAGGTCGCACAGGCCAACAAGGTCGTCGAGATTACCTCCACCGCCACCAACCCCAAGGTGACGGTAGACAACGGCCAGCGTAAAGACTACGTTTTCCGGGCCTGCTTCATCGACCCGTTCCAGGGCAAAGTGGCGGCCAAGTTTGCCCTCGACCAGCTCCATGCCAAGACGGCCTCTGTGATTTACGACAAGGGCAATGATTATACGGTTGGTCTTGCCCAGTACTTCATGGATACCTTCAAGGCCGGCGGCGGGCAGATTCTTACTGAGGACACCTACACCGTAAATGACACAGACTTTTCGGCTATTCTGGCCAAGGTCGCCAAGGCCAAGCCCGACATTCTTTACCTGCCTGACTACTATCAGAAGGTCAGCCTGATCGGACAGCAGGCTCGGGACGCCGGTATCAAGGCCATCTTCATGGGCGGCGATGGTTGGGACTCCTCGGATCTGAACTACGCGGTGATGGCGGGTGGGTACTTCACGAACCACTATTCGCCTGAGGACACCCGGCCCGAAGTGCAAAAGTGGGTCCAGGACTACAAAGCCAAGTACGGGTCCACGCCTGACGCTTTGGCTACCCTGGCCTACGACGCTACCAACCTCCTGCTGAACGCCATCAAGACGGCGAACAGCGACGACCCAACGGCCATCCGCGATGCCCTGGCAGCCACGAAAGACTTCCCGGCGGTGAGCGGCAAGATCACCTTTGACCAGGACGGCAACCCGATCAAACCCGCCGTCATCCTCAAGGTGACCTACGATCCGCAGACGAAGCAGGGCGGCACCCAGTTCGTGGCTTCTGTGGCTCCGTAATCACAAGGCGATCAACTTCCCGGGGAAAGGGGAGGGACCTCCCGGAGGTCTCTCCCCGCTCCCTGTGGGTGCAGGGGAGATGTTCAGATGCATTACCTATTGCAGCAAATCGTGAACGGCCTGCAGCTCGGTTTAATTTACGCCCTCATCGCACTTGGGTACACGATGGTGTATGGCATCATCAAGCTCATCAATTTTGCCCACGGCGATGTGTTCATGGTAGGAGCGTTTCTCGGATATTACGGGTTTGCGGTCTACCACCTGCCGTTTTACTTGGCAGTGGTGATCGCGATGATTGGCTGTGCCATTCTGGGCGTCACCATCGAATTTTTGGCGTACCGGCCTCTGCGGTATGCCCCCCGGATTGCCGCGTTAATCACGGCCATTGGAGTGTCGCTTTTCCTGGAGTATTTCTCCAGCCTGAAATTCGCGTTTGGTCCTGACTATCGCACGGTGCCGCGGCCTTTCACGGAAATACACTGGCAGATTGCTGGTACCACGATCACGAATACGCAGGTGATTGTGGCGGTCGTGGTGGTAGTGTTGCTGGCTTTCCTGCAGTTCTTGATTTACCACACCAAGGTCGGAAAGGCGATGCGGGCCGTATCCTTTGATCACGATGCGGCGCGTCTCATGGGGATAAATGTGAACACGGTCATTTCCGCCACCTTCGGACTCGGGTCGGCCTTGGCAGCGGCCGGCGGCACCCTGTACGCAGTCGCCTATCCGCAGATCTGGCCCTTCATGGGAATCATGCCGGGCCTTAAGGCATTTACGGCGGCCGTTTTGGGCGGCATCGGAAATATACCGGGGGCGGTCTTGGGGTCTCTGCTCATGGGGCAGATCGAGGTACTCACGGCCGGGTTTATCTCGTCCAACTTCCGTGACGTCATTGCGTTTTCCGTACTTATACTTGTCCTTTTGGTCCGTCCGGCTGGCCTTCTTGGGCAGGCGGGACCGGAAAAGGTTTAGGGGGCGGAGCCCTTGCGTAAAATTGTTTCAGAGCCGTGGTTTGGCTTGGTAATAGCGGCAGCTATTTATGTAGCGTTGAAATTGGCATATGTGACCGGTGTAATCGGGCCATACTGGAGCCTTGTCATTGACCAGGGCTTGATCATGACCGTCGCGGCGCTTGGCTTGAACCTCATTTACGGGTTTACCGGGCAGTTTTCCCTTGGTCATGCAGCGTTTTATGGCATCGGTGCCTATACGGCCGGTCTTTTGAGCAAATTGGTCTTTCATGGCTCGTACTGGGGCTTTGTTTTGTCGATGCTGGCCGGGGCAGCCATGTCTGGTCTGATAAGCTTCCTCCTGGGGCTGCCGATTCTGCGTCTGAAATCCGACTATCTGGGTATCGCCACCCTCGGGTTTGTGGTCATCGTCAAGACGGCGCTCGACAACACTGACCTGTTCTTGCCGGCTGCCGGTGGTGCCAGGGGCCTTACCGGCGTGCCACAGCTGGCCTCCTTTGACGTGATCTTTGTGGTGCTCGTCCTCACGGTCATTTTTGTGCGCAACATTGTGCTGTCCACACACGGTCGGGCGATGGTGGCGGTACGCGAGGATGAGCTGGCGGCCGATGCCGTTGGCATCAACACCACGCTGTACAAGGCCATCGCATTCACCATTGGCGGCGCGCTGGCTGGTCTCGCCGGGGGACTGTATTCGGCCCGTTACCCGCTCTTGCACCCGTCTTTGTTCGATTTCCTGCGGACCTTCGACTTCCTCCTGGTGGTCGTGCTGGGCGGGCTTGGTAGCATCACTGGCACGCTCGTGGCCTCCATGGCGTGGGTGTTCATCCTGGAGGGGTTGCGGGCGATCCTGCCGCAGACGCTCGTGGACTGGCGGGGTGTGCTGTACGCTATCATCCTGATCGTGCTCATGATTTTGCGGCCGCAGGGTTTGATGGGGAACATCGAACTGCCGTTTTTGGCGGCCAAACGACCAGCTCAAAGCCGACCGGCGGAGGTGACCAAAGATGCCGCTATTGCAGATCACTAATCTCAACAAGTTCTTTGGTGGGCTGAAGGCGGTTTCGAATTTCAACCTCACAGTGGAAGCCGGTGAGCTGGTTGGTCTGATCGGGCCGAACGGAGCCGGCAAGACTACCGTGTTCAATCTCATTACGGGAATGATCCCGCCTACTTCGGGCGAGATAGTGTTTGAAGGCCACAGCTTGGTTCACCTGCCGCCGTTTCGCATCGCTTCTTTGGGCGTGGCGCGCACCTTCCAGAACATCCGCCTTTTTAAAGAGATGAGTGTTTTGGACAACGTGCGCATGGGTATGCACATGCGGGCGGGGTACGATCTCGGAGAAGCCGTTTTCCGGTTGCCTCGTTTCGGGAAGAGTGAGCGTGAGCAATTGAACGGCGCCATGAGCCTGCTCGAAACCCTGAACCTGTCCCGGTACACATACGAACGGGCAAAAAACCTGCCGTATGGCGACCAGCGCCGCCTGGAGATTGCCCGGGCATTGGCCATGAAGCCACGCCTTTTGCTGCTTGACGAACCGGCCGCCGGTATGAACCCGAGCGAGGTCGTAGAGTTGGTAAAACTTGTCCGGTTCATCCGCGAGCAGTTCAAGCTTACGATCATCCTGATCGAGCATCAGATGGGCGTGGTCATGAACCTGTGCGAGCACATCTACGTCATGGATTTTGGCGAAGTGATCGCTGACGGTACTCCCGCACAGGTGCAGAGCAACCCGCGTGTGCTGGAAGCTTACCTGGGAAAGGCGGCGAGAGTGGGATGATGCTCGAGGTTTCAGACCTGCATGTTTACTACGGGGCCATTCACGCCCTCCAGGGCATATCGCTGCAGGTGGGGGAGGGCGAAATTGTCACCCTCATTGGTGCCAACGGGGCGGGGAAGTCCACTACGCTGCGTGCCCTGTCGGGCTTGATCCGGCCGCGGGCAGGGAAAGTGGTTTTTCGCAACGAAGACATCACCCGCAAGCCTGCGCACGAAATCGTGAAACTTGGGTTGGTGCAAGCACCGGAGGGCCGGCGGATTTTTGCCAACCTGACCGTGGCGGAGAACCTCGAGATGGGGGCTTATACCCGGTCTGACCGGAAGGAAATAGAAGCCAGCCGCGAGCGAGTGTTCCGAAGCTTTCCCCGCCTGAAAGAACGCTACCATCAGATGGCGGGAACCCTTTCAGGCGGCGAGCAGCAGATGCTGGCCATCGGCCGTGCTCTCATGTCCAGGCCGACCATGTTGTTGCTGGACGAACCTTCCATGGGACTGTCGCCCATCCTGGTGGACGAGATCTTTGCCATCATTCAGGAGATCAACCAGCAAGGGACGACGGTGCTGCTCGTGGAGCAGAACGCCTACATGGCCCTGAGCATTGCCCACCGGGCGTACGTGCTGGAGACCGGCAGGATCGTGCTTTCCGGTACCGCACAGGAGCTGCGTGAGCACCCGCAGGTGAGGGCAGCCTATCTGGGAGACGTAGCGGAGGTACAAGAGGCGGGATAGTCGTTGTCGTGGATTGACTGGGTGCTAGGCATAATTCTTTTATGGGGAGCGGTGTCGGGGTTTCGGCGGGGGTTTGTGGCAGAGCTGGTCGGTCTGGCGGGTACGGTGCTTACGTTTATGGCGGCGATTTATTATGCACCGGCGGTGGTACAGTGGGCCAACGCCCGCTGGGGCGTCCTGGCCCGCTTGGCGTCGTTTTTCGCCGACCATATAGACCTGCCCGAAACCACGTCCTGGCAGCAGCTGAGCCAGGATCCCCTGCAGCGCCTGACTACCGGGATCGGACAAATGAAGATCCCCGCGGTCTTGAAGCAAGGACTGCTGGACCAGATCCAGGGACTGGCGGCCGTGGCCAGGACCGAGCGCCTCAACACCGTTGGAGAGGTGCTGTTTTACGGCCTGGCTATTCTTGCGGCTGCGGCAGGTGCGTTTCTTCTCATTCTGGCTTTGGGCCGGATCCTCACTCGTATCCTGGCCGGCCTGGCCGGCCACGTGGGCGCTGCCAGCCTTGGTTTTTTAGACAATCTGGGGGGTGCCCTGCTGGGCTTGACTGAGTACGCAGTGGTGATGGTCGTCTTGGCCGGGCTTTTGATGCCGTTTCTGTCCGGTCTAGGCAGCAATTGGACGCCCTTGGCCAGTGCGCTTGACCATTCCGTCCTGCTCAAATACATGGCGGGGGCGTTCTACCTGCTGGCACCGGACCTGCGGAGAGTCCTGGGCGTTTACTGAGGAGAGAAGACCTTGTTTTACGACGCCATCCGCACGTGGTGGAGCGGGTCCGGCGGGCTGGGGATGCACGTGCTGGCCCGGACCCTGGGCATCGTGGGTGTGGTCGTACTGGCACGGCTGGCCTTGTTCGTGGCTAACCGTGCCATTGCTGTCATGGTGCGACGGCGGGGCCAAGCCGGCGACGGCGCTCCCGAGCATACGCGGCGCTGGCGGACCGTCGAGGGTCTTCTCCGGAACGTCGTCTATTACGCGACGGGCATTGTTGCACTGGTGATGGTGCTTGACCTCGCCGGGATCCCGGTGCAGGGAGTACTGGCCGGTGTGGGGATCCTGGGGTTGGCGGTGGGCTTTGGCGCCCAAAACCTGGTCCGCGACGTGTTAAGCGGCTTTTTCCTCCTGTATGAGGACGTGCTTGGTGTGGGCGATTATGTCTCCATCGCAGGGTACAGCGGGACGGTGGAAGCGGTCGGACTGCGGACGACCACCCTGCGTGGCGACGGCGGAGAGCTCTATGTGATTCCAAATGGACTGATCACAGATTTGAAGAATTTTTCCCGCCGTCCGCTGAAGGCTATGGTGACCGTAACGGTCGATCCGGGGTATTCTGTGGACAGCGTGCGGCATGCTTTGGAAGAAGCCTGCCAAGCAGTGGAAGACAAAGACCTCTTGGAACCGGCCCAGGTTTTGGGCGTGGTTGACTTTACTGAGCTCGGGCTAAAATGGATGGTTACGGCGCTTACCGGGGCGATGGCCCGTTGGCGTGTGGAAAGGCTCTTGCGGGCGGCCATAAGGGAAGCCTTGGACCGGCACGGCATCAAAATTGCCACCTGGACCGATCGCAAGACAACGCCGGGCAGCGGCGGGCGGTGAGCGCGTCATGGCACAGGGCTGGCCGGTCAAACTTGAGCTCGGCGATGTGGTGCAGTTGCGGAAAAAGCACCCCTGCGGCAGCGACCGCTGGCGGGTCTGGCGAACAGGGATGGACATCGGCCTCGAGTGTCTGGGTTGCGGCCGTCGCGTGATGTTGCCGCGCCCCACGGTGGAAAGGCGTCTGGTAGCAATAAACC
>CADDZV010000032.1 GCA_902812875.1 Clostridiales bacterium
AGCGGGTCTGCAGCATGTACAGCCTGCCACGTTCCACCGTAAATTCGATGTCCTGCACATCCCCAAAATGTGATTCCAGACGGTTTGCTACATCCACCAGCTGCTGGTAGGCCTGCGGCAGGTCGCGGGCCATCTGGCTAATCGGCCGCGGGGTGCGGATGCCGGCGACCACATCTTCGCCCTGGGCGTTCGGCAAATACTCGCCATACAGCTCCTTGACGCCGGTGCTCGGATTGCGGGTGAAGCAGACGCCGGTGCCGCTGTCGTCACCCATGTTCCCGAAAACCATCACCTGCACGTTTACCGCGGTGCCCAGGTCATCGGGAATCTTGTTGACTTGCCGGTAGACCTTCGCCCGCGGGTTGTTCCAGGAATCAAAAACCGCGTTGATCGCCATACCGAGCTGGTCGGCCGGATCCTGCGGAAACTCCCGGCCGGCGGCCGTGCGGACGATCTCCTTGTATTCCCCGATGAGCTCCTGCAGAGCTTGCGGTGGCAGCTGGTAGTCAAATTCCACGCCGGCCTTTTCGCGTGCCTTTTCGAGCACCTTTTCGAAGCGGTCGAGGTGAATGCCCATCACCACGTTGCCAAACATCTGTATGAACCGCCGGTAGCTGTCGTACGCAAAGCGCTCGTTCTGGGTCAGCCGGGAAAGCCCAAGCACTGTCTTGTCGTTGAGCCCGAGGTTGAGGATGGTATCCATCATACCGGGCATGGAAATGGCAGCGCCCGAGCGGACCGAAACCAAAAGCGGGTTTTCCGGATCCCCAAGATGCTTGCCGGTTTTCGACTCTACCGCCCGGAGGGCAGCGTGGATGGCCTCTTGAAGCCCCGGCGGGTAAGCCCCCTGGTGCTCCTGGTAATATATGCAAGCCCGCGTTGTGATCGTAAACCCAGGCGGCACCGGCAAGCCTATGCGTGTCATCTCTGCCAGGCCGGCACCCTTGCCTCCGAGGAGGCTCCGCATGCCGGCGTTGCCTTCTTCGAAAAGATAGACAAACTTTTCCCCGTCGCCTTCACCCGCTACCGCAGCCAAGCCCCATGCATCCCCTTTCGCCGAGGTGAATTTGCCCGTTCAAAATTGCTTGCCACGCGAATTTCGATTCTGCGGTCCGTCACAGGGTTCCTCCCGCAACCGCCTGACACTCATGACACTACCAGCTTTGTCAGGTCAGCTCCGGCACGCAAAAGATCGCGTACACGACGCAGAAGCCCAAGGCGGTTGGCCCGAATCCGCAGGTCCGGGTGCATCACAAGCACCGTGTCAAGATAGCGGTCGAGTGGCTCTTTGAGTGTCGCCATGGCCCCCCAGGCCTGCATGTAGCCATCCCCTCCCAGGCTGGCAGCAAGGAAGCCCTGCACCCTGGCCGCCGTAGCCTGGTAAGCCTCCCACAGGGCGGACTCCACCGGGTCCTCGAAAAGCGCCGCCTCGACCGCCGCGTCCGGCTCGCCCTGGGCCCCAAGCCCTTCCGCCCGGACACTGGCAGCGATCACCGTCGCCGCCGAGGGGTCGCCGCGGAATGCCTCCAGGGCGGTGGCCCGCACAAAGGCGTCCGCCGGAAAATCGGCCGCTGTCACCGTTGCCCCCGCCAGCCCCGGCCCGACGGCCAACACTGCCTCGACGGTGTCGTAAGCGAGGCCACGGTCAAGAAGGGCCTGCCGCAGCCTGGTGCCGGCGAAGTCCATCACCCGTTGTGCCACATCGGCCGGGTCGGCAGCCGCCAAGGCACAGACACCGTCCGCCGCCAGCCGCGCGAGCTCTCCGAGCGGCACCGGAAGCGGTGAATTCTGCAGGATCGTAATCAAGCCGGCCGCCGCCCGCCGTAGAGCGTAGGGATCTTGCGATCCCGACGGTCCAAGCCCCTTGGCGAAAGCCCCGGCAAGGGTATCAAGCCGGTCCGCGATGCCCACCAGCAGCCCGGTCAGATGGGGCGGCACCGGATCGCCCGCTCGCACCGGCAGGTAGTGCTCACGGATGCCGGCCGCCACCGCTTCCTGTTCGCCGTCGAGCCGGGCGTAGTGCTCGCCCATGATCCCTTGCAGTTCCGGAAGCTCGCCCACCATGGCCGTGCCGAGGTCGGCCTTGCACAGAAAAGCCGTGCGATCGACCAGCTCTGCTTCTTGGGTGCCGATACCCAGGCGGCTGGCCATGTACGAGACGAGCTTGCGGAGCCGCGCCGTCTTGTCGAGCATCGTGCCCAGGCCACCCAGGAACAGCCGGCCGGCCAGGGCCGGCACCCGCTCCGCGAGCCGGTGGCGCCGGTCCTCGTCGTAAAAGAATGCCGCATCTGCAAGCCGTGCCCCCAGCACCTTCTCGTTGCCGGCCCGGACCGTATCGAGGCCCACAGTGCCTCCGTTGCGCACCGCGAGAAAGTATGGCAAAAGCGAACCGTCCGGCCTCATGAGCGCGAAATAGCGCTGGTGGTGGGCCATCACCGTCATCAGCACTTCTTTGGGCAGCCGCAGGTATGACTCGGCGAATGTACCCAGAAAGACCGTCGGGTATTCGACGAGCTCGGTCACCTCGTCGAGCAAATCCTCGTTCCACGCCACCAAGCCGCCGGCTTTTTCTGCCAGGGCGTCACCCTGCCGGCGGATGGATTCCCGCCGGCGGGAGATATCGGGTTCCACGTAAAGCCCGCGCAACACCGGCACGAGCTCGGCGGCTTGTGGTACTGCCGCGGGCTCCGGCGCCAGGAACCGGTGCCCATATGTGATACGCTCGGACGCGAGGCCGTCGAGCGTAAACTCCACGAGCTCGTCCCCCCACAGGGCCACAAGCCAGCGGATGGGCCGGGCAAAACGGAGCTCGCCACTTCCCCAGCGCATGCTGCGCGGGAACTCCACCGCCTTGATGGCCGCTGGGAAAATCTCTGCCAGCAAAGTCCGGGCGGGCTTTCCGGGCACATGTTTGATTGCGAACACGTACTCCCCGCCAGGCGTCTGTTTCCGCACCAGGTCCTCCACCGCCACCCCGGCACTGCGGGCAAACCCGGCCGCCGCAGCCGTAGGATGCCCCTGCGGGTCATACGCAGCCTTGACTGCGGGTCCGCGGGTCTCCACCGCGCTGTCCGGCTGCCGCGGTGCCACCGATTCGACATAGACGATGAGCCGGCGTGGGGTACCGAACGTGCTGATCCGTCCGTGCCCAAGCCGGGCGTCGTCCAGCGCCTTGCCAACGGTAGCGGCCAGCTGTTCCAGGGCAGGCCCCACGTAGGATGAGGGCAGCTCTTCGCACCCGATTTCCAGTACCGCATCTTTTGCCGCCGCTTCTGACACGCTCTCCTACCTCCCCACCGTGGCTCCGTCCGCAGACACCGTTTCCACCGCAGCAGGTCGGACGGCTGTGTTTTTGCCGAGCAAAGGAAAACCAAGCTCCTCCCGCCATTTCAGGTAGCCCTGTGCCGCCTGCCGGGCCAAAGCCCGCACGCGCCCGAGATAAGCAGTCCGTTCGGCTACGCTGATGGCACCGCGGGCCTCCAGCAGGTTGAACGTGTGAGAGCATTTGAGGATATAGTCGTAGGCAGGCAGGAGCAGCCCCTCGCCCAAAAGCCGTCTGGCCTCGTTCTCGTAAGCGGAGAACAGGTTGCGCAGCAGCTCGACATCCCCGACGTCGAGGCTGTACCGGGAGTGCTCGTACTCCGCCTGTTTGAAAATCTCACCATAGGTGACGCCGTGGCCGAAGTCGAGCTCGAATACGTTGCTCTTGTCCTGCAGGTACAGGGCAATCCGCTCGAGGCCGTAGGTGATCTCCGCCGCCACCGGCCGGCACTCAAAGCCACCCACCTGCTGGAAATAAGTGAACTGGGTGATCTCCATGCCGTCGATCCAGACTTCCCAGCCGAGGCCCCAAGCCCCCAGACTCGGCGACTCCCAGTTGTCCTCGACGAAACGGATGTCGTGCGTGGCGGGATCGATGCCCAGGTGCCGCAAGCTTTCCAGGTACACCGGCAGGACGTCGTCCGGTGACGGCTTGAGAATCACCTGGAATTGGTGGTGCTGGTAAAGCCGGTTGGGGTTTTCGCCGTAACGGGCGTCCACCGGACGCCGCGACGGCTCCACGTAAGCCACGTTCCACGGCTCCGGGCCCAGGGCCCGGAAAAAGGTAGCCGGGTTCATGGTACCGGCGCCCTTTTCGACGTCGTACGGCTGTGCCACCAGACAGCCGTGCCGGGCCCAAAACTCCTGCAGGGCCAGAATGATTTCCTGAAAAGACTTCGCCATTGCCCGCCCTCCTGTAATGGTGCCAGAAACTTATAAGCCCGTCCCCGGAAACCTCCAGGGACGGGCGTGACCCGCGGTTCCACCCTGGTTGGCCCGCCGTCGGGCGTGCCCACCTCGTCGTATCGCGGCTTGGGAGCGCCTTCGCCGCCCGGCCTCACCGGCTCGCACCTGCCGCCGGCTCTCTTGATCAGCCCCGGGAACGCGGCTACTCCTCTCCCGCATCGCCGCCGTTATGCAGTTCCCGCCGGGAATCGGCTGCCACCAGTGTAGCAACGGCCGGCGGGGGTGTCAAAGCATACGTGCCCTGGCGTTCCCACGCCGTAACTCCCGCACCAGGCTTATCCCGGCAGTATAAACTGAATCAATGGGCCCGGCACCCGGTACTGCGAGTCCCCTGTCCTGACGACCAGCCAGGGGCGCCAGAGGTACATCCGCGTTTCGGCTCTGTCACGCGGCTGGAGGTCGGCCAGTCTAAAGGCAAGACCTGTAAAGACGGTTTCCCGCGGACCGAGGTCAGCCGGTGTCCACGGCACCACCGTCAGGAAAGGTGGTGATTTTTCCCCACTGACGCCAACCTGAACGCCTACATCGGAAACAGACTCGACGAAGAAGTTGAGGTTTTGCTCCCTGGTGCCGGACACGATCGTGCTAGTGACCGTGTCGGTGAATGCACCAATGAGGTGCGGGTCCACCGCGTCAGTGGCGTCGAGGACCACGGGGCCGAGTTCAATAACCCGTTTCTTTTGCACCGTCTCGATCGTGATCGAACGAATTGTGTGCTTGCCGGGGCTCGAGACCAGAACCATCAGCTCCACAAACCTTGTCTGCCGGAAGACCCCTTGCGCCACCGGCCTGATGTCGAACTGGACGACGTGCAAGTCAGGGTCGTCGAGCTTGATCGCCAGGGGCGGATGTGATGCCCTGAACCACAGCCAGTCGCCATAGTCGTACAGGTAGAAGCCTATGAGGGTGGCCTCACCCGCCTGGCACGAAACGTAGCCCTCGGTCGGCCACGTCAGGAACACTTGGTCCGCCAAGATGAACGGCAGCGAAACCCCGGAGACAGCCATAACGAACGATAGGCCAACTAAGTGCACGAGCCAAATAGGTCGTCCCTCAGATTTCGCTCCCGGCTCCATGTGGCTTCCCCTCCTTCGGGTTGCGAGGCGTGGATCCCGCGCCATCAGATGGCGTAGATGTAAGCCCAGTACGTACGGTGGTCAAACTTGTACCCTCGGGCCGTGTACCGTCCCTCGTACCACTTCGTCACCTGTCCCTTTACGTCTTCATCGGTACAGTACCATTGATCATATGTCGCCGAAGAATGGAAGTGATAGTCGGTGTAGTTCCAGTACCCTTCGTAGCCTGCCGGAACGTCACGCTGAGCACCCTCTGTTACAGTGTAGCTGTATGTACCTTCCAGTTTCAGCCAAGCCAGGAGCACATCTAAGGGGACATTAACCCCACCGCTGATTGTCGCCTGGTAGGTGACACTCTGCGAGATGGTCATCGTGAGAGGACCGCGGTACCTTGTAAGGTCTACTACCAGCTTCACAAAAAGGTGGCGGGTCCATCAGGATCATACTACGATGGCAATGCAATGTTGTGTCGATTCCTGGGACCCGGCGAGGAAATTCATCAGGCTCCCTCGGCCGCCTAATCACCCCGTTCCTTTCAGGTAAATGCTGCTCCACAGTCACGTTCAGACGAACGTGCGGATCCTGGACAGAGTGCGAACAGGCACCGGCTGGCTACGCAAGAGATACGCCACTGCCACCGCCAATGCCGCCATATCGCGCCATTCCCAGTGCCGCCCCGCAAGAAGATTCAACACCAGCACCCCGCCCATGCCGAGCGTGCCCCAGAAAACGATCCTGCCTACCGGGATCAGGAACTCTCTGGTTGAGTTAGGCAGGCGCCAGCAGGGGTGGGGTGCCTCATCCCCCCGCCTGGTCAAGGATATCGCCCGGCCCAAAAGCTCGCTGCCAGCCACACCCAGGACAAGCGGAAACCCAAACGCATGGCCGGAATGCCAGCCGTCCAGCCACCCGGCCAGCAAAATGCAACCCAAAGGCTCACACATGCTGTAGAGCATGTTCCTGAGGAATCGCGCCAGTAGCTGCGCCGAAGGCATTGGCAACCGCCTCCCACGCCAAACTGGCTCGGCCATGGGCCGCCCCCAGGAACTGAGAAGTGAATAACCACAGCCTCAGTCGGGCGGATACCACGAAAGGATACAAAGGTCTCGGCAGGGAGTCATTTCTACATGCGGATGGCAGCTCCTTCCCTGAACCGCCGCGGTCCAGGGAACAGAAACTTCCTCGCGAGGTTGAGCGTCCCACCAGTAGCACGTGAGTGAACGGATGGTGGAACCGAAGTGGATAGCAGTGGCGTGTCAGTTATCGGCTTGTGAGTTGCTCCACCAGGCGGATGATCACGTCCGCGGGCAGCACCCCGCTGTAGGCGGCAACGATCTTGCCGGATTTATCGATGAACAGTTCGTCCGGGTGGCCGGGCAGCCCTAGCCGTTCGATAATCACCATACCGGGGTTGCCATTGTCGTCCACCGGTGCCTCAATGACGCGGAACCTGCCCTGCGTAGATTTAGCCAGAGCGGCCATCACGGGCCGCATGATCTCGCAGGCCTTTCAGGTCATCTCCGTGCCGTCTGGCATGAGGTGCGGCTTCGTGCTGAGGACAAAGACCACGCCCGGCGTGTCTCCGGCGTATTCTGGCAGAACCTTTCCCACCGCGCCGCGGATCGGCTTGCTGGCAAATCCGCTCGTGGCGGCAGCAGGATCGATGTCGGCCGCCCTGATCGTAAACCCGCTGGCGTGCCGGCTGACCAGCCAGAACCCCATGCCCGCAAGGACGCCCACGCCCAGCACTGCAACCAGCATTACCGCAAGAACCGTACTGCCGTTCCTGGCGCCCGGTCTGATCCTCTTGCGCTTACCCATCGCCTAAATCCCCCCTGTTGGCGATAGACAGACCGGCACCATGGTAGACTGTGGGTGTGAAGACGCTATGGAGTTTTCATGAAGAAATCTCGACAGGCAAGCGCCCGGTCTGACGATTAGTCTGGATTTCAAACTTATGCCTGGTACCGGCAGGCATTTCTCTGGGGAATAGTCGGGATTTCAGACTTATGAGCGGCGACGTTGCAGTTATGTCAACCAGCAGTCAGGTTTTCCGACTTATGCCGGGCCCACGAGGGGTTTCCCGGCGGTAAAGAATGGATTTCCTACTTATTGCGGCGATCGACTGCGGTGGCGCGGGCCGCTGGCCGCACGAAGACAAGGAGGACAACGCCGACGTGGTAACTGTCATAGGCGGAGCCAATACCGACATCAAAGGCAAGCCCAGCGGCACCTTCCTGCCGAGAACATCAAATCCCGGCACCATCACAGAGACAGCGGGCGGTGTGGGCAGGAATGTCGCACACAACCTGGCCTTGCTCGGCATTCCTACCGCACTCATCACCGCCGTGGGAGACGACGTCGGCGGTAATCACATCCGTACAGAAACGGCGGCCGCCGGTGTCGACCTGTCCGCCACTCTCGTCGTACCGGGCGTGAGGACTGGCACCTATCTGGCCATCCTGGACGAGCGGGGAGAAATGGTGGCAGCTGTATCGGACATGCATATACTGGAAGAGCTTACAGCCTTCTACCTGAACTCGCAGGAACGCACCATCCGACGCGCCCGGCTGGTGGTGGTGGACGCCAACCTGGAAGAGGAAGCCCTGGCTTACGTACTTGCAACGGCCCGCGCTGCGAAGGTGCCGGTGGTAGCGCTGCCGGTATCGGTGGAAAAGGCAGTGCGCCTGGTGCCTTATCTGGCGGGCGTCGATTACCTCATCGCGAACCGGCACGAACTCACCGTCTTGGTCCGTGGCCCGTCGGACGTGGCCGGCATAGCTGACAAGCAAAGCGACGGCATTGTGGACGAGGCGGCGGCGCTGCTGGCCGCGGGGCCGCGGGCTGTACTCGTGACGCTCGGTCCGGCCGGCGTTTTCGTTCTTGCAAGACAGGCCGGCGGGACCCCGGCTGGGACTCGGCTGGCAGCCTACCCCGGTCCCGTCGTGGATGTCACGGGTGCCGGTGATGCATTCGCGGCCGGCTTTGTGTATGGCCTTTACCACGGATCAGACACCATCACCGCCGCCCGTTACGGCTTGGCCGCTGCCCGGCTGACCGTGGCCGCCACCACCACGGTCAGCCCCCAGATGTCGGCAGCCGCGATCGGCCGCTTGGTTGAGGGAAAACCGTCCGCGGAGGAAGAACCCCTCTCTGCGGGAGAACCGTAAACCCGACATGGAGATGACAGCAATCGTGAACCCGTACCTGGTCATAGCGGATGAAGTTCAAACCGCCCTCGGGGCTAACCGCCCGGTGGTGGCCCTGGAATCAACCATTATTTCCCATGGCCTGCCGTATCCCGCCAACCTGGAAACGGCCCTCGCCCTGGAGGAAATCGTGAGGCAGGCCGGGGCCTGCCCAGCCACCGTGGCCGTGCTGGACGGAAAGATCAGGGTGGGACTCGACCGGCCCGCACTCGAATTCCTTTCCACCGCAAAGGACATGCAAAAGGCCAGCCGCCGCGACCTGCCTGCCGTCCTGGCCAAGGGACTGGCGGCGGCCACGACAGTGTCCGCCACCATGATCGCCGCCCGGCTGGCCGGCATCCGCGTTTTCGCGACCGGCGGCATCGGCGGCGTCCACCGCGGCGCCAGCACCACCTTCGACATTTCCGCCGACCTGACCGAACTGGCCCGCACCTCCGTGGCAGTGGTATGCGCCGGGGCCAAGGCCATTCTGGATCTTCCGCTGACGCTCGAGTACCTTGAGACCATGGGCGTGCCCGTCTGGGGATACCGTACCGATGTTTTCCCCGCTTTCTACACACGCAATAGCGGCTTGCCGGTGGACTACCGTTTCGACGATCCGGGCGAGATCGCCCGTGCCCTGCAGATAAAATGGGACCTCGGGCTGCAGGGCGGCGTGGTGATCGGAAACCCGATCCCGGCCACGGATGAGCTCGACCCGGAATTCATCGGTCGGGAGATTGAAAAGGCCGTGGCGCAGGCGGAAAAACAAGGCGTGCGAGGAAAGGCACTCACACCGTTCCTGCTGGCACGGCTGGAAGAACTCACTGGTGGAAAGAGTGTGCAAGCCAACTTGGCCCTGGTCAAGAATAACGCCCGCCTGGCGGCCGAAATCGCTTTGCACCTGGCGGGCGAAAACGCCTAGAGGCAAAATTCACCCGCCGGGACTACGAGCGGAGCTGTCGTACCACACGCGGCGTCTTCGGCACAAAGCCAAGCTGATAGGCAAGAAAACCAGCCAGAACGGCCCCGAGCTCGTCGACGGATCGCCGCTCGGGCGTGAGCCCCGCGAGGCCAGCTGCCCCGCGTGCGAGAAGATGGCGGGCCAGGGCTGCCGTGGCCGGGCTCAGCGCCACCGCCTGGGGATCGCGGCCCAGGCAGCCGTCGCACAGCACACCGCCCATGGCGGCGCTGAATCCCGCCACTGCCACAGACCCGCAGCCAACGCACCGGTCGAACCGCGGGGCCATGCCGAGCACCCGCAAAAGGTTGAGTTCATAAAAGCGGGCAGCCGCATCGACCAGGGGGCGGTCGATTCCCGCCACGAGTGCCAATCCCGCAGACAAAAGTTCGAAAAGCCCGCCCTGGCTTGCCCCGGGGCGGCTGACCACCTCCGCCAGTTCCGCCATATAGGAAGCCATGGCAAAGCGATCCAGATCCTCGTACAAAGCGGGATAGGAGTACACGATCTCTGCCTGGCTCACCGTCGCGAGCTCGCGACCGCTCCACAACAAGAACCTGGCATGGGTGAAGGTCTGGCTCACCCCTGCGAGCTTGGCCCGGGGCCGGCGTGCTCCGTGTGCTACGGCGTCCACCCGACCGCCCTGGCGCGTCAGGATTTCCAGGATGCGGTCGGCATCACCCAAATCACGCACCCGCAGGACTATGCCTTCGGTGCGGTAGAGGGCCATAGTTCCTCCACGATAGCCACGCCGGCACTGGCCCCAAGCCGGTCGGCGCCCGCCGCCAGCATCGCCAAGGCCTGGGCGCCAGTACGGATGCCGCCCGCGGCCTTCACACCCATCTCCGAACCCACCGCGGCGCGCATAAGCCGCACATCTTCCACCGTGGCCCCGCCGGGACCAAAACCGGTCGCGGTCTTGACGTAGTCCGCCCCAGCCGCCCGGGCCAGCCGGCAGGCCAAAACCTTTTCCTCGTCCGTGAGCAGCCCCGTCTCGAGAATCACTTTCACGACCACCGGCCCGGGGACGCCGGCCCCGCGTGCCGCCGCCACCACCGCGGCAATGTCACGCTGCACCTCATCCACCATGCCCGTCTTGAGGGCCCCGATATTCATCACCATGTCGACATGCGTGGCCCCCGCCTGGACCGCCTCGATGGTCTCGTACACCTTGGTGCCGGTCGTGGTGGCCCCTAACGGAAACCCCACCACCGTAGCCACCGCGATCCCGGTTCCGGCCAAGGCACGCGCGGCCGCCCGCACGTGCCAGGGATTCACCACCACCGCTCCAAAGCCATATGCCTTGGCCTCGTCGCACAGCCGCTCCACTTCGGCCGGCGTCGCCTGCGGCTTCAGCAAGGTATGTTCGATCCGTTTCGCCAGGCTCGCCCTGTCCCAGCCATGGGTGTCAACAGCCATCGCTACCACTCCCTTGCAAATCCGCCCTACCAAAAGACATGGGCAACAGCTCCGCCAGTTTTACCGTGCGGCTCTGGCCGCCGGGGCCCGCCAAATACAGCGTGAGATCCGGGGCAAATTCGGCCATCACCTGCCGGCATGCCCCGCACGGCAAGGCCCAGGTGTCCCTGTCCACCACCACCGCTATGGCAGCTAATTCCCGGACCCCTTCCGAAACGGCCTTGAAGATGGCGGTCCGCTCGGCACAATTCGTCAGGCCGTAGGATGCATTCTCGATGTTGCAGCCGGTGAAAACCCGGCCGTCACGCGCCAAAAGGGCTGCCCCCACCCGGAACCCGGAGTAGGGAGCATACGCCTTTGTCATCGCTTCGCGGGCGATTTCCAAAAGGCGGTGCTGGTCTTGCGTTTCCGACAAAGCTCTCCCCCCACAGGGTCGACTGCGGCTTTTCGCCTTTCGCGGTATCAGTCTCCCAGAGACGCCGGGGCACTAGGATCGATGATCTCCACCCACGTGTTCCCCGGATGCAGAGCCAAGGGCGTACCATCCGCGAAAAAGTACTTCACCGGTGCTTCCCGCGTAGCCTTTTTCCACGTGCCTGCCACCGCCCGGCCGCCGGAAATAAACACGGCCTGCCCCTGGCCAGTCATGGTCATGTCCATGCGCAGGGCCTGGTCACCGGGGATGCGGTGGGCAGGAACGTATTGCACGATAATGTTGGTGGCCCCGAGCTGTTTGCCGGTCGGCTTGTCCGTTTGCGGCCGGCCGTCGTTGAACCGCATATAAGTGCTGCTCGCGGGATCGAACTGCCACAAAATCGAATAATGCACGTAACCCGGGTAGGTCAAAAGGACAGTGTTGGCCGGCTTGGCATCCGAACGCCCGGCAAACGGGTCGTCAGCAAAATTCCACAAAGGCTGTGGTGCCGTGCCATTGTCCGCAAAGTGGCGATTGGCTTCGCCTTTACGCAAAAGGCTTGTGCTGGTGTAGGTGGCGTGCGGCCTTTTCCGTTCGGGAGAAAGCCAGAAATACTGCCCGTTGACGAGCTCGTCCAGCTGGTCCACCCCGAGGGCCGGCATTTGCTCGAGGGCCTGGGGGCTTTCGCCGGCGTGCACGTAAATGGCGTTGATGCCAAGGGCCAGATCCAGGAAGTAATGGCGGGCACTGCGGACCGGTCCGATCTCACTCACCTCGGTGGCAAGGTAAACAGCCATGAACCGGGTAATGCCACCCTCCACAACCACTTCATACACAATTTCGGCCTTGTCCAGTCCCGACTGGGGGCGGGCGTCCTTCTGGTTGTCGATCATCACCGCGAGCGGCCGCCGGTCGATCTGGCTCGCCGACGCCACGGGCAAACCCGTGTACGGATCCAGGACGGGCGGTGGCGAAGGTGGTGCCTGATTGTCCGTGGTGGTCCCCGGCGGGGGCAGCGTTCGCGGAGCCCAGGCATGGTAGGCCAAAAACCCCAGTCCGCCCACCAACAACACCGCCACCACCAGAACGAAAGCCTTCCCTCCACGCGATTCCACGCTCACTGGCCCCCTGTCGGCCTGCCTTGGCTGTGATTGCGACCGTTCGGACCGAGCACACCGGCCGACACGATCAGCTTCATACCATCCTCGACACTCATATCCACCATGATGATGTCGTCCCGGGGAACCATCAGGAACCATCCGGTAGTAGGATTGGGCGTACTGGGCACAAACACCTCCACCATATCCGACGGCAGGCCTGTGATTTTGTCTTGCGGGACCTCACCAGTGATGAACCCAACGCTGTAGACACCGCGCCGCGGGTATTCGACCAGTACGACCTGCTGGAAGGCCCGCTGGTCCGGGCGGATGACGGCGTCTACCATCTGCTTGGTAGATGTGTATAAAGTCCGCGCCACCGGCACACGGGCAAAGAATGTGTCCGTCCAGGCGATCAGACGCCGCCCAATCATGTTGGTGGAAAGCATCCCGACAATAAGAAGCAGGATCAGGGTCAGCAGAACACCCAAGCCCGGTATGGCGGGCATATGGTAGTCCGCCAGCACCTCGCCCAGATAGCGCCCCGCCAGGCCATCCCAGAAGCGGAAAATGGCCAGAAGTACCCACGCCGTAACAAAAACAGGCAAAATCACGATGAGGCCGGTGATAAGGTAGTTGCGAAGACGCGTCCAAAACAAAAACCCCATCCCCCTCACCTTGACCGTGGCTTCTGCGGCCATTGGCCCCGCGGCACAAACGTGCCAGCCAGTGCCAAGGCCGCGGTCAGCGTTGCCATGGCCGCCGCGGCCAGCCGGTGCGTGTGCCAAGCCGCCCGCAGCTCAGCCGGGTCCAGCCACAAAGCACGATGAGAACCAAACACCACTAAGCCTACGCCTATCGCATACAGGGCGGCCGTGAAGACAGCCGCCGCCGCCGTGTCTTTCGCCCGCCCAGCCAGCGGATGGTAGCGGGGAGAGGCCAGGTCTACCGCCGCTTCCACGGCCGTGTTGAAGATCTCCGCGAACACGACCGCCGCGATCGCCGAGCTCACTGCCACCCATTCTGCCGGTTGCAGCCCGGTGACGATTCCGGCCAGCACCACCCCGGAGCCCAAAACCACGTGAATCCGCATGCTCCGTTCGGTCAGCCAGACTCCCCAGAAGCCACGGGCGGCATCTGTGATGGCGGCGAGCAGGCTCCGCTGCCGGAAATCCGTCTGCCGACTCCGGTCTGGGTTGTGGGTGGTCTTCGGTGACACGGGCATATCAAAAAGACGATACTTGCGACACAATCTTTTCCTGCATATCGATCATCATCCCGCGGTCGGCTTCCTCATGGTCGTCGTACCCCAGCAGGTGCAGCACCCCATGCACGGCCAAAAAAGCCAGTTCCCATTCCCAGGCATGGCCGTACTCAGCGGACTGGCGTTTCGCAGTCTCCACCGACACTACGACGTCGCCCAAAAGCCGTGCCTCGGCAGGAAGCGAAGCATCAAACGCTTCGCCCTCCAGCTGCGAAAACGATATCACGTCCGTGGGACCGGCATGACCGAGCCAGGTTTCGTTCAATTCGGCGATGGCTTCATCATCGACGAGGGTCACACTCACCTGCCAGCCGGCCAACGCGCCCGGAACAAGGCACTCATCCGGGAGCACACCTTTTAGCAGCGGGCCCGGACGGACGGTGGCCAGGGCATGCTCGACAGCCCTAGTGACCAGGCTCGCCAAAGCATCATCGACCGGTATGACCGCTTCTTCCACGTTCAAAAGACAAGGCAAAATGCTCAGCCTCCAGGTTTTTCTGCCGCCGGCGGCGCCGGGGGTTCCGGCAAGGCGCCGTGGGCCCGTTCGGTCAGCGCCCGCAGGCTTTCCTGGTAGTCCACGCGGGCGTGGAACATGCCCGCCAGCATGCGGGAAAACGTTTCCGCCATGATGTGCAGCTCCCGCAAGGTCAGGTCGCACTGGTCGAGCTGGCCCTCCAAAAGCCGCTCCTGGATGACCTTCTGGACGGCCGCCTCCACCTTGGCCGGCGTCGGGTCCTTGAGCGAGCGGACCACGGCCTCACAAGCATCGGCCAGCATAACCGCCGCCACTTCGCGGGTCTGTGGTATCGGCCCGACGTAGTGGAAATCCTCCGGGTGCAGATTTGGGCCCATGCCCATAGACTCAGCCTTCTTGAAAAAGTAGCCGGCCATCGTGGTGCCGTGGTGTTGCTGGATGAAGTCGATGACGGGTTCAGGAAGTTTGTACTCCTTGGCCAGTTCCACACCATCCCGCACGTGGCTGGTGATGATCAGGGCCGACAGCACTGGAGAAATATCATCGTGGGGATTAATGCCGCCGAATTGGTTGTCCACAAAATACATGGGGCGTTTGATTTTCCCCACGTCATGATAATAGGCCCCTACCCGTGCCAGAAGCGAGTCGCCGCCGGTGGCCTCCACCGCCGCCTCGGCCAGGTTCGCCACCATGATGCTGTGGTGGTAGGTGCCCGGGGCTTCCAATAAGAGCCGGCGCAAAAGCGGCTGGTTCGGGTTGGCCAGTTCCATCAGCCGCATGGCCGTAACCACGCCAAATACGTTTTCGAAATAGGGCAAAAGGCCAAACGTCAGCACGGCCGACATGACACCGTTGACGAACCCCCACATCAGATCCATGGCGCTGGCCGCGGTGCCAAGCGGCACACCGGTGACCAGATACACGGTGGTGATGACGGCCACGTTCGCAAATGCCACCACGAGACCGGCCCGGGAGATGTCGGAACGCCGGCCCACCCGGCCGATGCTGAACACGCCCGCGAGACCGCCCATCACCGCCACCAGCACGGGGGCAAATTCGAAGTTCATCATGGCGCCGACGGGCAGGGCCAGCAGAAACGCCGTAAAGGCGGCCACGCGCAAGGACAGCAGGGTGGCGACGAGCATCGTGCCCATGGCCACCGGTACGAGATACCCCGAGACACGGGCCAAGACCACGCCCACCAGCACTGTGAACACGCTCACGGTGCCGAGAAGGGCCAGCCGCCGCCTGCTTTGAAAAATCGCCGTTTCAAAACGGGAAAGGTATAAGGCCGCCGCCGCCACGATCAGGAAAGCCAGGACCACCGTTCCTGCCACCGAACGGTAATAGGTGGCACTCCGTAACAGCCCGAGATCCTGCAGGACGGCCAGCTGGTGCTCGGTGACGGGCGTGCCCTGTTCGATCACCACTTGCCCCTTGAGCACCCGCACTGGCGGCACGGCTTCCCTGGCCTCCTGCTTGCGGGCCTGAGTAGCAGCATCGTTGTAGATCATGTTCGGCACCAGCACCGTGGCCGCCACCTGGCCGGCAAAGTACTGCAGATCGTGGTTGTAATCGAGTTTGCCGGCCTGGGCAATGACCGCCGACTGGAAAGTCGCCAGGGATTCCTGCTGGATACCGGCGTCCATGGCAGACCGGACAATCTGTTGGCAATCGCCTTCCAGACCGTCCAGGGCCGTGGTACTGGCCGCCAAAACCCTCACCAGTACCGACTCAGGAATGTCGAGCCCGGGCCAGGAAGCCAGTAATTCAGCGTGTAGGTTGGCGGCAGCCGTGGTGCGGGGGCTTTTCTGGGCCGCCCGCACCAGATTGAATATCTGGTCCACCTGCTGCACCGAGCGGTCCACGGCGGCCGTATCTTTGTCAAAAACGGGCTTTACGGCATCGGCCGCCTGCTGTTGCAAGGCTTCTGTCGCGACGCGGTCCACGATCTCCCGCGGCGCCCGGATGGTACGTGGAGCCAGCTGTCCCGCCACCACGTCCACCCTGGTGGGGGTGACCGCCACCACCAACTCGACAGCCAACACCACCGCAAACAAAACGGCCATGGCGATACGATTGTGCCAAGCCGCGCTGCTCAAGATCCGCCGCCAAAAGGGGGCTTTGGCCGTGGCCTGCCGGTTTTTCACCCGCGTCCCCCTTCGCTATTCTCGCGATACCGTGCTTCGTGGGCCTCGTACGCCTTGATGATCTTCTGCACGAGCTCATGGCGTACCACGTCACGGTCCGTGAGGTATATAAACGAAATGCCCGGCACGCCCCGCAGCACCACCATGGCGTCTTCCAGTCCCGAGGTGCGGCCGGGCGGGAGGTCGGCCTGCGTGATGTCACCGGTGACGACCGCGCGGGAACCAAAACCGAGCCTGGTAAGAAACATCTTCATCTGCTCGGGCGTGGTGTTCTGGGCTTCGTCAAGGATAATGAAAGAATCGTCGAGGGTCCGGCCGCGCATGTAGGCCAGCGGGGCAATCTCGATCAGGCCTTTGTCCACAAACCGACGGAAGGCGTCGATCCCCAGCACATCCCATAGGGCGTCATACAAGGGCCGCAGGTAGGGGTCTACCTTTTCCTGCAAGTCGCCGGGCAAAAAACCAAGGCGCTCGCCGGCTTCCACTGCCGGGCGGGTGAGAATGATGCGGCTTACCTTGTGGTCCTTGAAGGCCGCGATCGCCATGGCCACCGCCAAGTAGGTTTTTCCTGTGCCGGCGGGGCCGATCCCGAACACCAGTCCGTGCGTAGCCATGGCCGTGACGTACGCTTTCTGCCCGGGCGTCTTGGGACGGATGGGCCGGCCGCGGGCCGAAATGACCACCGGTTCGTAGCCGTCGTCCGCGGCGGGCGCGTCGTCGGCGCGCACCTGGCGGATTGCCAGAAAAACGTCCTGGGCCGAGACCGGCCCCCGGCCGGCCAAAGACATCAGCCGCTGCAAAAGAAAAGTTACACGCCTGACTTCGGTTTCGGGGCCGGTGACCGTAACCTCGTTGCCGCGGGTGAACAACCGCACGGCGAAATGCTGCTCGATGAGTTTGAGATTTTCATCATACTGTCCGAAAAGATATAATGCCTCGTCGTTATCAGGTATGTGAATGTTTTCCTGGACGCTCTGGGGCACATCGCCCAACTTTCATGCCACCTTCCTGCAGGCAACTTTTCGTCCGTTCCTGAGCGTTTTCTACGGCGAAGAATGTGTCTGGAGCACCCCGAGGGATTCTACCGTCTCGATTGATATCTCATACTTCGCACCAGTGCGATCCTGCCCGCCCGGCCGCACGTCCATCCTCACGATTCTGGCGTCCGGCCCGATGCTCACCGCTGCCATCGTCTCTGCCAGGCGCTCGGCCTGTGCCTGTGCCTCCTCTTGACTGATCTGTTGCTCGCGGATGGCCAGCTCCCGGTAAGTAATTATGGTCAGTTCGATCGGCGGGTCACTATTCCTGCCGCCCGCCAATCCCAGTTTGTGCTCCTCCTGTACAAAACGTTCAAATCCCGTGCCATGTGTCGCTTTTATTATAAACTTATGTCCTCGGATATTAAGCAAATATTCGCGCGCGATGCGGCCGGTGAGGTAGCTTTGTCGGCGCACAAAAGGGATATACACGGTCCAGACGCGCCACACTCGCCCGCGCACGATGCCCTGGGCCCGCACCGGCACTGGCACCGGTGCCGGCACCGCCCCGAGCCAGCCCTTCGCCCACTGGTCGTAAAGGTTCTGGCCAACCATGCCCTTGATCAGCACCTGCCCCGGGGTAACCACGTCGCCTTTTTTCACCATGGGCGTGCCCATCGCTGTGATAATCTCTTCGATGACCGCCGGCTTGTCCGCCACCAGGTCGGCCGGCTGGTCATAGTCGGCCAAGAGCTGCGGTGGGACAGTGGCCCGCTCCAGCACGTGCACAATGGCCACACCACCGCGGATTTCCACTGCTGCCCACGCAAGCTGGGGGATCGCCAGCAGTATCTCCCGGTTGATCTCCGGCAGGTCCAGCCCGAATTTCCACGTGCCGGGTCGGAGCCCGTTCGCATACGCCGCCGCCTTGATCACGGCCGGGTCGAGGCTCGTGGTGCCCGTCACCTGCACGCTCCAGATCACGCTCGATAGCACGTACAAGAGCACCACAAACCCCACTACCCCCCACGAC
>CADDZV010000033.1 GCA_902812875.1 Clostridiales bacterium
CACTGGGTATCCGGCGAAGTGGTGGTGATGTCGATCCGGCCGTTTTGATAGTCCACCGTGGCCCCCAGGTTCTCCGCCACCGCACGGAGCGGTACATATGTCACTCCGTCCTTTAGGATCACCTGGGCACCGGTGAGGGGACGACCGTTCACGTAAATCACCGGCAGCGACGAAGCCAACGTGACGCCTGAAATCACCAGGGCGAAAGCCAACACTAACGACAGGGCAACCCACACACGCCGCGGCAATGGTCATACCTCCTCGCGTTCGGCAAAACATGTTCGTGCTCGGACTGTACCTCAGGCCTGCGAAGAAGATCGGGCCTGGGAAAGATGCCGCCGCCCCTTTTCGGTCAGCACCCACATGGTCACGGGCTTTGCGGCAGGCTCAAGGCGGCATGCCTGGCGGCAGCCCCTCGCCGCCGGACAAGACTGGCAGAACCCACCCGCCATCATGGGTAGCCCGGCCACATATCCGAGTTTCTCCAGCTCCCGCAGGGCCACCTCCAAAAGCCCCTGCGAGACGCCAAGCTCACCGGCCAGGGTCTGGTACTCGATCATGCCGCCGCGGGCCAGGCGCGAAAGAATGCTCTCCAGCATTCTAGAGCCCCCATCCTGCGAGCCGTCCCGCCGCCTGCACGAGCAGACCTGTCGCCAAGGCCATCCCCAGGGTCAAGGCGACACCCCCCACCACCCACCGCCACGACCCGAGTTCGCGGCGCATGGCCGTCATGGTTGGAACACAGGGCGAATAGACCATGTACACGGCGAGAAAAGTAACGGCCTGGAGCGGCGAAATTACGTGTGTGAGGACGCCAGCCAAGGGTGCGCCGCTCCCGGCATGGAAGATTACGCCTAACGTGGAAAGAGCGGTCTCTTTGGCCACTACCCCGACCAGGAGTGCCAGCATCAGTTGCCAGTTCAGGCCGAGTACGGCACCGGCCGGAGCCAATAGGCGTCCGACCGCCCCGGCCACGGTGTGCTCCACCGGAACGCCATATGGGATGTTCGTGAAAAGCCAGACCGCAGCGGACGCAGCTACGATGACGGTGCCGGCCTTCTCCAGGAACGCGGAAAGCTGCGTCCAGGTGGCCGTCAAAAGGCTCTGCCACTCGGGCCAGCGGTATGGCGGCAGCTCCAGCACGAACGGTGCCGGCTCGCCCCGCAGCCACACCCGTTGCAAAAGCACCCCCGCCGCCGCGATCACCAAAATGTCCAATGCCAATAACCCCAGGAGCACCAGCGCCCCCCGGGTGCCAGGGAAAAACGCGGCCGTGAAAAACGTCATCACACCCAGACGGGCCGCACACGGCACAAACGGGCTGACCAGGATCGCCGCTTCACGCTCCCGCTCGTTGCCGGCGATCCGGGTGGCAAAGACGCCAGGCACATTGCACCCGTACCCCGTAAGGAGGCTGAAAAACACCCGACCGCCGAGGCCCATCGCCCGCAAAAGGCGGTCGGTGAGAAACGCTGCCCGCGCCAGATAGCCGCTGTCCTGCAAAAAGGCGTAGAGGAAAAAGAAAACCGTCATCAGCGGGAAAAAGGCCAGGACCGAACCAACCCCGCCCAGCATGCCATTGGCCAGAAAGCCTCCGACCCAGGCGGGCAGCCCAAGCCAATGAACCCCTGCCTGCAGCCTCGTGCCCCAAAACCCAAACAAGCTGTTCAAGAGATCCACGGCCGGGGCACTGACATTGAAGGTAACGAAGAATAGAGCGGCGGCCAAAACCGCCAAGATTGGCAGGCCGAACACCCGGTGCAGGACGATCTCATCGAGCGCCTGTGTTAGTCTGTGGCGCGGACGCTCGTGCAGGACCTGACGGGCAATGGTCGCCACCGCTTCGTAACGTGCCTGGGCTTCCAGTAGCTCCCGGTCAGCGGGACCACCCGCCGACGGCCCGTACTGCACACGGAACGGGTGTGTCGCTTCTCTGCCCGTGCCTACGTCCACGATTACCGATTTCAGGTGGTCGAGGCTTTTGGCATCCCGCGGGTACACAGAAACGACCGGTACCCCCAAAAGGGTCCCCAAAAGGTCCACGTCCACCCCCAGTTTCTCGGATCGGGCCACGTCCATCATGGTCAGGGCCACGACCACCCGTGGGGTGAGCTCAAGCACCTGCAGAACCAGATACAGGTTTCGCTCCAGGTTGGTGGCATCCACTACCGCTACCACGACGTCCGGCTCCGAGGACACTATGTAGTCGCGCGCCACCTCTTCTTCCATGGAGTAAGCCGACAAACTGTATGTGCCCGGCAGATCAACCACGTGAATATACGTATCCCCAGCCTGGCACAAGCCTTCCACCCGCACCACGGTCTTGCCGGGCCAGTTTCCGACCTGCTGGCGCGCCCCCGTCAGCCGGTTGAACAGGCTCGTCTTGCCGACGTTCGGGTTCCCCGCCAGGGCAACCCGCAGGACCGGCCCCGCCTCCCGCGGTCCCGACGAACCTCCGGTATCCCCACCCTCTCCGTGGTGCGGCGCCGCCACCACCGTATGGCAACTCATCTGATCTCCACCTGCTCTCCCTCCGACCGCCGGATGGCAAGAGCGGTGCCCTTGCAGGTTACCTGCACAGGATCGCCCAGGGGCGCCACCCTCACCACCTGCACAACCGTACCAGGCGTCATGCCCATATCCAAAAGCCGGCGGCGGATAGGCCCCTGGCCGCGCACGGCGACCACCACCCCGCGCTCGCCTGGACGCAGGTCACAGAGCGTGCGGTGCCGCCAACGCTTTCCCCCAGCAAACTTTCGCATACCTCACCGCCTGCTTCTTAATGATATTGATTATCATCTGCAATTGTAGCATACTGTTGCCATCCGGAACGTACTCCAGGAAGTACTTATGAAAGCCACCACCTCAGCACACCCTTTTCATGACTTTCTAATACCTGACGGCTACAGTGCTGGAGGAGATATTCCACAAGGAGGTCCCACGTTCGATGCGCATTTTGGTCGTAGAAGATGAGCCTCATCTGGCAGATGCCATTCGACGCCACCTCAAAGAAAACAACTACAGCGTTGACCTGGCCGCCGACGGTGAAGAAGCCCTGGCATTTACGAGCGGCACCAACTACGACGCCATCGTGCTCGATCTGATGCTGCCGGTATTGGACGGTGCGACGGTCCTCCGCCGGCTGCGCTCCCAGGGTGACACGACGCCGGTATTGGTGCTCACCGCCCGCGACGGTCTTTCTGACAAGGTAAAAACCCTGGACACGGGCGCCGACGACTACCTGACCAAGCCGTTTGCCTTCGACGAGCTTTTGGCCCGTCTGCGTGCCATTCTCCGGCGGGAACAAGTCCAGCCCCGCCAGGTCAAGCTCCGCTCGGCTGATCTGGAACTCGATACCGTCACCCGCCGGGTGCAACGGGGCGGTGTTGAAATCACACTTACGAACAAGGAATACGCCCTGCTCGAGTACCTGCTCCGCAACCGTGGGCACGTCCTCACCCGGGCCCAGATCAGTGAACATGTATGGGACTATGATTTTTCGGGCCTTTCGAACATAGTGGACGTCTACATCCGCTATTTGCGGCGGAAGATCGACGACGATTTTGAGCCTAAACTGATCGAAACTATCCGCGGCGCCGGTTACCGTTTACGGGCGGTCGACTCATGACCATTTTGCACAAGCTGTGGCCGCGCCTAACCATAACGGCCAAGTTGGTCATTATGTACGTGCTGCTGGTGGCAGTTGTATTGGCCAGCCTCAGCTTTTTCTTGTATCAGGAGCTAGCGAACGGGCTTTTGGCTGACCAGCGCACCATCCTCATGGCACAGGCCTCGGAGGTCGCCGCGGCGGTGGAGTGGCATGAAAACTCACTGCAGGTGCCGGATTCCTCCACGTTGCCGCCGGGAGCCTTCGTGCAGATATATGACGCCCAGGGCCATGCTCTGGAAGCCCGCCTGCCTCCAGGCCTCGACCCGACCGTGCTGCCGACCAAGCCCACGGCGGCACCGGTTGTGCTGATCGGGGCTGACGAGGAGAAGTGGCTGGCAACGGTTGTGCCCCTAAAGGACGAAAGTCACACAGTGGGGTACCTGCAGGTCGAACGATCGCTGGAGCCGGTTTACGAGGCCCTACACCGCCTGTTAGGACTGATCATGGCTGCTACACCACTGGTGCTGGCGGCAGCAGCCCTGGGTGGGTACGCGATTGCTCGCGCCGGCCTTTTGCCCATCAGCCGCATTATCAAGACCGCCCAGTCCATTGGGGAAAGCGACTTAGCCCAGCGGATTGGCCCGTTACCGGCAGACGATGAGGTGGGACGGCTGGCTTCCACTTTCGATGACATGCTCAGCCGCCTGGAGCAGGCCTTCTCCAGGCAAAAACAATTCACTGCCGATGCCTCGCATGAACTGCGCACTCCGGTCGCCGCTATCCGCGCCCAGGCCGAAGCGGCCCTGGCCAGACCGCGTTCACGTCAGGAGTACACCGAGACCCTGAGGATTATTCGGGAAGAAGCTGAACATCTCGGGCACTTGGTATCGCAGCTGATGTTCCTGGCTAGGGCGGATGCTGCCCCGGCACCTGCCGCCGCAGAAATCGTCAATCTGGCCGATATTCTGGATGCAGTAGTACAGCAATTAATGGCGTTGGCCGCTCAGCATGACATACTCCTGCAGCTGACCGACAACCCGCAGGTTTCGCTCCGCGGAGATCAGACCCAACTTACTCAGCTGTTCATCAATCTCATTGACAACGCGGTCAAGTACACCCCCGCGGGTGGAACAGTGACCGTCAGTTCCCAGGTCACCGGCAGCGCCGTGCAGGTCAGTGTGGCAGATACTGGACCGGGCATACCGCCTGAACACCTGCCGCGCATCTTTGACCGTTTCTATCGTGTCGACAAGGCCCGGGCACGCAGCATGGGCGGCACGGGATTGGGACTGGCAATCGCTATGGCCGTCGCTCGTGCCCACGGGGGAAGCATCGCGGTGGAAAGCGTCCCGGGACACGGCTCTGTATTTACGGTCACTCTGCCGTGCTATCAGGCATCCACTGGTCGTGACTCCTGACCACATTAGTCAAATCTAACCAGCCGATAACGCTACCTTAATCCCCCTCTCTTACAAAAAAGGCGAACGGAGCCGGCCGGCTCTGAAAACCTAAAAGGGGGAGACGATAGTGAAGATTTCCAGGTTGTTAATACGGATCGGAGTACCGCTTCTGATCGGGGGACTGGTGTTCGTCGGGTACCATGCTGCCACGGGTTTTGCCGCTCCGGCCCCGGTAACCACAACAGCCGTCCCAAGCACCGCGACAACCCAAACCGATCACAACAAGGATGAGCAGCAGCCAAGCTACACCGGGTCCATCTCCCTCGGCCAGCAGAATGACCAAGGCCAGGATAATGAGGCCGCAGGTGACGAGGCAAGCGATGCCGCTCTCGCGAGCCTAGCCAAGATCACGCCGGCCCAGGCCGAGAAGGCAGCCCTAACGGCGTATCCCAACGCAGCAGTGGTCGGCAACAGCCTGGGTGACGAAAATGGCTACCTGGTCTACGAAGTTACCCTCAAGGACGCTCAAGGGACGCTGGAAGTGAAGGTAGACGCCGGCAATTCCCAGGTCCTAGCCACTGATAAGTCGGACAAGCAGGATGGCAAAGATAAGAGCAAGGAGGCCGAGCAGCAAAAATCTTCCCAGGCCCAGGATACCGACAACGTTCAGGAAGGAGTAGAACAGGGCGACTGAGAACCCTGGCTCGCCCGTCACGCAGGACACCATGCGGGCGAGCCACCGCAGCCTCAAGCTCTGCTGTCCACTTGGTCGGATCCCCTCCCCCGAGGGGATCCGGCACTTTTCTTACGGAACGTTTTCGTGGTACGTTACAGACGAGCCACCAGAACATCCCATCGCCGGGAGGTCGAACGCCGTGGGCATGGAAAGGCGGGATCAGCTGGTCGGACATCTGCGACGCGCCGGCCGGCCGGTCACCGGTACCGAACTGGCCGGCATTTTCGGTGTCAGTCGGCAGGTGATCGTACAAGACATCGCCATCCTGCGTGCCACCGGCGCCCCAATTGTGGCCACGCCGCAGGGGTACCTGTTCAGCCCCAACGTGACCACCACGCACCGGGCAGTCCTCGCGTCAAGGCACACGCGTGAAAACACCCAGGACGAACTTTACTGCCTTGTCGATGCGGGCGTCCGCGTCGTGGACGTAGTCGTAGAGCACCCCCTTTACGGCGAGCTCCGCGGGCTACTCATGCTGGCCAGCCGCAGCGATGTCGACCGGTTCATGGCACAGCTCGACGCCTCCGGGGCGGAGCTTCTGTCCTCTCTCACTGGTGGAGTACACCTTCATACCATCGAAGCCCAAAGCCGCGACGCGCTCGAAAAAGCCAGGGTAGCCATGCGCGAGCACGGCTATCTGCTGGAAGAGCCGTCTTTGAGTTCCCGCTAAGCCTTCTCGATTGCGACTCGTTTAGGCGCTGTATGCGGTCACAAAAGTCCTTCGCACAGGTGTATTGTCAGCCGTCTAGACAGGTGTTAACATGACAGTTGTATAGACATTCGTAAGGGAGTGAGCAATTTGCGTGCCCGTGACATCACCATTGGTGCTCTTCTGACCGCCATGGCCATCCTCATCCCGGTCGCATTCCGCGGCTGGCTGCAGGTGTACTACCCGCCCTTTTCTGCTACCCTTGGGGCCCATGTCCCGGTAATGCTATCCATGATATTCGGACCGGGCGTGGCCGCCATGGTGGGCATCGGTTCCACCTTGGGGTTCTTGCTCACCATGTCGCCGGTGATCGCTGCCCGGGCGGCGGTACACATCGTGTGGGCAGTACTAGGCGCCTATCTGATCAAGTCGCGTCACTGGTCATTCACCTGGGCACTAGTGGTCACGGCACCCATACACGCCTTGGGCGAAGCCCTGGTGGTGATTCCTTTCGGTTTCAGTCTTTACAACGCCGGCGTGGTCGTGGGCGTGGGCACGCTGATCCACCACACAATCGACGCTTTCACCAGCGTGGTGCTCGCGCGGGTAGCCGGGCTTTCGGCTTCCAAAGCCGGGGCACCTGGCGTCCCGGCACCCTGATCGCCAACGTTTCTTGTCTGTCCTTGCGTAACCCCATCTGGCGGGCCCTGCTACGGCAGGGCCTTTTTTTGTATTTGGCAGCCGCAAAATCACGTGCATAGACTGGGGACGGTGGTGAAAAGTCATGGCAGACATCTACCCGCCGACGGCCTGGGCCATCGAAGTCGGAATGGTAAACCCGCGCTGGCTGCAAAAAGGCTTGGAAGGGATGGCGGCCGGCGTAGGAACGCTGCTGGGAGCTGACCTTTTGGAAAACGAGCTCTCCCCGCCCATCGACTACGTGCTGGCAGCCGTCGGGGGCTTTGTGCTGGGTGCCCTCACCGAGCTTCTTCTGCCATCGGAACCGCAATCGCTGGCCGTGGTCCTCTTGGCGGGCATCGCTGCTGGCTTTGTTTTCCAACTGGTCGTGGACGCCATTACCCCGCCCAAAAAGGACAAGACGGAACTCACAACTGGTCCAGAAGAGAAGCCCGCCGGTTGATGGCGCGTCGCTCTGCCCGGCTCAGCCGCCGCCCGCCCGGGCCAGTGCGGCCGCGGCCCGCGGCGGCCTGTCCGGAACGCACGAGGGTAAGCCGGTGCCAGAAATAATCTGACGGGCAGGCGGTGGCACCTTTGCGTTCAGTTTCTTCCGCCACCCACACGTCGGATGAAACCACCACCATGCCAGGCCCGGCATGGTCGATGATGTAGCTGTCTGCCGAAGGGGCGTACACGGTCTTTACCCCGGCAAAAGATTGGTGGCTGACCGCCGGCCCGTCGAAGACAACCGTTACCGAGTGCTTTTTGCGGGCTACGTAGCTTGCCAGTTCCCGGACAAGATAATCCCGGCCGTCTTGGAGGCTCCGCATTTCTTGGCCAATGAGCTCGGGCACCGCCCGGATCAGGTTGTAGCCATCCACCATGATTTCCATGCGAGTTCATTTCGGCAAGCAGCCGGCCGCTCCTACCCGCCGGGTCCCACCAGCACCTGCACTGGCAGCGGACGGTACCGCGATACGGAGACAAGCCGCCGGCGCCCGTCCGGATAAACCGTATACGTCTCCACGGTGCGCCCGTACTGGCCCTTGTCAACCACCTTCAGCTGCCCCGGCCCGAGACCAGGGTCAGGAAGGTACCGCACCGGCGGCGCCTCGATTTCGGTGGTCACCGTCTCGAAATTCACCGGCTCCGGGGACATTCCCCCAAACACGCGGGCGGTAAGCTCCCCGTCCGCGGACACCTGCATGCTCAAAAGAACATAATGGGGAGTGTTATTGACAAATACCAGGTCCTGACCACCGTAGGAAACGGTCGCGTCCAGCCCGAGAGGAATATACGCCACGGGCAGGCTGTGGTTGTGCCGTTCCACCACCTCGAGACCCGCCGCCAGCACTGCCCGGTACAACGTGGACGAAACCTGGCATACGCCGCCGCCCAATCCAGGCACAAACGCATCCTCCTGGATCACCATGGCCTCCTGGAACCCACGTTCAGCCGTGCGCGGCCCCACTACCGTGTTGAACGAGAAGCGTCCCCCTGGAGGAATAAGGGTGCCGTCGATGATGCTTGCGGCCAAGGCAATGTTGTGGCTGCGCTCCACCAGGGCGGTGTTGAACCTGGTCGCAAAGCGTGCCATGAGGGTGCTGACGCCCATGGCCTGTATATCCGCGGTGGAAACAAGCGGCGGGACGGGCAACAGAGGAACTTCAACGGTGGTCTGCCCTGTCGCCACCGCGTCCGCCATCGCAGCTGCCAGTTCCTTCACGTTGACGGCTCTACCCTCTACTGCCGGTGCGATCGTAACCTCGTCACCCTGCGTCACCAGGCGGGCATCGGCTGGCGCTTGTTCGAAACCCTCCCTGGCCAGGTCGATCGCCCGGTCTCTGGATCGAGGTTCAAGGGTATGACGCACGGGCAGGTCCACGCCACGCTGCAATGCCCGCCAGGCCCGCACGCGCTCCGCAAGCGAGCCAGTGCGGGCGTACCCGCGCACAGACGCCACGGTAGCCGTTACGTCGGGAACAACTTGCACTTCCACCGTCACAGAACGATCGCTGGCCACAAGCCGCAGAGTCTTCGTAACAGGGGGCCAGCCTGCCAGGGCATGTCCCAGGTTATCAAACGACCAGCCCCCAAAGGGAATCCCGTTAATGCGTATACCGGGCGGCACTCGCGGCCACGGTGCGTAGAAGCCAACCGTTAGCAGGCCGATGACCAACAGAGCCGCGATCAGGCCAATGACGGGTATGGCCATATGCAGCAGGATCGGATACGGCCGTCGTTCAGCCTGCGGTGACGAGGTGTCTGAACTCACCGGCCACGGAAGTTCTGTTTTAGCAAGCGCCATGCTGCCTGCCCCCCGCAGGGCGTACTGGGGCACGGTATGCCCCTGTCACCCTATGCTTGAGGACAGGCAAATATAGATTACTGTGTGAGTGGTCATCCAGCGATCGGCCGGGCTCCGGCGGCTTCCATCTCAGCGATGGCCCGGTCCGCGTCGCCAGGCTGTACGTTCACCGCGCGGCAGGCGTCCGTCAGGAAGTAAGTGGTAAAACCCCGGCGCACGGCGTCGAGGACCGTGTTTTTCACGCAGTAATCCGTGGCCAGCCCGCCCACGTACACTTCATTGACACCGAGCTCGCGGAGCCGCCGCTCAAGGTCCGTGCCTTCGAAGCCGGAATAGGCCTCGCGGTCGGGATGATCCCCTTTGGAAATCACGACGGTACCCGGAGGGAGCCGGAGATCCGGATGCCACGATGCGCCCGGGGTACCTTGCACACAGTGAGCCGGCCATGGCCCGCCCCGCGCCCGGAAGGAAACGTGATCGGCTGGATGCCAGTCCCGCGTAGCGAACACCGGCCAGCTCTCGGTGCTGAACCGCTCCGCCCACCGGTTGAGCGGGGCGATCACCTCGTCGCCTGCCGGTACCGCCAGCGCCCCGCCCGGGCAGAAGTCGTTCTGTACGTCGACGATAATCAAAGCTTTGCGCGGCATCGTCCCCACCTCCGTGGCTATCTGCTACTTCGCGGCCAATATTGGCGACGACGGGCGCCTTGTCCTGCCTCGTCAAGACCGATTCAGGCACGGCTCGGCGTGTCTGCTGTATAATCGTACCAGAAAAAGAACGGGGGGAGGGGCAGGAATGGATCACGGGCCCGGTAATCCCTTTTTCTTAAGGTACGCGGCCACCTACACGACCAATCCGAGCCATGCCCACGGTGAAGACCTGCAAGAACTGGTGCAGGCCCTCCGGCCGCAGCCCCACGAACTCGCCCTGGACGTAGCCACCGGTACGGGTCACACAGCCCTCGCCCTCGCCCCGCTGGTCATGACCGTGCTCGGGCTCGATCTGACCGCAGCTATGCTGGCCCAGGCCCAGAAACTGGCCCGGGAAAAACAGGTGGCAAACACCGTCTGGTTGACCGGTGATGCCATGGCCCTGCCCTTCCTGGACGGGACCTTCGACCTTGTCACCTGCCGCCGGGCGTTTCACCATTTCCCGCGCCCCGCCGCCGCTCTGGCGGAGATGGCTCGTGTCTTAAAGCCGGGGGGTCGCCTGGGTGTCGTGGATATGACCGTACCGGCCGGTCCGGGCGGGCGGTTGTTCAACGCGCTCGAATGGGCCCGCGACCACACGCACGTGCAAGCGCTCGACGACCAGTCCTGGCTGGCGTTGGCCACCGGAGCCGGCCTGGAAATCACGTACCATACCAATCCCGGCGAGTTTATTCCCCTGCCAAAGTGGCTTTATCCTGTTGATCCGCAAAGCCCCGAGGGACTGGAGGTACATGAGCTTCTCCGTCAGGCCACCCCGGAGGAACTCGCCGGCATCGGATGGGCGGAAAACCCGGCGCCCGGCTTTGTCAAGCGACGCATTATCCTGGTGGCTTACAAACGTGGGTAGCGGACCTTCTATTCCGCTGACAGGGTTGCAGCAGGATACTGATAATGCCAGACGTAATATATGGCCGTAATGCTACCGTGCAGAAAACGCCATGTGATGCGTGTGCATGCTGCGTGCGCAAGACAGGGAGCGATAGCCCATGTCCACTATCCTTCGTACCGAAAGCGAATGCCTGATTAACGGAGAATGGGTCCCGGGTGACGAGGAGTTTGCCGTCATTTCACCCGTTACCGGTGAAAAGATCGGATCCTTCCGCGCGGCCACCCCGGAGCAGGTGACAGCGGCCGTCACGGCGGCTTGGCAGGCCTTCCCGGCGTATGCGGCCAGCCTCTGGACCGCGCGCGAGCGGCTGCTCCGCCGGTTACGGAATCTGTTGCTGGTACACCAGGATGAACTCGCCGACATCATGATAGACGAAGTCGGGAAAACGCGGGTGGACACGGTGACGGCCGACATAATGCCTGCTGTCGAAACCATCGATTATTACCTCCGCCGCACCCCGGCGGTGCTGGCGCCCCGGACCTTGCGCCATTTCAAGCCGCCACTTTGGGGCAAGTGGGGCCGGATCGAGCGCGTGCCCCTTGGAGCCGTAGGCATCATCTCGCCCTGGAACTTCCCCGTCTCGCTCGCCATCGCCGCCATTATCCCGGCGCTTGCAGCCGGCAATACGGTCGTCTGGAAGCCTTCCGAGCAGGCCACACTCACTGGCCTGGCCATGGCCCGGCTTTTTGCCAAGGCCGGCTTCCCGCCTGGCGTGTTCAACGTCGTCACCGGCGGCCCTGCTGTCGGCGCGGCCCTGACCGCCTCGGACATCGAAACGCTGGTGTTCATCGGAGGCACCGCAGCCGGCATGAAAGTGTTGCAGGCCATGGCCGCGCACGGCAAGACCGCCATTCTCGAACTGGGCGGCAACGACCCCATGATCGTCCTGGAAGACGCCGACCTCGACCAGGCCGCGGTCGGAGCCGTGTGGGGCGCGTGTGCCAACGCGGGGCAAATCTGTTCTGGGGTCAAACGCGTCATTGTGGTGGGACGCAAAACGGCCGACGCCCTGGCTACCAAGATCGTCCAGGTGGCATCCGGGCTCAAGATGGGCAGCGGGCGCGATCCCGCGGTCGCCATCGGCCCCCTGATCAGCGCCCAGGCACGCGAGCGCATTCACGCTTTTGTGGTGGATGCCGCGGCCAGGGGTGGCCATGTACTGGCTGGCGGAGCGATTCCGCCGGGGCCGGGATTCTTCTACCCGCCGACGGTACTGGCGGATGTACCCGTAGACAGCCGTCTCTGGCAGGAAGAGGCTTTTGGCCCGCTCATACCCATCGTAGCTGCAGAGACTGAGGCTAACGCCATTGACCTTGCCAACAGCACTCCGTTCGGCCTCTCAGCCAGCGTGTGGACCCGTGATCCCGAACACGGTATGGCCGTCGCAAGACGGCTGCGGGCTGGTACGGTCATGATCAACGACCACTCCAGTACCTGGGGCGACATCCGCTGCCCATGGGGAGGGTTCGGCCTCTCGGGACAAGGCCGTATCCACGGAGATGAAGCCTTGTTGGAGCTCACCGCGCCACAGGTGGTGGTGGCAGACAAGCCCGGAAAGCCCAAGATGTGGTGGTACCCGTATTCGGCGGGCAAGGCACGTTTCTTCCGCGCCTCCGTCGATCTGCTCTATGGCGGGCTGGCCAGCAAGGCCGCTTCGCTCGCTGCCTTAGTGCTAAAACCTAGCCGTCAAGGAGACGGAGCCACGGATCCATGGAAGACTACAACTGGGGAAGACTAACCGTCCTCCTGCTATTTCTTTGTGCCATCGTAATGGTAGGTGCCGCTGCACCGGCCGCTGCTACGGAGGGACAAACCCCACCACCGGACGGGCGGGAAGTCTACGACGTAATCGTCGTAGGAGGAGAGCCGGAAGGCATCGCAGCCGCGATTTCTGCCGCCCGCAACGGGCTGCGTACCCTCCTGGTCGATAGACGGGACGGACTTGGCGGCCTGTGGACATACGGCATGCTTAACGTGATCGACATCAATTACGACCACCGGGGCGGACTGGCCACCCGCGGCATCTTCAGCGAATTTTACCGCCTGGTGGGTGGGGATGCCTTCAACGTGGGCAAAGCCCGGGCTGCCTTCCAGACACTGGTAGCCCAACAACCGGGATTGACCACCATGCTCAACACACGTCTCGTCCGTCCCCTTTTCGCGGAGGCTAATCCTCGCAACGAGCCGCCCGGCGTTCGCCTTCTCGCAGGAATAGAGGTGGAACAAAACGGCCAGCTCCGCAGTTTCTACGCCCGACGCTTTGTCGATGCCACCCAGGACGCTGACTTGGCAGCTGCAAGCGGCGTTCCATACACTATCGGCGAACAGGACATCGGCCGCCCCGGCCGTTTCATGGCTGCCACGCTTATCCTCCACATCGGCGGCGTGGACTGGAACCAGGTGGTGGGAACCGCCCGCCGGCACACTTTCGGTTACAGCAAAGCGAATAGCGTTGAAGCCTGGGGGTTCCCGCTCATCGGACAGCGATACAAGCCGCACGATCCCATCACGCGGCTGCGGGGCCTCAACATTGGGCGCCAGGGCAAGGATGAAGTGCTGATCAACGGGCTTTTGATATTCGGTGTAAACGGCCTTGATCCGCAGTCCGTCGAAAATGGCATGGCCCGGGGCCAAGCAGAGGCGGTTTATGTCCTTTCCTATTTGAAAAAGAACTTCCCGGGTTTTGAACACGCGTACCTTTTGTCTTTCCCGCCGGAGCTGTACATCCGGGAAACCCGGCACATCATCGGCCAGTCCCGGCTTACCCTGGCTGACGTCCTGGAGAATCGCGACTTCCCGGACCGCATCGGCCTCGGGTCGTATCCCGTCGACGTACAGGCTACTAGTGCCAACGATTATGGTGCAGTTTATGGCGCCCCCGACACCTATGCCATCCCGTTTCGCGTCATGGTCACACCGTCAGTGCCGAACCTACTGGTCGTAGGCCGATCCGCTTCCTACACCTCCCTCGCCGCGGGCAGCGCCCGCACGGTACCGGTGGGCATCGTGGAAGGACAGGCAGCCGGCGTCGCCGCCATGGTATCAATACAGGAAAACGTGCTGTTCCCGGATTTTATCTGGCATCCGTCCACAGTCGCGAGGATGCAGGCGCTACTCATCCGCCAAGGCGCGTACCTGCGGCCGCCTGATGCCACCAACCGGAACGTCGGCCATTGGGCCTACCCGGCCGCGCGGACGCTACTGGAACTTGGCCTCGTGGCGGGCGGCTACGACAACAATCTCCAGTTCGCCGAGCCGGCCACTGGCCTCCGGTTCGCCAACATCATCGTACCAGGGTGGATACAAAGCCGCCGGCTCGCCTTGTACCGGTCGGAGCCAGTAGCCGAACCTGTACCCGTAACGCCTGCCGAAAGAGCCCTGGTGAGCCAAGTTTACGCCCTCGCAACGGCAGGCCAGATTACCGGCGAACAGGCGGCTCGCATGGTCTTGCTACTTGCGGGCGGGCGGCTGGCCCAAGATGACAGCTACGCTCTCGCCCGCCAACAAGGCCTTTTGAGCCCGGCCTACCTGGCCCACTGCGGGCCGGGGCCGCTCGACAACGCCTGCGCTTACGAGCTGGCCGCTACATTCCTGCGAGGGCTTGCTCCAGATCTGCGATGATATCCTCAGCATTTTCCAGTCCGATGGACAGGCGGATCAACCCGGGTGAGAGGCCGTAACGGGCGAGGTCCTCACGCGGGAACCCACGATGGGTCATAGTGACCGGATGCTCGATGAGCGTCTCCGCGTCGCCCAGGCTCACCGCCAGCGTGACAAGCCGTACCCGATCGATAACGGCCTTGGCCGCCCGCTCCCCGCCGCGCACCTCGAAACTCACAATGGCTCCGTAGCCAGACATCTGCCGGTCGGCCAGGTCGTGCTGCGGGAAATCCGGCAGGCCCGGATAAAGTACCTGGGTAACAGCGGGATGCCTTGCCAGGTACGCCGCCACTTGGCGGGCGTTGGCCTCGTGCTGCCGCATACGCAGACCCAGGGTCTTCAGCCCCCGCACCAACAGCCAGGCATTGAACGGCGCCAGTACCCCGCCGAACTCGGCCATGTACCCGAAACGGAGCCGGTGAGTATAATCCGGATCGTTGCTGACGGCCACGCCCGCCACCACGTCACCATGCCCGCTGATGTACTTGGTAGCGCTGTGGACCACCACGTCTGCACCCAGGGCCAGCGGGCGCTGGAAATACGGCGTGGCGATGGTGTTGTCGACGACGACCTTCGCCCCCGCCGCATGGGCGATCTGCGCTATTGCTGTTATGTCGACCAGGCTCAGGTCGGGGTTGGAAGGGGTCTCGAAGTAGACCACGCGGGTTTTATCGTTGATGGCTGCGGCCAGCCGCGCGGGCTCGGTCAGATCGACAAAATGCGTGCTGATCCCGTAATCCGGCAGGATGTTGGCCAGTACGTTGTAGCTGGAGCCGTAAAGGGTGCGGTGGGCGACCACCTCGTCCCCCTGGCGCAAGAACGACAGGAGCACAGAGGTGATGGCGGCCATGCCGGAAGCGAACGACACTGCCGCCACCCCTTCTTCCAGGGCGGCCATGCGTTCCTCGAACACGGTGAGGGTGGGGTTGCGGCCGCGCGTGTACACGTACCCGTCGCTGCGAAAGGAGAACGTGTCCTCCGCCTCCGCCACGCTGTCAAAGACGAAGGTGCTGGTCTGATAGATAGGTGGGTTCAGGGCGCCATGGGCCTCTTTTTTGTCGCCGCCGCTGTGGATCGCCCGTGTATCGAACCCCAACTCTTTATTGGACATGAGCATTCCCCCAGTCTTCTCTTGTCTCACCTATCCTACCATGGGCGGTCTCTTTTGAACTTTTTCGTGGCCTGGGTGGTATTACAGTATAGGCAGAGGTAAAGGAGCAAGCGACATGCGTCTTGACCACAATTTTAAGAAAACTGCTGTAGGAGCCATCGTATTGGCCGTTGTCTTAATTATAGGTTTAGGGGTTGCAAAGTATATGCACCGCAATACTATCGAAGCAAACTATGGCAAGGCTATATCAACGGCCTTGAACACAACCCCGCCTGTCACATGTCCGCCGGGCTACCCGTTGTACGAAACTGCTTACGTAACACCTTACGTTACCCGAGCCAAAAAGGCATTTGCAGACCTCGTACTAGCTCAGAGATTGTACAGGATAATGGTGGCACCGCCGTGTTTACGGCGAGTACCACCCTGCCTGACGATACTTACGTCTCTAGCACATTGCTGACCATCATCGCGGGCGACACGTGGGCCGGAGAGATTCTGGGGGGTCTTCTGGAGGCCGCATTGAATGCAAGCTCCTGGTCATTGGCTGGAATCTCCATGGATGGTTATCCGGGAATTTTAGTCACTTTCCAGGACACGTATCATCAAAGCTACGGGCTACAGACTGTGACCTTGGTCAACGGTCCATTTCAGCCCCCGACCAGTAAGTTCGTTACTTTGGCTCTGGCAGACGTGCCCACTTATTTGCAGGATACGCAGACGCCAACCCAAAGTCCAATTCGACTCGGGGCTTCGCGGATCGTGGTCCCGCCAGGAACCAAATACGTGACAGTCGCCCAGACATCGCGCACTCGGGCCGGACCGTACACGTATCTGGTTCAAAAACCGGTCACTCCGCCACTTGAGCATTATCACCATGACGGCAACCTCGGCGAGATAGTGCCCAATGTCACGACCTATATCTACGAGGGTGACGCTCAAATACAGGTGCCATGCTACACCGTCCTAACGGTTCACTAGAAATCGCCGTAATACACCGCAGTCACCGGCGAGCCGTAAGCCCCTCGGACCGGACCTCGAGACCCTCGTGGGCAGTGGCAGTATATCATTACTGCCGGTTGGGACGCTAAGCCAGTGCTTTAGGAGGAGTAGGCCCACGTATATGGCGCCGCCGACAAGTTTTCCTAGTCTCATGCGCGCTCGTATTTTAGGAGAAGGAAAAAGTGGGTGAGACACGAGCTCCTGCTTCCGATCTGCTGATACGATGCCAGCGCGGCGACCGGCAGGCCCTGGGCGAACTTTTCTCCCAGATCGGCAACGACGTATTACGCACTGCATACCTGCTGACCGGAGACAGGAACGTCGCGTTCGCCGTGCTCAAGTGGCCGCACGTAGTCTCGACCATAACAGGCCGGATGCCGCCGGGTCCACATCAGATCGTTGCGGTCAAGCGCGTGGTTGAGTTTCCCGTGGACCCTGATCTCCAATCCAGTTTGGCGCAGGTTCTCGAAACACCACAGCGCATGCCACAAACGCGGTACTTAAGCAAATGAGCGTAGCGGTGACCGGGTCTGGGTCAGGCACCTTCGCCACTCGGATAGTCCCAAAGTAGATCGCCTATGCGACCTTCACCTACGCATGGGACGGCGCCAACGTGCATGTTACACAATCCATACTGACGCAGCCGAACAAAGAAGAGATAACAGTCGTCGAGCCTGGGATAGGCACCGGCATGCGCAAGGTGATCGCGAGGACTACAAACCGCCAGTTCGTAATCGAGGGTGCCGCGTCCGCGGAACAGCTGCTTCAACTCGCTATGGCGCGGCTCGGACGGTAGTTCGAGGTACACGTGCAGCTGATTGCCTAACCCCAGGGAGGCATGGCAATGAAGACAATATGGACAGGCTGTGGGCTGGTTGTGGCATTGGCCTTGTTAGCCCTCACGAGCCCACCCGCGTCCGCGATCAACAGCTCATGTATTATGGGTGCCCGAGTTATCAAAACGAGATGGCCAGCAACACGCGTTCCGGTCGTGTCCACCCAAGGTAACGTTACTCTCGAAGCCACGTACCCAATGAGCGGTACCGTCGCTCCCGGATACGGCGACATGTATGGGCCCTACCAGTGGGTTGTCGGCACAACCGTCACCATCTCGCTTTCGTGTCTATAGCACCCGATTTTCCTGGACACGGCACTAGTATAAGTCCAGGGAGGGTGGAAGATGGTGGAAGAGATATTGCGATGGTCGGCAGAGCGGAAGCGCGAGGTGGTTTTGCGGCTTTTGCGGGGT
>CADDZV010000034.1 GCA_902812875.1 Clostridiales bacterium
CTTCTGACGGCCAGTGTGCGGGCTGCCACCGCCTGTGCCTTCAGGGCCTCCAGTTCAAACCCCGCCGGTATCTCCGCTGCCACCACGCCAGCGACGTAGTCGTCGAGCGGCATGGTGACCGCCCGGTTCTCTTCCGTGAGCCACACCACCAGGGTGGGGCCTTTTTGAGTCCTGCCGTTCCCGAGACGCACAATAACCAGCGTCAACACAGGCAGCACAATGAGAAGAAAAAAAAGCAGTGCGAAGAGGGCAAAAATAAAGCGGCGCATGCCGGCACCCCCGGCTTATGCCTATGCCGGACAGGCTCCGATATGCGCCGGTCGGTCCGGTCACCCTGTCAGGTCCGGAACTTTTCTTCCCGAATGTCCGCTACCTGTCCCCCCGTGATACGTAACAGCTCCTGCGGCGCAATGGGGAAGACCGCATGCGGCGTTCCCCCGGCACAATACAAGACGTCGTACTGCAAAACGTCTTGATCGATAAAAATCGTCATGGGTTGCGCGTGCCCGACCGGCGGTACACCGCCCACCGGAAACCCGGTCACCGCTTTGACCGTATCGGCATCGGCCCGGCGTACGGCTGTCCCCACGATCCGCTCCAGTTTCCCGGTATCCACCCGGTTGGCACCAGATGCCACCACCAATATGGGCTTTTCGCCCGCAAGAAAGACAAGGCTTTTGCCGATCTGGCCGACCGCTACCCCCAGGGCCCGCGCCGCTTCCTGTGACGTACCGGTACTTTCGCCGAACTCGATCACTTCGGCTTGGCACCCGAGAGCGCGGAGAACATCCTGCACTCGCTGGGCCGTCGGATGTAGGCTCATCATCCCCAACCCCCATGTATAATGTCCACAGCGTCCACCTGCCGGTGGTAAAAACCAGTTACATACACCAGGAGGCTTTTCCTGTTGACCCGGATTCGCAAAATCACCGTCATGGCTCTTTTTGCTGCCGCCGCCGCCAGTTCGGCACTCTTTGTCATCCCGAACCCGTTTGTACCAGCCGTCCCTTTCACATTGCAGGTGTTCGTCGTGCTCCTGGCCGGTATCACCCTGGCGCCTCCCCTCGCGGTAGGAGCAATGGTCACCTATCTCGCGGTCGGAGCGGTGGGAGTCCCAGTCTACGCGGGAGCGACCGGTGGCCTCGCTCACCTTTTCGGTCCCACGGGGGGATTTTTGCTCTCCTATCCCTTGGCAGCCGCCGTCACCAGCCTTGGGAGTGGAGCGCGACCCAACATCGAACGTGCTTTCCTGGCTGCCATGGGCGGGCTCGTGGTGATCTACATACTTGGTTTTTTCGGGCTGCACGTATTTGCCGGCATGCCCCTCGATTTGAAAACTGCCCTGTCGCTTGCTACTTTTGTGCCCTGGGACACCGCCAAGGCCGCCCTGGCTGCCCTCGTCGGCAGCCGGCCCAAACGGCAGTTCCGCTGAGCGCGAAAAAAGACAGGCCTTCTGCCTGTCTTTTTGGCATATGATCTCAGGTATGAGTCCGTGTGAACCTAAAGTGCCATCACGCCGGCCCTGGCTTCCGACCAGATATCGGCTCCCAGTGATCTGAGCTTCCCGGCCAGGTCCATGTAGCCCCGCCTGATGTGATGTGCCCCATGGATCTGCGTGACGCCATCTGCCACCAGCCCAGCCAGCACGAGCCCGGCCCCGGCTCGCAGGTCGGTGGCATTCACCGGTGCTCCCGTCAGCCGCTTCTGCCCGTGTATCACGGCCCGCCGGCCCTCGATGTCGATCTCGGCCCCAAGGCGCCGGAGCTCATCGACGTGTAAAAAGCGGTTCTCGAAGATGTTTTCGGTGATGCTGCTCGTGCCATCAGCGACAGCACACAGGGCCATGAACTGCGGCTGCATGTCCGTCGGAAAGCCGGGGTACGGCAGGGTTTTGATTTCCAGCGGCAAAGGACGCCCCCGGCCGATGATTCTTACGGCATCGCTCACCTCGAAGACTTCCGCCCCGGCCTCGCGGAGTTTGGCGATGATGGATCGCAAATGATCGGGCATTACGTTGCGCACAGTCACGTCGCCGCCGGTGATTGCCGCCGCCACCATCATCGTGCCTGCCTCGATCCGGTCCGGAATCACCCGGTGCGTAACCGCCTGCAGCGCGCTTCCACCCTCGATGAGAATGGTGCGGGTCCCGGCCCCGTGGATCTTCGCCCCCATGGCCGACAGCATCGTGGCCAAGTCAACGATTTCAGGCTCTTCGGCCGCGTTTTCGATCTGGGTGGTGCCCGCCGCCAGCACCGCGGCCATCATGATATGCTCCGTGGCCCCCACACTGGGCACGTCCAGGTAGATCCTGGCACCGTGTAGCCGCTCGGCCTGTGCCGACACAAAGCCATGCGTGACCGAGATCTCAAACCCCAGAGCCTCCAAGCCCTTGAGATGAAGATCCACCGGCCGCGATCCGATTGCACATCCCCCTGGCAAGGCCACCGCCGCCCGTCCCAGTCTGGCGGCCAGCGGTCCCAGCACCAGGAAGGAAGCCCGCATCTTTTGCACCGGGGCCACCGGGACATCACCGTGTGTGACACCGGACGTCTGCACCGATAGCACGCCTGGCCTTGGTTGTTGTATTGTGGCCCCTGTCGACTCCAGAACTTCCTTCATGGTGTGCACATCGTCGAGATCGGGCACGTCCACCAACACCGTTTCTCCCGGCACCAACAGGGAGGCCGCCAGGGCGGGAAGCACCGCATTTTTAGCCCCCTCCACGTCCACGCTTCCCCGCAGGGCAGCGCCACCATGAATCACCATGGTTTCCATGATGCTTCCCCCCTTCCATATGAACTTGTCAATGTTCGGGTTTTGGCCGCCAGGCGGCTAAAATCCGTGGTTGTTGTCCGTCCTGTGCTAGCATCGCCTCGAAAACTGATACGTATACGAGTTTTTTCTTACACGCACACGAAAACATGTCCATACCATGCCTTTCCTATGCATGAAATTCCTCCGGCGGTATCGCGGTGAGGCCAAAATAATAACCGAGCCCATCCGCAATGCGCACGGCCGCGCGCCCGTCACCGTAAGGGTTGGCCCGGTGCGCCATTTCATCGTGCTGCCGCGGATCTTGCAGAAACTCGTGCAATGCCCGCAACAGTTTTTCGCCACTCGTCCCCACCAGGCGGACGGTGCCTGCTTCCACCGCCTCCGGCCGCTCCGTGACATCCCGATACACGAGCACCGGCGTGCCCACTGCCGGCGCTTCTTCCTGCAAGCCACCGGAATCGGTGATCAGGAGGTAAGCCCTGGCCATAAGGTTCGCCCATTCTTCATACAAAAACGGTTCATGCAGGTGTACCCGCGGCTGGCCCATGAGAATCCTTTGGGCAGGCTCCTTTACATGCGGGTTCGGATGCACCGACACCAGCATTTCCAGATCCGGGTAACATTTGGCGACCTCCGCCAGCGCGGTAAAGGCCTCCGTAATGGCCGGGCCGAAGTTTTCACGCCGGTGAAGCTCCACCAGTACAAGACGGCGCCCCGGGGCAAAAAGCTCCGGCGGAAGCGGGTCGGCAAACTGGTAGTCGGGTTTCACCATGCTCAGCAACGCGTCGATCACCGTGTTGCCGGTGACCAGGATGTGCTCCGCGGGCGTGTTTTCCCGCAGAAGATTGTCCCGGGCCCAGCTTGTGGGAGCAAAACACAGGTCTGACAAGGCATCGGTAAGCCGGCGGTTGGCCTCCTCGGGAAACGGATGGTATTTGTCATTGGTCCGCAAACCCGCCTCCACGTGCCCAATGGGAATCTGTTGGTAGTAGGCCGCCAGTGCCCCCACGAGGCAGGAATGGGCGTCGCCATGGACGAGGACCATGTCCGGGCGTTCCCGGGCGAGGACAGGCTCGAGCCGCTCAAGACCGCGTATGAGCACATCCGAAAGGCTCTGGCCAGGCAACATGATATCGAGGTCGTATTGGGGAGAAAGCTGGAAGGTGGCCAGCACCTGGTCGAGCATATCGCGGTGTTGGCCGGTTACCACCACTACGGGTTCGAACCATTCCGGTCTGGCAGCCAGGACCTTCGCCACCGGGGCCATCTTGATGGCCTCCGGGCGCGTGCCGAAGACCAGCATCACCCGCTTGGGAGCCTGTGGTTTCATGTCTTACTGGCCGACCCCGTGCTCCCTGCGAATGGCGAACAAACCAAGCCTGGCCCCGCCGGCCGCCAGCACTAGCACCACCAGCAAAACGCCTACAAAAGCCCGCCCGGGCGGCACGACGGTAACCGCCAAGGCGCTGACGCCCAACAACGCGGAAACCAGGTACATGAGCACCACGACCTGCCGCTGCGACAGGCCGATGTCCAAAAGGCGGTGGTGCAGGTGGTTACGATCCGCCTGCGCCACCGAGCTGTGGTTGGCCAACCGGCGGACGATGGCAAACGCCGTATCGAAGATCGGCAGGCCCATGGCCATCGCCGGTACCACCAGGGCCAAAGCCGTGGCGGTCTTCAAGGCCCCCAACACCGATACGGCCGCCAGCGTGTATCCGAGGAAGAGAGCCCCGGTGTCGCCCATAAAAATCTTGGCCGGATTGAAGTTATGCGGAAGAAATCCGAGGGCACTGCCCGCCAGCAGTGCCGTCAAGATTGCGACGCCCGCGTTGCCGGTTTCGATCGCCACAAAAAGAAGCGTCAGGGCAGCTATGGACGAAATCCCGGCACTGAGCCCGTCGAGCCCGTCCATGATGTTGGCCACATTCGCCATGGAGACAACCCACAAAAGGGTAAAGACGACCCCCACGACCGGGCTCAAAAAGACGTAACCAGGTCCGAACGGGTTACGCAAGAAGTCAACCTTTACACCGAAGGCTACCAGCACACCTGCCGCCAGAAACTGTCCGGCCAGTTTGGCTAGCGGCGGCAGATCGTAAATATCATCTATCAGTCCCACTGCGAGCATGACCAGCCCGCCAGCGATCAGCCCCGCGAGGTCACGCGAAAAGGGATGCAGGAAAACAAATACCGGCAGCACGAAACCGGCGGCAATCGCCAAGCCGCCCAAGACAGGCGTGGGCGTCGTATGGGCACTGCGTGCCCCTGGCACCGCCACAAAACCGTAACGCAGGCTAAACCGGCGGACCAGAGGTGTCAGGGAAAAAGCCACTAAAAACGACACCAGCCCTGCCAGGGCCCAAAGCCACATATCAAATATTCACCCCGGTCTTCAATCCCCGTTGGCCTGGCGCGTGGCCGACACCGCCGCCATACGCCCAAGTCCGGATTTTATATGAGCCTCGTCCCAAAAACTTCGGAAAGCGGCCCCATTTTATGACCGCCGCCAGAGCCTGTCAACGGAGCCAAGCCCTTGGGAGACACAAGGCTTGTTTATTGATCTTTTAAGCCGCCAACATGAAAGAGTGATGAAAGTGTTTACGAGTGTTTCCCGTTGCCAGCTTCAGGCCGGCGGCGGGAAAGCCGCTGCCAGTTCTTCCACCTGCAGCCGCAGGCGGCGTACGGCCTCCGGTTGCCCACGCTGTTCCAGGGCCTCGGCCATGATATCGCCGATCTTTTCCATTTCGCCAGCACCCATGCCGCGGGTAGTCACACCCGGTGTGCCTACGCGGATGCCGCTTGTCACCGTGGGCTTTGCAGGGTCGAAAGGAATGGTGTTTTTGTTCACCACGACGCCCACTTCCGCCAAAAGCCGCTCTGCCTCGCGCCCGGTCAGGCCCTTGCCCCGCAAGTCCACGAGGAAAAGATGGTTGTCAGTGCCGCCGGACACCAGCCGGTAGCCGTGGGACGCCAGTCGCTGCGCCAATACGGCCGCATTGGCCACCACCGCCCGTTGGTAGGCCGCAAACGCTGGCGTCGACGCCTCCTTGAGGCAGACGGCCTTCGCCGCGATCACATGCATGAGCGGGCCGCCCTGGATGCCCGGAAATACCGCCTTGTCCACCGCCTCGGCGAATTCCTTTTTGCACATGATGATGCCGCCACGCGGCCCGCGCAAGGTTTTGTGCGTGGTGGTGGTGACAAAATCGGCATGCGGGAATGGGGTCGGGTGCACCACGGCCGCGACCAGCCCGGCAATGTGGGCGATGTCCGCCATGAGATAGGCATTCACCGCGTGGGCGATCTCCGCCAGGCGGGCAAAGTCGATCTGCCTGGGATAGGCCGACGCCCCACAGACGATGAGCCGCGGGTGTTCCCGCTGGGCGAGCTCGTACACCTGGTCGTAGTCGATACGTTCGGTCTCAGGATCTACGCCGTAGGGGACAAAGCGATAAAGCTGGCCGGAGAAGTTGACTGGTGAACCGTGTGTCAGATGCCCGCCGTGGGAGAGGTTCATGCCCAGCACCGTGTCGCCCGGATGCAAGACGGCATGGTAGACCGCCATGTTGGCTTGGGCACCCGAATGCGGCTGCACGTTGGCGTGCTCGGCACCGAACAATTGCTCGCAGCGGGAACGTGCCAGTTCCTCAGCCTGGTCGACAAATTCGCACCCACCGTAGTAGCGGTGGCCAGGCAAACCTTCGGCGTATTTGTTCATCAAGACCGACGCTTCCGCCTGGCGCACCGCCCGGCTGGCGAAATTCTCCGATGCGATGAGCCCCAAGGTGTGACGTTGCCGTTCCTCTTCCCGTTCTATAACCTGGGCGATCTCGGGATCCACCGTCCAAAGCTCTTCCCTCGGTGAACTCAACTTTGTCCCTCCTCAAGGGCACTGATCTTGTCGAGACGCCGCTGATGGCGCCCGCCTTCAAAACCGGTCGCAAGGAACGCCTTCACGATCTCCACCGCCATCACTGGGCCAGTGAGCCGACCGCCCATCGCCAGCACGTTCGCATCGTTGTGCTGCCTGGCCAGTCGTGCCGATACGGGCTCCGTGCACAGGGCTGCCCGCACATGACGGACCTTGTTGGCGGTAATGCTCATGCCGATGCCGGTGCCGCAAATCAGGACCCCGAACTGGCAGTCACCGTTCGCCACCGCCTGGGCCACCTGCAGGCCGAAATCCGGGTAATCCACCGGGTCCTCGCTATAGGTGCCGTAATCACGAAACGCGATGCCCGCTTCTTCAAAATAGGCGATGACGGCTTTCTTGAGCGGGTAGCCCGCATGGTCACAACCGATTCCTACCAGCACTTTGTTATCCCGTCCTTCCGTGTCCGGACCATACTTTTTGGCCAGAAGTTCCACCAGGGCCTGCACTTGTTCGTTGATTTCGTCCCGGCACATCCGGTATACCTGTTCGTCACCGCCAGCGGGGTCGTCAATATCCTCCTTGGCAGGCATGCCGCGACCCGTGGCCGAGGCGACATATTCCCGGAGGGTAAAGACCTTGTCCGCCGCCGCGGGTACCATGTCGAGCACAGCCTCTTTGTGAGCCCTGGTCATGGTGAGCACGAGGTCGGCACCGTTGATATCTTCGGGGGTAAGGCGTTTACTCTTGTGGGCCGAAGCGTCGTAACCAAGTTCACTCAGCACCTGCAATGTGTGCGGCGTGGCCGGTTCGCCTTCCAGGCTGTGCAGTCCGGCACTGTCCACCTCGACGGGGAGGTGCGTCTCCCCAAGCCGACGGCGAAGCCCGCCCTCCAGCAGGTAACGAGCCATTACCGAGCGGCATGTGTTTCCGGTGCACACGAACACGATCCTCGGCAATTCCATCACCGCCGCCGGGAAATGTTCTAACGGCGCTCCTCTGTATTTTAAACCGCCCGCGACCCGCACGGAAACGGTAAGGTTTTGCCGGCCGCTGGTCGAACGGTGGGTGTTCGTGTCGAGAAGTTCCTAATTGAGATGATCTGGCAGGCGTGGTATGCTTCCCTTGTACACAAAAAAGCATCCGGGGCCCGAAGACCGCTTCTCCGGCAGGCTGCACTGTCCAGTTTCCGTGTACCACGGAGAGGTGGAGGTTCGATGCCGGAGCCTGTAGCGGAGCGGAACAGCGATACGAAGTACCGGCTGTCGAAAGAGCGGTTGGAGGAGCAGATCGAAAAAGTAAGGGAGCAGCTAAAAAGGGCCATAGACCCCGATTTTCGCAATCTGCTGGACGAAACGGTCTTCTCGATCAACCGGCAACTGGATGCTTTGATCCTCGAGTACATGGAACTGGAGAGTGCTGCCAGGAAGCGGTGACCAACACGGCAGCGGGCCTGCTACGCAGGCCGATTTTTTTTGTCCGCGGTTCTTTCAGCCGTCCACGTGATGGATCCGGCCCCCGGCCGCCCTCGCCATGCGATCCATGACCGCGAGCCCGATTCCCTCCGGGGCCACCCCTTCCGCCACGATGACCTCTGCCCCGCGCCGGTCGAGGGCACGCAGGGAAGTAAAAAAGGTGCGGCCAAGACTGGCCACATCCGAGCGGTCCCCAAAAACTACCATGAGCCCACCCGGTGCCGGTGTCAGCCGTTTGGCCCCCGCCGGCACGCCCAGAAATGCCGCCGTCTCCGTGCTCACGATCAGCCCTACCCGCCTGCCCTCGGCGCGGCGGCGGGCGTATTCGTCCGCGATCGCCTTTTCCGCCCCGGCCCCCCAAAACACGACCAGTTCCGCTTTGGGTGCGTAATGCCGGTACTTCATGCCGGGGGACCGTACCGGCCCCGCCGGCTCGGGACCGCCATGGCCAGCGATGTTGGCGATCACGCCGCGTTCCACGTTTACAGGCCGGCCCAGGACCCGGGCAATCGCCTCGGGAGCGATGCCGCCGGGACGAAGCACCAACGGTTCTGGCACCAGGGCAAGCACAGTCGACTCGACTCCCACGCGGCAGTCGCCGCCATCGATGATAAGCGGGATATCGCCGTCCAGATCAGCCAGAACGTCCGCCGCCCGGGTGGGGCTCGGACGGCCCGACCGGTTGGCACTGGGGGCCGCCACCGGCCGACCGGCCGCCTCGATGAGGGCACGCGCCACCGCATGATCCGGCAGCCGTACGGCCACGGTATCAAGGCCTGCCGTCACCACGTCCGGCACCAACGGCCGCCGCGGCAGTACAAGCGTCAGCGGCCCGGGCCAGAAGGCCGCCATGAGGGCCTTGGCCTCTTGCGGCACCACGGTCACCAGTTCCGCCACTGCCTCCGGTGCCGCCACGTGCACAATGACCGGGTTGTCCTGCGGGCGCCCCTTGACGGCAAAAATGTGCTCGACGGCACGGGCGTTGGTAGCATCGGCACCGAGGCCGTACACCGTTTCCGTCGGAAACGAAACGAGCTCGCCCGCCCGGATGAGTTCGCCCGCCTCCGCCATCACCGCCGGATCCGGGCGCGTGGGATCAACCCGCACGATCCTCGTCTGCATGGGACGCTCCTGTGGCCTGGCCGCCGTCTGCCCTGGTGTCGCCCAGGCAGCCAACCACCACCCGCGGGATGCCAGCCAGATCCGGAATGACTTCTATGTGGGAGTACCCGAGCGTTCCCCACAGGCTTACCACCGCTTCGGCCTGCCCCTGGCCCACCTCACAAGCCACCAGGCCCCCCGGCCGCACGGCACTTAAAGCGTCATGCGAGAGCCGCTCGATCAGGCTGAGGCCGGCTGGGCCACCATCGAGCGCCTCCCGTGGTTCGAAGCGGCTTACTTCCGGTGGCAGTGTGCTTATCTGTGTGGAAGGAACGTACGGGAGATTGGCCACCACGGCGTCGAGCGGCCAGAAGTGTGCCAGCGGGTCGAGAAGCGACCCGGTGAAAACGTACACGCGATCGTCCACCCGGTGGCGGTGGGCGTTCTCGTGGGCGACATCGCACGCAGAAGAAGAGATATCTGTAGCCAGGACGTAGTACGAGGGCCGCTCGCAGGCGACGGTCACCGCCACCACGCCCGCGCCGGTACCGACATCCGCCACCCGCAGCGGAAGCCCGGCAGGCAGACGGTCAAGCACCGCCTGCACTAGCACCTCGGTTTCTGGCCGCGGCACCAGCACCGCCGGCGTGACAATAAAGCGGCGGCCAAAAAATTCTTTTTCGCCGGTGATGTAGGCCAAAGGCTCCCGGCTCACCCGACGGGCCAAAAGCCGCCGCCAGCGATGGTACTCCGCCGCGTTGAGCTCGCGCTCCGGGTGGGTCCACACCACGGCGCGGTCAACCCCCAAAGCCACCGCCATCAGGATCCCGGCTTCCCGCCGCGGCTCGTCGACACCAGCCTCGCCCAGCTCCCGCGCCGCCTTTTGCAGCTCAAAGCCAACCGTTCCCGCCTTGCCCGCGTTCAGAACTGGGACCATCATGCGTTCTGTGCCTGCCAAAGCCGCTTGGCCTGGTCTTCCGCTGCGAGGGCGTCCACTACCGGGTCAAGCTCACCCTCCAGGATCTCGGCGAGCTGGTACAGGGTAAGCTTGATACGGTGATCCGTCAGCCGGTTCTCCGGAAAGTTGTACGTGCGAATGCGTTCCGAGCGGTCGCCCGTACCCACCTGCAGCCGCCGCGTCCGCGTGAGCTCGTCTTCTTGTTGGCTCTGGTAGTAGTCGAGAAGACGTGCGTACAGCACCTTCATGGCCTTGTCGCGATTCTTGTGCTGGGAACGCTCATCCTGGCAGGTGGCGACGATGCCAGTCGGCTTGTGGATGATGCGCACGGCTGACTCCGTCTTGTTGACGTGCTGGCCCCCGGGGCCCCCCGCCGAATAAGTCTCGATGATGAGGTCGTCCGGGTTGATGTTGACTTCTACTTCTTCCGCTTCCGGCAGCACGGCCACCGTGGCAGTGGAAGTATGGATGCGGCCAGCGGCTTCGGTTTCCGGCACCCGCTGGACCCGGTGTACACCGCTTTCGAACTTCAGGCGGCTGTACGCCCCGGCTCCTTCCACCAAGAACACGATTTCTTTGAACCCGCCAATGTCCGTCTCATTGGCATCCATCACTTCCAGCCGCCAGCCTTTTTTTTCGGCATAGCGGCTGTACATGCGAAAAAGATCCGCGGCAAACAAAGCCGCCTCCTCGCCGCCGGCACCGGCCCGGATTTCCATGATCACGTTGCGGTCGTCATTGGGGTCCCGCGGGATGAGAAGCTTCTTCAGCCTGTCTTCCGCCGCCGCGAGCCGCCCGTTCAGGTCTTCAATCTCCGACTGGGCCAGGGCAAACAGCTCCGGGTCGGTGGCCTCGTTCATGACTGTGTGGGCGTCGTGCAGTTCCGACTGGAGCCTTTGGTAGTCGCGGTACGCCTCGACAATCTCCTCCAGCCGTGCCCGTTCGCGGTTGAGCTTCTGCCAGCGGGCTTGGTCGCGCAGAACCTCCGGGTCGGCCAGCTGGGCCGTGATCTCCTCGTACTTGTCTACAAAGGATTGCACCTGTTCGAACATGTCAAATCACCTCTGCCCCGTTCCACTCCAGGGCAGCCTTGTCTTCCAAAAGGGCGGCCAGTGCTGCCAGGCCGACCTCAAGCTCCTGGTCGTCCGGCTCGCGCGTCGTCAGACCCTGCAGGGCAAGGCCTGGCCAGGAGGCCCACCTTACGAGGGGCGAGTGGCTCCGGCCTGCCAGCCGGATGAACTCGTACGCCACCCCGGCCACGACCGGCAGGAGCACAAGGCGCAACAAAATCCGTTCCCACAAAACCGGCCAGCCGAAAAAGGCAAAGATAATTATGCCCACGATGGCTACCACCAGTAAAAACGACGTCCCGCAGCGCGGATGCCGCCGCGACCGCTGCCGTGCCTCCGCCACCGTAAGCGCCGCCCCGTCTTCGTACGTGTGGATGGATTTATGCTCGGCCCCGTGGTATTCGAGCACACGCCGCACGTCCGGTGTGCGGGAAATCCCCCACAGGTATCCGAGCAGTAACGCCGTGCGAATGAGGCCCTCCACCACGTTCGCGGCTACCGCACTGCCGAAATGGGGACGCAAAAGCCCCACCACCCAGGTGGGAAAGACCGCAAAGACAAAAAGGGCAATTGCCAGTGCAATCACCACGGTGGCCGTCATCTGGCCACCGGAGAGCTGCTCGTCTTCGTCCAAGGTCTGGTTGGCAGAGTACATGAGGGCATTGATGCCCAGTACGAGCGACTCTACCAGCGCCACGACCCCGCGCACAACGAACAACCGGAGCCACGGCCACCGGTTCTGCACCGGACGGTATTCCTCCACGCGTACGGAAATCTGGCCGTCCGGGCGCCGGATCGCCATCGCCACCCGGCCCGGCCCCCGCATCATGACGCCCTCGATGAGGGCCTGCCCGCCATAGGCAACCGGATTTGGCACCGCGGTCTGGCCAACGCCGCTTTTGGCCAAAGTCTTTCCCCCTGACATCGCACCGAATTCACTGATTGCAAAGGCATCCAAATATAAATACCGCCAGAGCCACAAACCTGCCCCGGCGGACCGCATTACCAGGCTTTCGCGGCAGCTATTTCTCGGTTACTTGGGCGTAGCGCTTCATGAACCGCTCCACGCGGCCGCCCGTGTCCACGAGGCGTTGCTGTCCGGTGAAAAACGGATGGCAGCGGGCGCACACCTCCACGCGGATGTTTTTTACGGTGGAACCGACGTGATAGACGGCTCCGCAGGCGCACGTAATCGTTGTTTTTTCGTACTTGGGATGAATGCCAGGTTTCAAACGCCACACCTCATCTCGGCTGAAAGTCCGCAAGGCATTATAGCATATTGATTCCCGATTTCTACCCAGCCTCCGCCATGGAAGCAAATTGTTTGTCGTAAAGCTCGCGGTAGCGGCCGCCGCGGCTCAAAAGCTCTTCGTGCGTGCCATACTCCACTACCCGACCGCCGTCGATGACGTAGATGCGATCGGCGTTGCGAATGGTGGATAGCCGGTGGGCGATCACCACCGCCGTACGCCCCTGCAGGAGCTTCGCGACCGCCTTTTGGATGAGCAGCTCTGTGTACGCGTCCACGTTCGACGTCGCCTCGTCGAGGATGAGGATGCGGGGGTCCGCGAGCACTGCCCGTGCGAACGCCAGAAGCTGGCGCTGGCCGATCGATATCCGGCTCCCGCGTTCGCCAACGTCAGTGTCGTAGCCCTGCGGCAGGCGCATGATAAACTCGTGGGCGTTAACCATGCGGGCCGCCATCTCAACTTCCTCGTCCGTGGCGTCCAGGCGGCCATACCGGATGTTCTCGCGTATCGTCCCGGAGAAGATAAAGTTGTCCTGCAAAACCGTCCCCATCTGTCCTCGCAGCGAGGATAACGTGACCGCGCGGATGTCGTGCCCGTCGATCAGGATGCGGCCGGCCTGTGGATCGTAGAAGCGGGCCAAAAGCGTAATAATCGAGGTCTTGCCGGCACCGGTCGGCCCTACGAGGGCGATCGTCTCGCCCGGCTTCGCCTCGAGACATATGTCATGCAACACCGGTTCTTCGGGGTCGTAGCCAAACGTAACGTGGTCGAATATCACATGCCCCTTGACCGGCGGCAGCGGGTAGGCGGAAGGCAGCTCCTTTACCGTCGGCTCCTCGCTCATGATCTCCACGATGCGGTCGGTGGAGACGCCAGCCTGCAAAAACGTACTGTACACCTGGGTCAGCTCCCGGATGGGCATGAAAAACCGCGTCACGTAACTCAGAAACGCCACCAGGACCCCAATCCGGGCAGCAAAGATGTTCGTCGTGCCCAAGCGGAGCGTGACGGCATGGATGCCCACGCCGCCGTACCACAAAACGAGCGACGTCCCGAGCGCACTGATCAGTTCGACCGAAGGCATGAACAACGCCTCGAGACGGGCGGCCGCCACGTTCGCGGTGAAGTTCGATGCGTTGATACCGTCAAACACCTGCATGTTCACATCTTCGCGGGCAAACGCCTGCGTCACCCGCATCCCCGAGATCGACTCCTGCAGGTTGGCGTTCACGTCGGCCATCCGCCGGCGGACACGGTGGTAGGCCAGCACAAGCCGCCGCTGGAAAAACAGCACCACCCCTAAAAGGATGGGGATGGTGATAAACGTCACCAGGGCGAGCTGCCAGTTCATCCAGAGCATAATGCCGATGATGCCCACCAGCGTGGTGAGGTCGGAGATCACCGTGGTGACGCCCGATTGCAGTATGTTTTGCAGGGCGTCCACGTCGTTGGTCACCCGCGACATCACGCGGCCGGCCTGCATGCGGTCGTGGAACGGCAGCCCCAGCTGCTGCAGATGCGTAAACAGCTGTTGCCGGATATCGTAGACGATGCTCTGGCCCACCCACGACATGATGAACTGCTGGCCGTAGGTGGCCGCCCAGTTCGCGAGATAGAGGAGGGCATAATAAAGGCCGATGATCCCCACCCCGGCCAGGTTTTTGTTCGCGATGTCGTTGTCGATGGCCACCGCAATCAGGTACGGCCCGAGCATGGCCGTGGCCGACACCACCAGCATGAGTGCCACCGCGGCCACGAGCAACCAGACGTACGGGCGCACCCATTTCCAGATCTGATGGATGGCTTCCCGGGACAGGCTCGTGACCTTGATGTCCTCGTCGAGGCCGTGGAAATGGCCCATTCCGCCCCCCCAGCCCATCTAGCCTTCCTCCCCTGCCGCCAGCCTGACGGCGGTGTTTTCCTGGTCCTTGAACTGCAGCTCGTATATCTGAGCGTACATGCCCCCGCGCGAGAGCAGCTCCGCGTGCGTGCCTTCTTCCACGATGTGGCCGCGGTCGAGCACGATGATGCGGTCGGCGTTGCGGACGGTGGACAGCCGCTGGGCGATGATAAAGGCGGTGCGGTCACGCAGCAGTTTCTGGAAGGCCGCCTGCAGCCGGTATTCGGTTTCGTTGTCCACGTTGGAGGTGGCCTCGTCGAATATGACAATGCGGGCGTCCATCAGAAGGGCCCGGGCGATGGCCACCCGCTGTTTCTGCCCGCCCGAAATCCCGACGCCGCGTTCGCCCAAGATAGTGTCGTAACGATCCGGCAGGCTCATGATGAAATCGTGGATGTGGGCCGCTTTTGCCGCGGCCTCGATCTCCTGCTGTGAGGCGTGCGGCCGGCCGTATGCGATGTTATCGCGGATCGAGGCATTGAAAAGGAACGTGTCCTGCGTGACGATACCAATCTGCCGCCGCAGACTTTGCAAGGTAACGTCACGAATGTCATACCCGTCGATGAGGATCCGCCCTGCCTGCGGATCGTAGAACCGCGGTATGAGCTGCACCAGGCTTGACTTGCCTGAGCCGGTGGGGCCAAGCACAGCGATCGTCTCGCCCGGACGCACACGGAGGCTTACGTCGTCCAGTACCTTGAAGCCGCCGTAGCCAAAGCTGACGTGGTCGAACACCACTTCTCCGCGTATCGGCGGTAAGGGCTTTGCACCGGGTTTTTCTTTCACCTCGGAACTGGTGTCTAAAACCTCAAACACGCGCACGGCCGAGGCCATGCCCCGCGTGTAGATGTTGACGATCCATCCGAGTTGGCGCACCGGCATCACCAGGCGGTCCAGGTAGCTTGTGAACGCCACCAGGGTACCGAGTGTGATGGCACCGGTGATGACCTGCCGGCCGCCGTACCACAGGATGATGCCCGTGCCGGCCGCCGCCACAAAGTTCATGTATGGGCCCCAGAAAGCCTGGTTGCGGATGGCACGTACATTCTTGTTGAAGTAATCGCGGTTGTCCCGCGTAAACTTTGCGATTTCGTAATCCTCGCGGGCAAACGCCTGTACCACCCGAATGCCGGTGATGTTCTCCTGCAGGGTGGCCGTGAGCACAGCCATCTGCTGCTGGATCTCGCGCCACAGAGGCCGGACGTTCCGGGAAAACTGCACCACACCATAGATAAGCGGCGGCAGGATGACCATGGTCACGAGCGTGAGCTGCCAGTCAAGCCGCGTCATCACAGCTACCACGCCGATGATGCTGCTGATTGACGACGTAAAGTTCATGATGCCCATGCTGAAAAAGCGGTCCAGGTTCTGTACATCCGCGGTCAGCCGCGACATCAGCTGGCCGGTCTGGGCGGAATCGTAAAACCCGAACGAAAGCTGCTGCAGATGTTCGTAGAGCTCATTTCGTATGTCATAAACAGCCCGCTCGGACACCCAGGACATGAAATAACGCTGTGCGAACAGGACTACCGCTCTCAGGATGGTCAGCCCTACAATGGAAAAGGCTCCCCAAAACAGGATGCCCCACCGGCCTGGCGTGATGATGTGGTCGATCACCCAGCGGATGAGAAGCGGGTTCAGCAACTGGATACCGGCTGCCAAGAGCACCAGGAGGAGAGCAGCAGTTTCCATCAACCAGTAAGGACGTAAATAGGACATTACTCGTTTGAAGGTCTGCATACGCTGCCTCCCTGCCGGGCTTCAAGTCGAGCGCCACACTGCGACATTAGAATATTACGTCACTCAAGAAGTTTGTCAAGTGAAATAGTTGACTCCCACGGCCGTGGGCGGGAAAAACGGGGCGCATGTAGAAGTCAAAGATGTATACAACGCACGGCCGGTACCCAACGCTGACCCCGGAGGTGTTTAAAGATGCCGGACAAGAGTTTCTGGGACAAAGCCCGGGAATTTCTCTGGGGCCTTTTCTACATGGACATGTACCACGAGACCAAGGACCAGGCCCGCCGGGTGAACGATCTCATCAACCTGATGATCTTCGGCGAGCTTGTGGGGGTGCCACTCATGAGTGCCAACGTGACCTTGCGGCTTTTGCCGTATACCCTGCGGGACCTGCCCGGCTGGAAAGAGCGCACGCTGCAGGAGCACGACATCACCGAAGAATTGCCGCATATAGACTGACCGCCGGTCGGTGGCAAAAACCCCCTACCCGGTTCCCTCAAGAGGAGGAAGGTACGTGCCACACATAAGCGAGGCCAGCACCACCGCACTCAATCAGGGCATTTTTGTGCTGGCCGTGATCCTGATCGCGTGGTGGGCAGTGGGAGGCATCATCAACCGCCGCCGGGCGAACCGCATCATCGCCGCCCTGCGCCCGCTCATGCGCGGCACGGGCCAGGTTGCCCGCATCCGCTGGCACGGCCCCTCCGCCTTTCACATCGAGGTATCCGAAACCCGTGGCGGCATTCGTGCCCTGGCCATTCTGGTGCTTCTTACCGCCCGGGAGTCCCCTTTCACCTGGGCCTGGGCCCTCTGGCGGCACTACCGCGATCTTTTGGTACTGGAGGCCGATTTCACTCGTACCCCATCCCGCTCCCGCACGGTGCCGGTGGACGCGAGCGGGAGCGACCTTCCCCGGGGCTGGTCCTTGCGGCTGCAACCCAAACACCCGCACCTGCACCTGACCGCGCCGCTGCCCGCCGCCCCGGAAGCGGTCCTCCGTGAGGCCTTCCGAATATTGGACGAGTACGCGGCTGCCATTGCCAACCGGACGGATTCTTCGCAGGCAGATGCCGGCCCCAAGGCCTAGGGATCAAACAAACCACATGACGTCGTCTTCGCCGGGCGGATGCTCTGCCGCACCGGTATGACATTCATTGCCTGCCATGGCATGGAGAAGATCGTTCCGCTCCGCTTCGGAAAGCTCGCCCCAGACCGTCAGACGGATGCCACGGTGGGTCTCGTCGCAGAAAAACCCTAAACTCACCACCGGTTCCACCGGCCCCAGG
>CADDZV010000035.1 GCA_902812875.1 Clostridiales bacterium
CCAGAAACTCGCGCCATATGAACGCAGGAATCTCACGCGGCACCGTGCGGTGGGCAATCGCTTTGGCCCTGATCACGACGAAATCGGTCGCCACCCCTGGCGGACAAACTTCTGTACAAGCCCGGCAGAGAAGGCAGGTATCGAACGATACGGCCGCCTCGGCCCAGCTCAGGCGGCCTGCCAAAGCCTCGGAAACGGCCGCGATCCGCCCACGCGCCACCATGGTCTCGTTGCCAGTCACCTGGTAGGTGGGACAAACCGCGAGGCAAAATCCGCACTGGTTACAGCGATTGACCTCTTCTTGTAGGGCGGCCTCGTCGGCCGCAGAAACCAGATCAGACAAACTATCACCCGGCGACTTGGAAAAATCCTTGGGTGTTACCGGCCCCTAGACTGGCGCGGGCGCCGGTGCGGGTTGAAAATGACGTCTGGATCGAACAAGCTGGCCAAAGAAGCCTCCAAATCCTCGGTGGCACGGACGCCGTACCAGGGCATGGCTTGGCTAAATTCCCGGGGGACGGACCGCACTTCCACGTGGCCGGACATTTCCTTGATCGTGTGCCGCAGTGTCCGAACCGCCGTTGCCACCGCTTCCGGCACCTGGGCACCCACCAGCCCGACGTAAAAATCCATTAGGCCGTTGGCCGCGTGACCGCCCGCTGCCAGCGGACCAAACAAAGACATTGTCTGCACCGCGGCCGCATAAGCCTCTGCAAAGCGGGCGGGCGGCACCGCCAGGGCAAGCCTCACGACCTGTCCGTAGCTCTTTTGCACCCGTGCCGAGAGCGCGTAACGTGCCGCCCAGGCAGTCGCCTGAGCCCCGGGATCAAGCACGCTCACGCTCCGTGCGGAGGACATTACTTCTTGGGCCAGCCGCCACCGTTCGTCGACCACCGTGCGTTCGCCTTCGAACATGACCAGGAGCACAGATTCCCCGGGCGACACCGGGAACTCCCGCATTCCCGCCACCGCCTGGGCGGCGCCATAATCGAGCCACTCGATCGCCACCGGCGCGGCCGCATGGCTGGCCAGAGCCAAACAAGCCTCGCTGGCCAGGTCAGGGGAGCCGTAAATCGCCTCCACCGTGACGCGGGCAGCCGGGCGGCTCGCTAGCCGGATAGTGGCCGCAGTGATGATGCCGAGCGTACCCCAGGCGCCGATCTGCAGCCGCGTGAGATCATAGCCGGCTACATTTTTGACGGTGGCGGCACCGGTGTGCAGGATTTCGCCACTTCCTGTCACGACTTCCAGCCCGAGCACCCAGTTGCGGGCAGGACCATAGGCCAACCGCCGCGGGCCGGTCACCCCGGCAGCGAGGGTGCCCCCGAGGGTGGCCCGAGGGGCCTCCACGAACTCGACGGGGAACCATAGCCCCGCCTCTGCAGCCCAGCCCTGAACCGCCGAGAGAGCACTGCCCGCCATAACCCGCATGGTGAGGTTGCCGGGCTCCAGGGACTCCAGCCGGTTCAGCCGGGCGGTATCCACGACCACGTCCAGTTCTTCCGGCCACGGACCCCAAGCCTGTTTGGATCCGGACCCGAATGGTACCAGCTGGCGCTTGTGTGCACGTGCCCATTTGACCACGGCGGCAACTTCTTCCGCAGAAGCCGGGCGAACCACCGCCCGCGGGGTGAGCTCACCTACTGCGTACTGGGCGGTGACATTCCCTTCGAGCACCGCCCCGCTACCCAGCTGCGACCGCAGCTCGTCAAGTTCTGTCGACGGCAAACAGCCACACCCCCCGCTTTTCGTCCGCAGGTCCCGGCACCGCCTTTCCCGGGTTGAAAAGCTCGTGCGGGTCAAACACGCGTCGTACTTCTCGCATCATCGCAAGCTCGGACGGGCCATACATAAGCCGCATGTTTTCGATCTTTTCAAAGCCTACACCATGTTCGCCGGTAATGGAACCACCGAGTGCAAGGCACGCCGCCATGATCTCCTGGTCAGCCTGATAAAGGCGGGCAAGCTCGTCCGGGTCATGGGGGTCAAACGGAATGGAAGGGTGCAGGTTGCCATCGCCGGCATGGGCAGCACAATCGATATGAAGCCCATAACGCTCCCCGATCGCGAGCACGCGCCGGAACATCTCCGGAAGGTGCTGCCGCGGCACCGTGACGTCCTGGATCCACACGTGCCCCGTCCGGGTTGCCCTCGCCATGGCCCCGTAGTGCGCCCGGCGGCCGCGCCACAGGGCCTCCTGCCGAACCGGGTCGTCCGCCTCATCGACCGAAACGGCGTGGTGCCGCTGGCAGATTTCGCGCATGATTTGTGCCTGAGCCACCACTTCGCCTGCGAGTCCCTCGAGGTCGACCACCAGCACCGCCCCTGCCTCCTCGGGGTAACCGGCCCCTACGGCGGCGTTCACAAGACGGATGCTCGGCTGATCCATCAGTTCTATGGCCCCTGGCAAAAGCTGGGCAGCAATCATGTCCGACACGGCACTGGCGGCATCGTCCACACTTGGAAAGGCGACGAGGAACGTGCGGCTCGACTGCGGAAGCGGCAGCACGCGCAAGGTGATTTCGGTAACGACGCCCATGGTGCCCTCGGACCCGGTAAGGACGCCTGCCAGGTCGTACCCCGGCCAGTCCTCCGCCGGGCCGCCGAGGTTGACCAGACGCCCGCCGGCCAAAACGACCTTTAGCCCGAGCACGTGGTGCGTGGTGACCCCGTAACGCAGGCAGTGCGGTCCCCCTGCATTCTCAGCCACGTTGCCGCCAATGGTGGAAACGCGGTACGAGGACGGGTCGGCGGCGAAGAAAAACCCGCGCGGACGCAGAAATTCCTGCAACCGGAGGTTTGTAACGCCCGGCTCTACAACCACCATGCGGTTTTTGGCATTGAAAGAAACGATGCGGTTCAGCCGGCTCGTGGCGATCACAACGCCGCCGTGCACGGGCACTGCCCCTCCGCTCAGCGAGGTGCCAGCCCCGCGGGGCACCACCGGCAGCCCGAAGGCCTCGGCCACCTGCACCACCCCGGCCACTTCCTGGGCGGAGCCAGGCAGCACAACGGCGTGCGGCCGGCGTTTCAACCCGGTGGCATCATAAGAATACGCGGCCAGCGAAGCGGCACCGGCAAGGACGTGGTTGGCCCCCACCACTGCTGCCAGGGCAGCCACCAATTCCCGCTGGCCGTCTTTTGCTATTGTTTGCGTTTTTCTTCGCCCTCCGCCGTCCCCTGCGACGGCCGGCCGGAGTCCTTCGCCAGACCGGCTTCAGCAGTGGCACGCAGCCCCAACAAGCCCCCCATGGTTCCAAGCCCCATGGTCTCCACCGCGGTACTCGGTACCACTACCAAGGCGCCCTTTTCCTTCAGCCCCTCATACAGCATGTTCATGGCCCGGAGGTGCAAGGCGGTGGGATTGTCCGCGTAGACAGCGGCCGCTTCGCGGAACTTGTTGGCAATCTCGGTTTCGGCCGTCCCCAGGATGATGCGGGCCCGGCGCTCGCGTTCCGCCTGGGCTTCCCGGGACATAGCATCCTGCAGCTCCCTGGGAATGACCACGTCACGTATCTCTACTGATTGTACCGTCACACCCCAAGGTTCGGTACGCTCGTCGATCATTTCCCGCAGCTCTTGGTCGATCTTTTCGCGTCCCGCCAACATGTCGGCCAAAAGCGTCCGTCCGATCACGTCACGGAGGGCAGTCTGGGCCGCCCAGCTTACGGAACGCCGGTAGTCGGCCACCTCCAGGGCCGCCTTTTCGGCATCGTAGACCATCCAGAACAAGACAGCATCCACGTCCACCGGGACCGTATCCTTCGTGAGGGTCTGTTCCGCGTTGAAGCTCGTGGCCATGATCCGGTGGTCGATCCACTGGGCCACGCCTTCCACGACCGGAATGACGAAAAAGGGACCGGGACCTGCCAGCCGGCTGAATTTGCCCATCCGCAAAATGACGGCTTTTTGCCACTGGTTGGCCACCCGCAGGGAGGCGGCGACCAGAAGCCCGGCCAGGGCCCCCACCACCGCGAAGGCAACGCCGCCCGTCAGCCAGGAACCGGCGATACCTACTATAAAAATCAAAACGCCCACGACAACACCCAGGGGATTGAAATTGAAACCGAAGTCACCTGTGCTCATGAGAGATCCCTCCGGTATTCAGTTTCGTGCCGGCCCGGCCAGCTCACGTCGATGGCGGCATGCACCTCTTGCTGGGTATAACCGAGATAGTACGCCGCCGACGTAAGGTGTGATACCATGGCTAGAAGACGTTCCGCCCGCTCCCTGGCGGGCTGTACTGCCGGCTCGGGTGCCACGAAGGTGCCTTTGCCGCGTTGCGTCACCAGGCAGCCCTCGGCTTCCAGTTCGGCATACACCCGGCTCACCGTGTTGGCGTTGATCCGCAGATCCACCGCCATCTCGCGGACGGTGGGAAGCCGGTCGCCCGGCTTCAGCTCGCCGGTGGCAATCGCAAGGCGGATACGTTCTTTCAATTGAACGTAGATGGGTACCTCGCTTTTGTGGTCGATCCTGAACTCCATGTTACCACCGCACCGTCGGTGTTTTCGTAGTACAGTGGGATTCTTCTAGTACAAATATACTGGGAAGAAAGGCGGCAGCATTTCGGGTGATGTGCTGCCTTTAATAGGGTGCCAGCCCTATGCGAAACCAGAATTTTCATCCCCAGGAGGACAGGACGGTGCCTGAACTGGAAGGACAAGTGGCAGTAGTCACGGGGGCCAGCCGGGGTATCGGCCGGGCCGTGGCGCTGGCCCTGGCGGCGGCAGGAGCCGCGGTGGCAGTGAACTACCTTGCACACAGCGAGGCGGCCGCCGAGGTGGTAGAGTCCATCCACGCCGCCGGGGGCACAGCGGCGGCCTATCAAGCCGACGTGTCCGACCCGGAGCAGGTGCAGGCTTTCATCGCCGCCGTGGAGGGCCGCTTTGGCAAAATTGATATCCTCGTGAACAACGCCGGCCATGCCGAAAGCGGCCTCCTCCAGGTGATCCCCATCGCCAGCTGGCGGCGCATGATGGCGGTGCACCTCGATGGTGCCTTCTACTGCACACGGTTGTGCCTGCCGGGGATGATCCGGCGCCGGTACGGACGCATCGTGAACATTTCTTCGATCTGGGGCATCACCGGTGCCGCAAACGAAGTAGCATATTCGGCTGCCAAAGCCGGCCTGGTTGGATTTACCCGTGCTTTGGCCCTCGAGGTGGCCCCGTCCGGAATCACGGTGAACGCGGTGGCACCCGGCGTCATCGACACCGACATGAACCGGGGTTATTCCTCACAGGAAATAGAAGATCTGCGGGGCCTCATCCCGGCCGGCCGCTTCGGTACCGCGGAGGAAATTGCCGCCGTGGTGCGGTTTTTGTGTTCTCCCCAGGCATCCTACATCACCGGCCAAGTCTTGAGCCCGAACGGCGGACTTGTGACCACGTGAGGCGGGCAGGATGGACGAAGCAGAGATTGCCGCCTTTGTGGCCAGGACCATCGAGCGCGGAGAGCTGGACGCCACCACCGGCGAGGGGCTTGTGCAGGCGTTTGAACAGGCCTGGGCGCAGATGATGGGCGGCGGTCACGCGCTTGCCTTGTGCAACGGCACCGCCGCCCTGTTTACCGCCCTTCTGGCGGCCGGCGCCGGCCCCGGTCATGAAGTCATCTGTCCACCGCTCGCACCGCCATACGCCCTGGCACCGATCCTCCACTGCGGAGCAAAGCCGGTTTTTGCCGACGTGGACCCGCGCACACTCACGATCGACCCAGCGGCAGCCCTGCCCCTCGCCGGGCCCAGCACGCGCGCGATACTGGCAGTGGATCTTTTCGGTCATCCGGCCGACATCGATTCCCTCGTACCAGCGGCACATGCCTTGGGTATCACAGTCATCGAAGACTGTGCCCAGGCACTGGGTGCCACCTATGGCGGCTTGCCGGCAGGAGCCAAGGCCGACCTGGCCGTGTTCAGCCTGCACGCCACCAAAAACCTGCCTGCTGGTGAGGGAGGCGTACTGTGGACGCGTGACCGCCGGCTCTTCGAGCGGGCCCTGCTGGTAGGCATGCACCCGGTGCGGCTCGCGCGTGAGCTGTCCGAGCCGGCGCTCCGGCGTTATCTTGATACGGGACGTGGATACAATTTCCGGCCCCACCCGCTCGGGATAGCCCTCGCCTTGGCGAGGCTAAAAAGTTTTCCGGCCGACTTTGAGCGGCGGCAAAAATCGGCGCGTTACCTGGATGAAAAGATCCGTGGGATTCCCGGGCTGAAACCGGCTTTTGTAGCCCCGGGGTGCACGCACGCTTACAACCTTCATCCGGTCTTCTACCACGGAGAGCCACGTGGCGCCGGGAGCGTCGATGACTATGTCCGGCGGCTACGAAAAGCCGGACTCGACGCAGATGTCCTGTGGCCGCTGGCCTACGACCTGCCTCTCTTCCAGGAAAAAGAGTTCCCCTCGCCGCACTGCCCGGCGGCCGAAAAAGCAGAAAACACAGTGTTCTTCTTCGGCTGGGGAGGCTACACAGGAGCCAGCCGCGATGATTTGGACCGGATCGTGAGCCTCCTGGAAGCAGCCATGCAATGCTGAATAGTAACCCTCACTCGCGGGGCGGGTGCCGGGCCGGCCGCTGGGCCGGGGCGGTCTTTGGTGCCGCATTTGGGCCAGCATGTTCTTGTGCCGCTTCCAATGGCGCGCTTATTCTTGGCTCACCGGGTGTTTGGGCAGACGAACCGGGATTTTCCGACGAAGGCACCTTGAACGCGGTAATGCCGATGGGAGTCTCCACTGCGGGTGGCGCCCGGTGGTAGCCGGAGCTCCAAAGCCAGGCCCCGGCCACCAAAAGCACCATCACAGCCGCCGCTACCCCCGGGAGGAACCGTGCCCGACGGCGGACATGTTGCCTGGCCGGCTGGTCCGGCAACGATGCCATGACGTGCTCAAAGAATCCCGCGGGTGCCTGGTCACCGGCCAGTGATTCCCGCAAGAGGGCATCTGTGCGGCAGACGGCCGCCGCGTACGCGCGGCAAGCAGAGCAGGATTGCAGATGCTCAGCCAGTAAAGCCTTCTGGTTCGCCCCGAGCTCCCCGTCCATTTGCATACTTATGAGAAACCGTGCTTCCCGGCAGCGCACGTTAATCAGTCTCCCCCAGCCCAATCCCCGCCAGCATCTGGGCCAGCATCATCCTGGCACGATGAAGGCGGCTTCCCACCGTGGCCACTGGCACCCTCAGTATTCGCGCCATTTCCTGATAGCTGAGGTCGTCGACGTAACGCAGCACCACGGCGACACGGTAATCGTCCGGCAGCCTTTCGACAGCCCGCCACAACAGGGCCTTCTGTTCAGCTTCTACGGCCCGCTCCTCCACCGACGGCAATCCACCCACCAAAACCGCGCCGTCCTCCTCACCGTCCGGTGCGTCCCGCGGCACAACCCGACTCGATTTGCGGAGGTACTCCCAGCACGTGTTCACAGCAATCCGGTAAAGCCAGGTGGAAAATCCACTTTCGCCCCTGAACTGGTCCAGGCGCTGGAAAGCGCGTAAAAATGCTTCCTGGGCCACATCCTCTGCGAGGTGCGGATCCCGCAATACATGCATAGCCAGGCTGTAGACCCGGTCCTGGTAACGCTCTACCAGGCGACCGAAAAGAACACGGTCGCCCGCCAACACTTTTTTTATTACCTCGGCCTCATCGAGGGGCACCTGGCTTCCTCCCACCGCTTCTTTGACGCCTCCGCCCCCGGATTTCTTCCTGCTAGGCGTCAATTCCTGGCAACAAAAAGTCAGCCGGGTGACTGTGTCACCCGGCCGACAGGAGGGAGGTGTGGGGTCCAAGCTTTACTGTCCATCCCAGAGACGCCTGTGGTCTTTGGCCTCCAAGGAAGGGGCGTAGGCTCTGAGTCTGGCACTCGTGGTGCTCAAGCCGCAGCCGGGCCTTCGCTCCAAGCTTTGACCTCGCACTCTGGGAGGAAGATTATTTACGACATCAGCTTGCTTTACTGGTTGCCCAAGGTATCCGGCCATGCCCCCAGTGTCACCGAGATCGTCATGGCATGACCGCCACGCAGGACGTATACCTGCACCACGTCGCCGACCTTCCGCGTATCGAGATAGGACGCGATGTCCTCCACCGACGTCACGGCGTGGCCGTCGACCGCCGTGATGATGTCACCGTCCACAGGCGTGCTGCCGTCAGCCGTGGGGGTGCCGCCTTTGATGCCGGCCTGGTCAGCCGGACCGTTCTGCCACACCGACACCACCAGCACGCCCTTCGAGACCGGCAGATGAGCCTGCTGCTGCAGCTCAGGAGTTATAGCCACGCCAGTAATCCCGAGCCACGGATGCTGTACCTGCTGCGACTGCAACAGATCCGGCAAAAACTTCTTGGCGGTATTTATGGGAATGGCAAAGCCGATCCCAACGTTGCCTTCATTCGCACCGGAGATGATGGCCGTGTTGATGCCAATCACCTGCCCCGCCGCGTTCAGAAGCGGGCCGCCGGAGTTGCCGGGGTTGATCGCCGCGTCGGTCTGGAGCATGTCCCGCATCGTGCGACCGTTGGACGCCGTCATCTCACGGTTGCGGCCGCTGATGATACCGAGCGTCACTGTCCCCGAAAGGCCGTAGGGGTTGCCAACCGCGATCGCGGGCTCACCGATCTGCACCTGGTCCGAGTCCCCAAGCGGCAGCGGCACCAGTTGGTCCGCCGGCACGTCCACCTTCAGCAGAGCCAGATCATCGCCAGGATCGGTGCCGGTCACTTTGGCACTGACGCTGGTACCGTTCGAAAACGTCACGCTGATCTTGCTCGCGCCCTGGACGACGTGGTAATTCGTCAAGATGTGGCCCTGCTTGTCAATGACAAAGCCCGAGCCAGCTCCTTCTTCCGTCTGCGGTCCCCAGAACCCCATGGCAATGCTCTGGGTGTTCACGCTCACCACGCCGGCTGCCACCGCCTTGTATACCTCCGTAACGTAGTTGGTGGGACCGGACTGTTCAGCGGCGGTAGTCACCACGGCGTGAACAGTGCTGACTCCCGACTGCCCCGCGGATTGTGCTGCCAAGGCATTCTTCGTGATGAGACTGCCGGCCAGGCCGCCTGCGGCCGCGCTCACCACTACTGCCAGCACCAGTACTACTACCAGCCACCTTCTTTGCGGCCACGTGCCTGTAGACATCGTTCTCACCTCTCACACGAGCTTTTTATCTCAGGGCCTTTGGTTGCGGCCACAATTTCGGACAGCTATATTCGTAAACCCCAAACGTAAGACGCATATGAAAGTAAAAGAAAAATGGTCTCAGAAACCACCCTGACCCGCAGGGGCAGCGTCCCCATTGTCAGTTCGCCCGTCCGACGGTTCCGGATTTTCTTCCCCGGGCGGGAGGGTGGTTTCCATGGTAAAACTGAACACGCTGCCCACGCCGACGGTGCTTTGTACATCGATCTTGGTGCCGTGCTCCTGTGCGATCCAGCTGGCAATCGCGAGGCCGAGCCCAGTGCCGACAAGCCCCCTCGTCTCGGGGGCGCGGTAAAACCGTTCGAAAATGTGCGGTATGTATGCCTCCGGGATGCCGGGGCCGTGGTCACGCACCCAAATGCGGGCGCGGCCGTTTTGGCGGGCAAAGCCAAATTCGACCGGCTGTCCCTCCGGAGTGTACTTGACCGCATTCTCGATGAGTATGAGGCACAACTGCTGCAAGTAGTCGCCGTTACCGCGCACCCAGGTACCCCACGCCTCGTTCACGCCGGTCAGCTGCCACTGGTGGTTGGCGGCCAAAACCGCCCCTTTCCGGCTCACGTCCGTCACCACCTGGCCGAGATCACAATACCCGAGCTCGATGTGTTGACCAGCGTCTGCCCTGGCCAGGGTCAGCAATCCGGCCAAAAGGCGGGACATGCGCTGCGATTCCTCGATCAATTCCCCTAGTACCTGCTTTTCCTCCTCGGTACGGGCCGCCCCCAGCCGGGCCAGGATGTCCGCATTGCCGCGGATAATGGTGAGCGGGGTCCTGAGCTCGTGGGAGGCGTCGGCAATGAACCGCATCTGGGCCGCCATCGACCGTTCCAAGGCCACGTGGGTGGCCTGCAGACGGTCGAGCATTTTGTTGAACGTGGCCGCGAGCCACCCCACCTCGTCCTTGGGACCGTGATATTCCACCCGCTGTCCGAGGTCACCGGACTGGCCGATCTGTTCCGCTATGCTCGTGATGTGCTTGATCGGAGCGAGAGCGGTGCCGGCCAGGAAAAGCCCGCCGGTCGCCGCCAGGATAATCACAAAAAGGCTGCCGAAAAATAAAATCACCCGCAACCGCAAAAGGGCCACGTCCATGACCCCGAGCTGCTGGCCCACCTGCAGGATACCCACGACGTGGTTACCCACCATGATTGGCACGTCATAAAGCCGCAGGCGCTGTGCGCCTGCCGTAGCGATCTCGTACACCGCCTGCCCGCGGAGTACGCGGCTCATGGTGGCGGGTTGGATCGGCAGGGCATAACGCCCGAGGTTGGCCGAACGCGCGACGATGCTCTGCTGCGTATCGAGTACCTGGACGAATACCCCGGGATACGCAAAAACGTCAATGTCAGGCAGCACTACCTGCTGGATATACGACTGGCCCCTGGTGATGACGGTGATTGAGTTCACCACATCCGAGGCACGCTGCATAAGCCCCCGATCCACCTCGGCCAGCATGAGGTGGGCCAGAAGAAAATAGACCACCACCCCGAACAAGATCAGGGTGACGGCCAGTACACTGGTATACCAGGCAGTAAGCCTGGTGCGAATGGACACGGTCAATCCTCTCCAGACGGTTCGCGCAGGACGTATCCTGCCCCCCGGACAGTGTGCAAAAGACGGGGTTCCCCACCCTCCTCGAGCTTGTGGCGAAGATACCCAACGTAGACCTCGAGCACGTTCGACTCCCCTTCAAAGTCGAAGCCCCAGATCTCTTCCATGATGGCATCGCGGGTAAGCACCTGACGCGGGTGCTGCATGAACATCGACAGAAGCTCGAATTCCTTGGTGGTGAGGTCGATCACTCGCTGCCCGCGCCGCGCCCGCCGTTCCCCGAGATCCAGTATCAGGTCGGAAAACCGCAGCACCTTTGGCTCCTGCTGCGACCGCCGCAGAAGGGCCTTCACGCGGGCGAGCAGTTCTTCAAAAGCAAACGGTTTCACAAGATAATCGTCCGCCCCGATCTCGAGGCCGTGTACCCGGTCTTTTACTTCGTCGCGGGCTGTAAGCATGAGAATCGGAACACCAAGCCCCTGGGAGCGCACCCGGCGGCATACTTCCCAGCCGTCCACTCCCGGCATCATGAGATCCAGAATAACGAGATCTGGTGATGATGACATGATCTTTTTCAGTCCGGTATCGCCGTTATTGGCAGTGTCCACCTCGTAGCCTTCCAGACCAAGGCCACGGGCGAGCATCGTGGTAATCTTGGGATCGTCATCTATAACCAGGATGTGGCCCGCCACCTGTATCACCCCGCGTATAATGGTACTGCAGAGCATCTGCTGTGTACAAAAACGTTACCTTTTGCCCCGCAAGTGCCGTAGCATCCAAACCGGCACCTGGCCTTTGCCAGAGCCGCCAGGAACATAACAAACGATTGTGAGAGATTTCTGAGATGAAAACTGTTTTGCCAGGATTCATACACGTGCCGGGATGGCATTGCGGCTCCACCGCGTTGGCCGACGTCATACGCTACCGCGGCTATAATCTGTCAGAAGCCATGTGCTTCGGACTGGGGAGCGGGCTCGGCTTTGTTTACTGGCAAAACGGGCCCTCACCGAGCCGCGCCCTGGGTGGCCGTGCACCGGACCTGGAGCTGAATTTCTTCAGGCAGCTCGGGTACTCCCTCCAGTGGGAAGCCCTCCGTGCCGAGGACGTGTGGCCGGCCATCCGGTCGGCTCTTGACCGCGGCGATCCGGTGCTGGCCCTTACCGACCTGTACTACCTCGACTATTACCACTCGCACACCCATTTTTCCGGCCATGCCGTCGTGGTCGCTGGTTATGACGACGCGGAAAGCGCCCTTTTGGCAGACACGGACAGGCTCGGACTGCAGGCAGTGAGCGTGAAAAGCCTACTCCGCGCCCTGCAATCCGATTTCACGCCCTTTCCTGTCCACTACCAGTGGCTCGCCGTGCCGCCACTGGCACCAGTACCTTTGGACGCCCCTTTGCGCCAAGCCTTGACCAAAACGGCTCGCGACATGCTGGCACCCCTGCGGCCAGAAGCAGGGGTGCCGGGGATACGGTCTTTGGCCGACGATTTGCCCGGCTGGGCCGCCGCGTCCGACTGGCAGTGGTGTGCCCGGTTCGCCTACCAGGTGATCGAACGGCGCGGCACGGGCGGCGGCAATTTCCGGTATCTGTATTCACGCTTCACTGCCGAGGCCTCTCACTGGATCCCGGAACTGGGCGAAATAAACGCGCCGGCACGCTTTTGGGAAGCCGGCCGGCTTTGGACCGCCTTGGCCATGCGCTTCCGCCGCATCAGTGAAGGGAGCGGACCCGGCGGTTTTGACCAGGCACAGGAACTGGTAAGGGAACTGGCAACCGCGGAGGAATCCCTCTACCGGGACATATTGTCAGTCCTGAAATGACAAGATACCGCCTCTGCCGGGACCGCATAGATTGCCCTGCGGAGGTGTCTTGCCATGGTGCAGATGGTCCCGGTGGAGATCGACGGTCGCGTGGCCGTCGGCATTACAGTGGAACTTCCCAAGACGAGACTCGTCATCATAACAACCGGCAAGGGTTATCTGATGTGCGGAGCACTCGACGTCGGGCTTCTCCGCACCCGGCTGGCCGATCGCGGCATCCTGGCGGCCCGGGCAGTCGGCGTGCGCACCATCGAAGAGCTTTTAGCCGCGCCAGTCGACGATCTCACCCAGGCCGCTGAATCCGCAGGTATCCAACGCGGCATGCCGGGCCGCGAAGCCCTGGTCAGGATGTTCTGACCAATTATCAGGACTCGCGGTCCTTTTCGCCCGCCAGGTAACGATCGAACCAGGCAGCAATACGCTCCAGTCGGTCGACGCGGTTCCACGGGCGCCCGGAGCTGTACATGGTGTGGCTTTCGCCTGCGTACCGGACAAATTCCGTTGTAAGGCCCAGCTGCTTCAACGCCACATAGAACTGCTCCGCCTGCTCCATCGGACAACGGAGGTCATTTTCGTTATGGATGATCAGCACCGCCCCGTGGGCGTTGGCAACGTACCGCATGGGCGAGCGTTCGAGGAGCCGTTCCTCGTCGTCCCACGGGGTCCCGCCGTTTTCCGCCCGGTTGAAGAAATACCCGATATCAGCAGTCCCGTACATGCTGTAAAGGTTGGAGATGCTGCCTTCCGTCACCGCCGCCGCGAAACGGTCCGAATGCGTGATGATCCAGTTGGTCATGTAGCCGCCGTAGCTCAGACCCATGACCCCCAGCCGCTGCGGGTCGACACCAAGGGCGATGGCCTTGTCCACGCCCGCCATGATGTCCTGGAAATCGCCGCCACCCCAGTCTCCCACACAGCCGCTGGCGAAGGCGTGCCCGTATGACTCGCTCCCGCGCGGGTTGGTATAAAAAACCGCATAACCGTGGCTGCAAAGGTACTGGAACTGGAAGAAAAACGACCATCCGTAAGCCCCGTGCGGACCACCATGGATCTGCAGTATGCCGGGCCAGGGACGTTCCACCCCGGGAGGCGCCATGAGCCAGCCATCGATTGTAAGCCCGTCTTTTGACTGCACTGTGAAGGGCTCCGGTTCCACGAGGTTCCATGCGGACAGCACCGCTTCGTTGAGCGACAAAAGCCGCCGCGGAGAACCGTTCGCATCTTGGAGCCATAGCTCCTCCGGGTGCAAAGGTCCGGCCTTCGCGTAGGCGATGCGGCCGTCGGAACCGACGCTAAAGCCGGACACGACCTCCCGGGCATCGGCCGTCAGCTGCTCCACCGCACCCGAAGACGCGGCGGCGGCCCGGTACACGTGGGTCGCTCCCCGGTCACTGGCAAGGAAATACACATACTGGCCATCGCGGCTCCATTCTGGGAGCATGGTCGACCCTATGCGGGCGTCGCTTCGCACGTGGTTACCGACCGAGCGGTCAAATCCTGCGAGGATGTTACGAACCTGACCGGTGGACAGATCGGCTACGGCCAGCCACGCCTTCGGAGCCCGGCCGTCCGGGCGGTCCTCGGCGAAAAACGCAAGGCTTGTGCCATCAGGAGAGAATACTCCCGCCCATTGGGAAAAACTTCCTTCACACACCGGCGAGAGCGACCGCTCCGCGAGATCGGCGATGTATATGCGGTGGGTCTCCTCGCCACTCGTCATGAACGTGACCGCAAGCCGCTTGCCATCCGGCGAGAATCGGGCTTCCTGGAGTACGGATTCTTGGTCGTCACCAGTAGCGGCCGTCACCCAGGCCAATTTTTCCGGCGGCCGGGCACCATGCGACCCGCCGTCGAGCGACAAAAGGAAAAGCGCCGGCCGGTGTCCCGGATCGAAAAAACCGTGCCCGTCAAACTTGTAGCGCAGGTTGTTTATCCGCCTGGCCGTGCTCGGACGCATATTCGCCCCGTTTTTCACCGTTTCCGCGGCGCCGCCAGGCTGACCGGAATCCTCGGGCTCCTCGCGGGCTACCACCACCAGCCGGCGGCTGTCATGTGACCAGGCAAAATCGACAACCCCGCCAGCAAAAGAGGTCAAGGCCCACGGCGTATCGCCCCCGGCGGGCAGCACCCACACCTGCCGGCCGTTTGACCCGCGCGTGGACAGAAACGCCAGAAACTGCCCATCGGGTGACCACTGCGGCCGGGCGTCCCGCCAGGGTCCTTTCGTCAGCACCGAGTCGCGGCCGCCAGCGTACAGCCAAAGGCCCGACCGGTACGAGTTGGCGGCCGGGTCAAGCTCCGTGACGACGAACGCGATCTTGGTTCCGTCCGGTGATATCACCGGATCAGACACAAACCGCAACGAGAAAATGTCCTCCGCCAAAAGTGCCCTGCCCATATGCCATGCCCCCTTTACGCTTCCGAACCTGTGTGGGTCATCATCCACGTCCAAACGTCTTGGATCATTTCCGCGGTGCGTTCCAGACTAAGGCCGTGGTAGGCACCGGGATACTCCTTCCATGTGCGGTCGGCTGACCCCAAACGCGAAAACACCGCCCGCGCGCTTTCGTTGGAGACAATCCGGTCGTCGCCGGCGATGAGCCACAGCGAGGGCGTGCTGAGCTCCGGGGCAAGACTGGGCGCCGCCCGCTGTGCGCTGAACATCGTCCGCAGAAAGCCCAGGGTCAAGCGGCGCCGCCACAGCGGGTCGCGGCGCACAAACTCGGTGGCCAGCGGGCGGTGGCTCACCCGTGCCATGTCGATGCCCGTGCCGACACTCGCCCGGGGTGCGAACCGGGCGGCGCCCTCCGCAAAACGCACAAGGCGCGGTGTGAGCCCGGCTACACCGAAGGCCGGGGCAGACAACAAGAGCCCGGCCACATGGTGGCTAGCGGTTTGCTGGGAGTAGACAGCATGGTGAAAACAAACCAGGCCGCCGTAACTTTCTCCGAACAGAAAAGCCGGCCGGCCTGGGGCTACCTCGTCCCATACAGCAGAAATATCCGAAAGGTGATCCTCAAGCCGGGACACGTGACCGCGGGGACCACCGGAGCGGCCGTGACCGCGAAGATCAAGGGCAACGGCCACTGCCCCGCGGGCGGCCAGCTCGCAACACACGGGGGCGTAGTAGTCGGCGTGTGCTCCGACGCCGTGTACCACCAGGACCACCGGTCCCCGTTGGTCCACCCCCCACACCCGGTAACAGATATCGACCCCGCCCGGAGCTTTGACGAAGGACGCGTCGTAGATCAAGCCCCATCTTCCTCCCGGGTGGCGACATCCTGCCGGGCCAAAAAAGCCCGCCGCCGCTTGGCCACCTTGACCGCCGCCACGAGAACCTCCCACTGGTCTTTCGACAAGACCGCCCGACAGGCCGCGTCGATGTGCACCGGTGCCAGCGGTTTTTCGCCGGGCAGGGCATACACGACGACTTGGCCCGTGGTCCCCGCCGCGGGTGCAATCAAAAGGGGCCGGTGCAAAAACCCTTGCCGGTCGGCCCCGGCCAGTGCCAAAGCTACGGCCCCCGGACCACCCGCCCCTGGCTCGACGGGGACCGGCCCGGCCACCTTTTCTTTACTCTCGACGGACACCGCCGCTCACGCTCTTGTCTGGGCGTAGGCATCGAGGAAACGGATGATATGCTCGATGCCGAGGTAGTAATCCTGCACGCGGATGTTCTCGTTCGGGGCGTGGGCCCGCGAGGCGTAATACCCCACCCCCGGCCCATTGATCGCAGGCAGGCCAATGCGGGTGAAAAGGGCCATGGGCCCGGTCCCGGCAAAGCGGGGCTGTACCACTGGCTCCGCCCCATAAGTGATCCGCGCCGTCGACACCATTACCGGCACCGCCGGATGATCGACAGGCGTTTGGCTTGGGTTCTCCACCCCGTGCACCAACACCTCGACGTCACTGAAGCCGCACCGCGCGATGTGTAACCGCACCCGCCGCAGGATGTCGTCGGCGTCCTGGTCGGGCACAAGGCGGAAATCAAGCTTGGCACGTGCCTCCTTCGGCAGCACCGTCTTGGAACCAGGACCGGTGTACCCGGCCACCAGCCCGGCGATGTTGCAAGTTGGCTGGTAGAGGAGCTTTTTCGAAAGTTCCAGGCCGGTCAAATTGCCAATGAAGCTGTTGAGTCCGAACTCGCGGCGGTAGGTATCCTCGTCGATGGGAAAACGCACAAGCAGCTCTTCCTCGGCCGGCGATGGCGCCCGCACCCGGTCGTAGAAGCCGTCCACGAGTACACGGTCGGTGACCGGGTCTTTCAGGCAGGCGAGCACCTGGTGCAGCCGCCAGGCTGGGTTGGGCACGATGGCTGCCAGGCTGGAATGCAGGTCCGTGACGGCACCGCGTACCACAAGCTCGACATACACGAGACCCTTGCACCCAAGCTGCATTTCCAGCGCCCCGCGGGCGTCGCGCTCCCCGCCCTCCCACACGACAATGTCGCCCTTCAAGAAATCCTCGCTGTCCTGCACATACTGGTGCAAGTG
>CADDZV010000036.1 GCA_902812875.1 Clostridiales bacterium
CCAGGTTGGCAACCAGGATCACCTGCTGGCCGGGGAGCTCCTCGGGACGATAGTGCTCGCCAATACCGGCCACGATCTCACGCACCTCGTCCCCGATGTCCACCTTCAGCGCCAAAAGCCTGGTCGCCCCGGGAATCGCCTTTGCCTCCAAGATCGTTCCCACACGCAGGTCAACCCGCCGGAAATCGTCAATACTGATGCGTGCCGGCGCCGCACCCGCCGGAGCCGCCGGTTTCGCCTCCACGGCTGCCTCCTCCGGCTGCGCCGCCGCGGCCGGCCGTTCCTTCTCCTCTATGCGCGTAAAGAGCGGCTCCCCACGCCGGACCACGGTCCCGGGAGGCACCAGGCCAAACTCGCCCGCTTGCTGCCACGGTACCTGCCAGATATCCCCGCCGAGGCCGAGCTGGGCCCACATCCGGGCCGGCGCTGTGGGCATAAACGGCCGCAGCAGCAAAGCCACTACCCGCAACGTATCCGCGAGGTTATAAAGCACCGTGTTGAGGCGCGGACGCCGGCTGGGGTCAGCGGCAAGCTCCCATGGTGCAGTTTCGTCGATGTATTTGTTTGCCCGCCCCACGAGGCGCATGATCGCGCCGAGCGCCGCGCTCAGTTCCAGATTCTGCAGGTGCGCCGTGGTCTCGTCGTAGACCGCCCCTGCCATCGCACGCAGAATGCCATCGTCCTCGGCTGCCGCCGGCTCGCCGATCACCCCGCCGCCAAACCGCTCCACCATGGCCGTGGTACGTGACAGAAGATTCCCGAGGTCGTTGGCGAGATCCGCGTTATACCGGTTGATCAAGGCCGGCTCGGAATAAAACCCGTCCTGCCCGAAGGGAATCTCCCGCAAAACGAAATACCGCACGGCGTCCACGCCGTAGCGTGAAACCAGCTCCACGGGGTCAACGACATTGCCGCGGGATTTGGACATTTTGCCCGACTCCAGGACCAGCCACCCGTGCCCAAACACCTGCCGGGGCAACGGCAGTCCCAGGGCCATCAGAATGATGGGCCATATGACGGCGTGAAACCGGACGATCTCCTTGCCCATGAGGTGTACATCCGCCGGCCAGTAACGGTCGAACAGGCGCGGGTCCTCCGAGGCGTATCCCAAGGCCGTAATGTAGTTGGATAGGGCGTCCACCCATACGTAGATGACATGCTTGGGATCGAACGGTACCTTGATACCCCAGTCAAAAGAAGTCCGGGACACGCAGAGGTCTTCCAGCCCCTGCTTGATGAAGCTCACCATCTCGTTTTGGCGCGACTGGGGCTGGATGAATTCCGGATGCGATTCAATATGCTCCAAAAGCCGGTCGGCATATTTGGAAAGGCGGAAAAAGTACCCTTCTTCGCGCAGGCGCTCGAGAGGCCGGTCATGGTCGGAGCAGTGATAGTTCATGTTGGCGGCCTGCGTTTCGGTGTAGAAGGCCTCGCAGTCGGTGCAATACCAGCCTTCGTACTCGGCCTTGTATATGTCGCCCTGCTCATAAAGGCGTTGAAAAATCGTCTGCACGGCCTTTTCGTGCCGGAGCTCGGTGGTCCGGATGAAGTCGTCGTACGAAATATGCAAAAGCCGCCACAGGTCTTTAATCATGGCAACAAAGTCGTCCACGAACTCTTGTGGCGATTTGCCAGCCGCCTCTGCCTTGCGCTGGATTTTCAGGCCGTGCTCGTCGGTACCGGTGAGGAAATAGGTATCGTCTCCCAGGTACCGGTGGAAGCGGGCCAGGGCATCAGCAGCAATGGTGGTGTAGGCGTGGCCGATGTGTAGCTTGCCGCTGGCGTAATAGATCGGCGTCGTTATGTAAAAGCGTTTTTGGGCCATAGCGTGCCCCGTGACCTCCCCGCAGGCGTTCCCCCGGCTCCGCGGTCCGGGGCCACCCGTCAGATATAGCCCATTATAAAAACCCCGTGCGGTTCTACGCCAGTCAGGCCGGGTAATGCTCGGCCCCCGCCGTCAAGAGCTCGCCGACGAGTGCCTCGATGCCCCAGTCGTCGCCGGTCGCCGCCCGCACCTTGTCCTGCCAGTCCACGCCGCCGGCCGGTGCCCAGAACTGGTCCCGCACGTACGCAAAGGCCGCCGGATTGCCCAGCACACGCCCAAAGCGTGTCTGCAGGGCCCGGTGGGTCTGGCTGGCAATCACCTCCGCCAGCACATAGTTTTGCCAGTACACTGGGTAGGACGTGTACCAGGCGTTAGCCGCCCACTGCGGGCGTGGGTCGATCTCGTGGCCCACTACCTGCGACTGCACCGCGGCATACAACGCGTTCAAATTCTGGCTGGGATTGTCGTAGGCCAGGTATTCGAACAAAGCGTTGGCACTACGCTGCCGCAAAAACGAAAACTGGGCCAGAAGCCGCGCTTTCAAGGCCGACCGGATTTCCGCCGCCGAAAGCCCCATGGCAGCTAGCCACTCCGGATAGTTGACAAAATAGGCCACGACCTCAGCCATCGCCTCGCTGAAGACCCCCGCCTCGTGCCGCAGTATGTACGATTGCGGCCGGGCGTAATACGCGTGCAGGGCATGCCCGTACTCGTGGAAAATGGTGGAGTAATACCCGAGACCGTCACGGGGATTCACCAGCACCCGGATATCCCGCGGGGCCTCGATCGTCATGGTCAGCCCGTTGTACGGGATGTCCGTCACCACCAAACGTATGCCCGTACCGGCAAGCTCCACTCCGAAGCCCCGCAGAAACTCTGCCACCTTTCGCTCCGCCTGGGAGGCCGGGAAATAAGCCGGAGAAGCCCCGTCCGCCCGCTCGAGCAGATACATGATGTCCCATGGCATGATCTTCAAAAGCCCCGCGTGCTCACTCTCCTCGTGCAGGCACCGCATGTAAAGATCCTGCGTCCTGGTGGCCAGGCCCTTGAGGGCGTCTTCCACGTCCTCGCGGGTGAGCCCCTGCAGGTACAACGCCAAATCCACGTAGGTCCGGTACCCGAGCGACTGGGCCAGTTGGTTCCTTAGAGTCAGAAGCTCGCGTACCTGCGGTTCGAGCTCCTTGGCCAGCGGGGCTATGGCCAGCCAGGCTTCCTCCCGGTGGAGCGGGTCGGCGTCCTGCCGCATGATGTGGCGAAGCGTCGCCATGTCGGTCGGAAAATGGTTGTACTCCGGCTGGTAAGCCACCTGGCGGGCAGCAATCTCGTTCTGCAGCCGGAACACTTCCGGGCGCGCATTGATCTGCGCCGCCAGCAGCGCCTTTTGCCAGGCCAGCACACGTCTGGCCGTGAGCGGCTCTTGCACCCGGCCGGCAAACTCACTGATGATCTCCGCGAGCTCCGGGTCCAGTAAAAGCCGCGACTGCTCCTCCTCCAAGGCGTCGATCTCCGCTGGCCGCTTTTTTTCGACATATTGCTGGAACCAGAGCCTGGCCAGGCCAGTGGTGATCTCCTCTAGACGGCGCTCCTTTTCATCGAGATAGGCTCCCAGTTCGCGTTCGCCCTCAATGTGCGCCATTCTGCCCGGCCTCCGCCTCTTTTTCTGCGGCGAGGTGCGTGGTCATCCACGACAGGATCTGGCGCAGCCGCTCGGCACGGTTTTTGGGCTTCCCCGATCGCGACAGTTCATGGTTCTCACCGGCGAACCGCACCAGTCTGGCCGTCTTACGCAGCTGCCGCAACGCCACAAAGAACTGTTCCGCCTGCTCGAAGGGGCAGCGCAGGTCCTGATCCGAGTGGATAATCATGATCGGCGTGGTCACGTTCTCCACATAGGTAAGCGGCGAACGGTACTCGTACACCTTCGGGTCCGCCCAAGGCAGGGCCCCGCCTAGATGATGGACGTTGAAGAAATAACCGATGTCGCTGGTGCCGAACATGGAGACAAGGTTGGAAATGCTACGCTGCGTGACGGCAGCCTGAAAACGCTTGGTGTGCCCCACGATCCAGTTCGTCATAAACCCACCGTACGAACCACCCAGCACACCGAGCCGGTGCTCATCCACGTAAGGCAGACGGCACAAAGCATCCACACCGGCCATCAGATCCTCGTAATCCTTGCCGCCCCAGTCATTGATTACTGCCGCGCGGAAAGCCTCCCCGTAGCCGTCGCTGCCGCGGGGGTTCGTGTACAGCACGACGAAACCGGCGGCCGCCAGCAGCTGGAATTCCAGGAAGAACGCATGCCCATAAGCGGAATGCGGCCCCCCGTGGACCTCCAACACGGCCGGGTAACGCCGGTCCGGTTGGAACCCGGGCGGCTTCATAATGAATCCTTGAATCTGCCAGCCGTCCGCACCAACAAAATCGAACGGCTCTGGCTTCGAAAGCGAAATCTCGGCAAGCCATTCCTCGTTCACCGCTGAAAGCCGCCGCTCGCTCCCGCCCTCGGCCGGCAGGAAGAAAATGTCGCCCGGCAGGAGCGGATCGGTGACCGCCAGCGCGATGTCGCCCGTACGGGCTGCCATGCTAAACCCAAACACGTCGCGATCGCCCGTCGTCACCGGCGTGACCTCGCCCGCCCCCTGGCCAGGCACACTGACCCGGTAAACGTGCGTCGAGGCCCGTACCGTAGAAAGGAAATAGATGCTCCGGCCGTCCGGCGCCCAGAACGGCCCCACCGGACCGGCATCGGAACGCATGTCGCTGCCCACGGAATGGCCGGCGTTGGCGTCGAAGTCCGCGGTGAGCATCCGCGGCTGGCCTTGGTTCACATCGACTATCCACACTCGCGTGTTGCTGGACATTCCCGCCGGCTCGGGATTCGTATGCCCGAGATACGCAATGTAACGGCCGTTCGGCGAGAACACCGGATTGTGTGCCGGTCCCAGCCCCGCCGTCAGCCGCCGCGGCTCGCCACCTTCCGCCGGCACCACCCATATGTCGCTCACCGTACGGTAGTCCGCTTCTGGATCGCGGTCCGCCACAAACGCAATCCATTTGCCGTCCGGCGACCAACGCGGCGAGGTGTGGTCGTATGGCCCAGAAGTGATCTGCCTGGCGGGGCCGCCTTCCAGAGACACCACGAAAAGCTGGCTCCGGCGGCCATCCCACTGGCCGATCCCGTTCGCCTTGTACCGGATACGATCAAAAACCCGGACGTCTGGGAGCGGCCGCTCTTTGCCCGCGTCCCCGTTCTTTTCCCGCGCATACCATTCCCGCAGGAAATCCGCATCAGGCCCAGTGTCATCGAGCACGCGCGCCTGGTACACAAACCCACGGCTGTCCGGGGCCCAGTCGAATGCGGCGACGCCGCCGTCCTGGTCGGTGACACGGCGGGCCTCACCCCCGGCCGTATCCATGACATAGATTTGTGCCTTCTTGTCCTTGTCACGCTCCGACAAGAACGCGAGCATCCTGCCGTCCGGACTCCAACGCGGATGGCGGTCTGACTTGGGACCCGATGTAAACTGCCGTGCCTTGGAACTGCCGTCCGACGCGGCCACGTAGATGTGCGAGGTGTACTCGAATGTCTTCTGGTCGATGGTAGTCACTACAAACGCGACCTTGTCCCCACCCGGCGAGATCTGCGGGTCGGAAACAAAACTGAGGCTGAAAAGATCTTCGACCACGACCTTGCGGCCCACGTACACACGCCTCCCGATGACAGCAGGTCTTTTCGCCTGCCGTAATACTTAATTGAGATTAGCCCAAGCGCGGTAATTTCCTGCCCGCGGGGACAAGGCTTTTCGGGCTGCCATGGTTGGCTGGGCATGGAAGATTTGCAGATCTCTCATCTGTCCTGACATTTGTTCGCCGGTTCGGGACCATTTTCGGCCATTTTGGACTTTCCTGGACGAAATATATGTATATCAATGCAGTTCCGGCTCCCTGCTCTTGCTTTCCAGCTCGCGTGGTGGTTGACTGTATATGGCAGGCTTGGTACCATCCATGGAGAATCGTTGTCGAATCTTGTAGAAAAGGGGGTGAACCCAAGATGATGAAGTCGACGGGAATCGTCCGCAAAGTGGACGAACTCGGCCGGGTCGTGATTCCTATAGAGCTTCGCCGCACGCTGGATATCGCCCAGAAGGACGCCCTGGAAATCTACGTGGATCAGGACAAGATCATTCTTCGCAAGTACGAACCCGCCTGCATTTTCTGCGGCAATGCTGCAGATGTAGAGATTTTCAAAGGGAAGCGCATCTGCCACGATTGCCTGCAGTCACTGGCACAACTGAAGTTTTAGCGCAGGCGTATTATCAAGTCATTGTGGCTAGCGGAGCACTAGGCAAGTGCTCCGCCTTTTTTATCTGTAGCCAATGGTATTATCATCTATTCCGCCGGTAATAATACATCAATGACGAACTATTGAGCAGCCAAATCGTTCGGGGCGCCATGAATAAACAAGATTTTTGCATAAACTTTTCAAAACTAGACGCTACCGGCGACGGCCGGACCCACCACAACAGTAAATTCCCCGCGCGGAGCGTCGCCAAACCGGTCGCGCAAGGCTTGTGCAATATTCGCCGCACTGCCCCGCAACACTTCCTCGTGCACTTTGGTAAGTTCCCGGCACACTGCCAGCGGCCGCTCCCCCAAAAGGGGCGCGACATCGTCGAGGAAACGCAAGATGCGGTGTGGCGCCTCGAAAATCACGGCCGTACGCTGGTCTGCCGCGATCTCCGCCAGGGCAACGCGGCGGGCTTTGCCTGTGCGCGGAAGAAAGCCCCAGAACACGTAGCGGTCGGCCGGGAAGCCTGCCACCGCCAAGGCCGCCGTCACAGCCGAGGGCCCAGGTACCACTGCAACCGCCACCCCCTGCGCGGAGGCGGCCGCCACCAGTTCCGCGCCCGGGTCCGAGATCACCGGCATCCCCGCGTCCGTCACCAAAGCCGCCGACTGCCCCGCCCGTAACCGCTCCACAATCTCTTTCACTTTACGTGGTGGGCTGTGGGCGTGAAAACTGTCCACGGGCTTTTTCACGTCCAGGTAGTGCAAGAGCTTTTTGGCCTGGCGGGTATCTTCTGCCACCACGAAATCAACCTTGCCCAGGGTTTCGGTCGCCCGGGGCGACAAATCTGCCAAATTGCCTAACGGCGTCCCCACCACGTACAAGACGCCGGTAGACTGGTCTGCCGGTACTGCTGCCGAAGCATCGTCGCTGACTCGTTTTGTTTTACCCATTCAGGTCCTCCAACGGCACCCCGCACAGGCCGGCGAGTCCCCGGTGCAAAGACGGCGGGGTCTGCCACCGCCGCTCGAGGCAGGAGTCGGCTTTTCTTCGGCATCAAGAACAAGCTCTTCCTCGGTCGCATCAATGTCTACCGCCGCCTCCGAATCCGATGGCTCCGCGCCGCCATTGTCGCCATAGTTGGCACTTTCGTAGCGGAGGCAGCACATCAGCCTGCCGCACAATCCGGAAATCTTGCTCGGATTCAATGCCAGACTCTGCTTTTTTGCCATGCGCACGGAAACCGGCTGGAACTCAGTCAGAAAAGCGGCACAGCAGACCGGCCGCCCGCACGGTCCCAGTCCCCCCACCAGCCGTGCCTGGTCACGGGCGCCAACCTGTTTCAGCTCGATACGGGCATGTAACGCACTCGCCAGTTCCCGCACCAGCGTCCTGAAATCGACACGCGTTTCACTACTGAAATAGAAGGTGACGCGCCCGCCGTCCAGGCTGCGGGCGACGTCAACGAGCTTCATGGGCAGCCGATGCTCCGCGACCTTGGCCAGGAATATACGACGGGCCTCGGCAACCTTGCTCTCGTTGCCAGCAGCGTTGTCTAGATCGCTTTCCCCGGCGCGCCGGAGCACCGGACGCAGCGAGGCCACCTGTTCAGCCTCGATATCGGAGCGCACCGCCGTCACTGTACCAAGCTCACCGCCATGTGGGGTTTCCACTATCACTTGGTCGCCCGTGGTCAAATCAAGCTCGCCGGGATTGCAGTCGAGGATGCGACCACTTCCATGTAAGCGAACTGTTACTCTTTTAGCCATGGGTCTACCCCCTGGATTACCTGCAAGACTAGTCTTTCGAGCGCCAGCCTCGGGTTTCCATAAGCCTCTAAATACCGCAAAGTTTTTTCCACCACCGAAACAATACGTGAAAGCCTTGCCGCATCGTATGGCCCCGTGGCAACAACCAGGTTTTTATACGTATCTGCCAGTACCGGTAATGTCAGCAACTGTTGCTCCTGCGTAAGGGCATAAACCCACAAATCACGGTACAGGATGCCTATCCACAAAACAAGCCTTTGCATGTCTTCCCGCTTGGCATATTTATCTGCCCACTGTGAAACAGCCGTAAAAAGCTCTTTTGGCCGCCGGGCCAGTTCGGGCAAGGAGCGTACAATCTCCATGGCCGGATCCAGGTCGGCCAAGCCGCCGTGGGCCATCTCCCAAGCACGGCCAGGCAGCCCGGCACTGATAGCGGCCGCCTGCTGGGCCGTGTCCACCGATACGCCATGCTTTTGCAGCCAGGCGCCGACCTCCGTTGCCCCGGCTCCGCTCAGTGACACCACCTGGCAACGGGATACCACGGTCGGCGGGAGACGGTCGACACCGGGGGCGGTCAGCGTGATAAGGGCAGATTCGGGCGGCTCCTCCAGCGTCTTCAGCAGGGCCTGGGCGGCGTCTGGAGACAGCGTATCGGCGTTCTCGATCACGAGTACCTGCCATGCACTGTACTGCGGTTTGAGGTTCAGGCGATGTAATGCCTCGACAACCTGTTCCCGGTGCAAAAGCCCATCGGCGGAAGAGAGAATCTGGAGATCAGGATGACTGCCAGCCACCCGCAACCGGCAGCTCTGGCAGTGTCCACACGGACGGTGATCGATGCTGTCGTGTTGGCAGGTCAAAATAGCGGCCCACCACTGGGCGAGCTTGTGCTTGCCGCTCCCGCTGGGCCCAGTCACAAGGTAGGCGTGCGATAGTTTCCCGGCCGCCAGGGCCTGTCGCAAAACCGCCCGGGCGGCAGCCTGACCGGGCAAATCGTCTGGAAGCTCCTCCGCCCTTACCTTTTCCTGGCTCTTCGGTGCCTTACGCTCGCTCATACTGGACCACGTCGAGAACAAAGATCGTGGCCCCACCTACGGTAACCTCGACGGGATATGGCATATACGATTCCGCCGGCCCGCCCACGGGCGGCAGAGGAGTTACCAGTTGCTCGCGTGACTGGCACGTCTCCTTGATCAACCGCACCACGTCCGCTACCTGGCTGTCTTCCACCCCGATCAAGAAGGTCGTGTTGCCTTCCCGCAGGAAGCCGCCAGTACTAGCGAGTTTGGTTGACCGGTAGCCACCCTCCACCAAGGCTTGGACCAAGCGGCCGGAGTCCTTGTCCTGTACAACGGCCACCACCAGTTTCATATGGCTTCCCTCCGTTAAGCAGGCTGGTTACAGTATTCTACCACGCGCGTAAGCCGCACCTCCCAATACCCGCTCCACTTCTTCCACGACCGCCAGGTGAACTTCCGCCGGGCTTTGGCTGGCCGCTATCACACGAATCCGCTCCGGGTGGCTCCGGGCCAGAGCCAGGTAGCCTTCTCTCACGCGCCGGCGAAAATCGTTGCCACGGGTTTCGATGCGGTCGCCGGGGCGATCGCCCACCCCCAGGGCATCGATCGATCCGGTGTCCAGGAGGATGGTAAGTTGCGGCAAAAGCCCTCCAGTGGCCATACGGTTGAGCTCCTCGCAAAGGCCGAGATCGAGACCGCCGCCATAACCCTGGTAGGCGACCGTCGAATCGATGTAACGGTCGCAAAGTACCACGCGGCCGGCCTCCAGGGCCGGCCAGATCACATGCTGTACATGGTAATGGCGATCTGCCATGAGCAAAAATGCCTCGGTGAGGGCATCCATGCCCCGGCGGTCTGGATCAAGCAACACCGTTCTGATCGCCCGTCCAAGCTCGCTTCCGCCCGGTTCCATGGTCATCAGGACATCATAGTGCTTCTGCCGGAGGTAATCCCCCAAAAGCCGCCACTGGGTGGACTTGCCCGTATGGTCAAGACCTTCGAACGTTATAAAGACACCCGCCAAGTCGATTCCTCCCGGGCCGGGTCTAATCTACCACCACGACCGTCCCGTCCCACTCGCCACCCGACCCGAAGACATCCCATCCGTACCGGCGGGCGGTTTCAAGCACACTTGCCTTCTCGGGAGTAATCTCTTCACCCCAGACGAGCACAGGTACGCCTGGTGGGTAGGGTGCCAAGAGTTGACCGGAAATGTGGCCGATCGCGTCCTTCAGCGGCAACCGGCGCCGCTGCCGGGCGAAAAACGCATCCCGGGGGGACAGAACCGGTGGTTTGGGCTTTCCCAGGATCTCTCCCAGCCAGCGCGCCATCCGATAGCCATCCTCCACCTTCTGCTTGGCGTCCGGTGTCGGCTCCATCCCGGCCAGACCGCGGACGCCGGCCACCATACGGCCGACCGACTCCTCGGTGTCCGCTGGCGTCAAAATGGCCACGACATTCAAAAGGTCCGCCGACTCCACCTGCACGCGGGCGTGCTCGTGCAGATACTGTGCCAGGCTGAGACCGTCCCAGCCCAGCCCGGCCAAAGAGAACGTGAGCTTCGACCAGTCCCAGGTGCCAGGCACGGCGTCTTCACCGGTGACTGATTCGTATCCGTGAATACGGGCCCCCACCCGGCTCATTTCTCTGGCTGCCCAAATGCTGAGACTGGCCGCTTTTTCCCAGTCCTGGCGGCCGGTGGTTGCCGCCAGCTGCCGCGCCATGTCCAGAGAAGACATCAACAGGTAGGAAGGGCTCGTCGATTGCAAAACGTCGATTACGGCCCGTACCCGTTCCGACAGCCCGTTTTTGACCACGTTTTTCGACAGGTGCAGCCACGCCGTCTGCGTGAGGGAGCCAAGCACCTTGTGGGGACTCTGTACGCACGCGTCCGCCCCCAGACTGAGGGCACCCGCCGGATAGCCGGGTGCCAGGCCCAGATGCGGCCCGTGGGCCTCGTCCACCACCAGATAGCTTCCATGATCATGGGCTACATCGACCAGACTGGCTATGTCTGACGTCGCGCCATAAAAGGTGGGGCTGACTACCATGCTACTCAGGCAGTCGGGGTTGGCATCGAGAACGCTCGCCAGCACTTCCGGCCGTGCGACGCCTGGAAGCCCGCTGAGGGGATCGACCTCGACTGGCACCGGCACTGGCATGGCGCCAGCGATCACACATGCACTGTAGGCAGACAGGTGAGCATTGCGCGCGAGGGCGATCTTGCCGCCCGCTGCGGTCGTGGTGATCAGGATGTGCACGCCTACGGAAGAACCATTCACGAGGAAGAAGCTTTCCCCGGAACCATAGAGGTCCGACAAAAGACGCTCTGCCTCGCCAATGGGTCCATTGTGAAGATGGAGATTGCCAAGTCCAGGTAATTCAGTCAGGTCCCATGCCAGTCCGCCGCCGCGCCAGGTTTCGGCCAACTTCGACCAGGAACCACTGCCTGCTTTGTGCCCTGGCATGTGGAAACTAATCAACCCGCTGCGGGCGTGTGCCTCCACAGCCTCCAACAAAGGAGTTGCTGTGCTGCTACTATTGCCCGCAGCCACTTGAGACGCTGTTTCCGTGACCTCCGCTTCTCCCAACACGATCCCCTCACCTCATTGCCCGGCGCCGGCGTGGCCGGGTAGGATTTATGCCACCTGCGGTACGTACCCGCGCGTGGCGCCGCATGCCAGCGTGCTCGCTAACTATTTGATATCTCCCGGCTAGGTCCTGCACGTCCGGGACGAATTTTACAGCGGCATTTTACTCTTGTTTGGTGGTATTTTGCGCCTGTGCTAAAATCGGAATCCCGGAATCCATGCTACCTCCAAAAACACAAGAGGGAGGGAGACACCCTGGAGCCAACCGAGCTGAAGCGGGCGCACGTCTATGTGAGCGGACGCGTGCAAGGCGTATACTTCCGGGCCGCCACCCGTGACACCGCCCGGCGGTACGGCGTCGCCGGCTGGGTCCGCAACCTGCCCGACGGGCGCGTAGAAGCAGTGTTTGAAGGGGCTGCGGAGGCCGTCGACCGTTGCGTTGCCTGGTGTCACCAGGGGCCACCCGGTGCCATTGTTCGCGACGTGGCGGTTAGCTGGGAGTCCCCGGCCAAAGACCTCACCGGCTTCAATATCACCTATTGAAAAGCCAGCGGCACGTCTTTTACCGCTCAGGCCACGGTCGCGCCGTAAAGCAGAATGCCCAGGTTCTCCGCGTATATCTCGTCGAACTGGCTCAGCGGCAGCGGATTCACTCCCGACCCAGTTTCGATTGTGAAGCCGGGCCGCCGGAAAGCCAAAATGAACCAGTCCTTGTAACCTGCGTTTTCAGCCTCGGAGGGGTTATAGCCCACCGGGGTATAACCGCTGTAATAATTGAACCGCCAGGCGATGCCTTCTGATTCCAGTGGCGCCAGGTTTTTGTAGTTCCAGTAGATGACCCGTCCCTGCGTGTGATAAGCAATCGCCAGTCCTGGCTGGTGCGACCGCGTAAAATCCGCCACGGCATGGCTCTCCGGTTCCGATTCCGGGCCAGGGCCGGCGTAACCACCCGGTGCCGGGCCGGGCTCGCCAGCACGGGCAGCCTCCTCCCAACCGGCGTTGTACTGCAGGTTCAAATCGACCCCGTGCATGTTCGCTTTCCAGTCCCGGAAATCATATGAGTAATGATTCCACCGCAGAAGGTCGTTGTAGAACGGATGCCCCGGCGAAATCCCGTTGATCACGAGATCGACGCCGTCCGGGTTTACCATTGGCATCACGTAGATCGTCGCAGTATTGGCCAGCGTCCTGATGTCGAACCCGCGCAGGCTCCTGCCGGCCGCGTAGGCAGCACAATAGTCCTCGACGAACTTCATCAGCACCGGCGAGTTGATCCACTCGTTGGCATGATGGGAAGCGTTGTAAAACGCCACCCGTCCGCCCCATCCCAGGCGAACCACGAGCAGCTCCCGACCCAGAACGGAGTATCCTGCCACCTCTTGCTCCAAAAAGCCGTACCGTGCCAAAAGCTGGTTCGCGTCCTCCGCCATCACTTCGTAGGTGTATGGGAGATAGGTGCGGACGATCGGCGCGGCGGCAGTCACAGGCACGTGCACCACCTGTCCCGGCACTAGACGACTGGGATCAGCGATCTGTGGGTTGGCCGCGATCAAATCTTCCAGGCGGACGCCAAAGCGGCGGGCGATCAGCCACATCGTGTCCCCGGGTTGCACCACGTAGTCCATGCACATCACCGCTCCACTCTATGCGGTCTCAGGCCCCGGTGGACACTGGCGCGGTTGCCGCTCACGGGCAGGGTGGTGGCCTCACGGAAGGCAATGTCTTCCACGCGCGTTTCCGGGCCGGATCGGTAGCGCAGCAGGGCGAAGTTATGCGCGATCAGTTTTTCGCGTACGGTGGCCCCAGTGGCCCGGTTCACCATCCGCCGCCAGATTTCGTTCTCCCGATAGTACCGGTCACCGTCGCGCCAGAAATGATGGCCTCTCTCGATCACGTGGTACGAATAGGAGGGGGTCTCGTCACACCAGATCTCACCGTGCAGGAACTCGTAGTCGACCCACACCCGCAACTCAAACGTCTGCGGCCCCGGATTTCTTAGTCGGAGGACCACCCCATCAATCCTGCCGCAGGCAAGGCGAAGGTTTGTGACCTTGTTATGCTGCAGCGCCATGTCCACGCCCGCCAGCCACCGTAGGAGCAACGACCGGTGCGTGAGCAGGCGCACCTGGTTTTCCGGCCGCGTCACGACACTGCGCGGTTGCCGGGCATACCTCCGCCCCCACATCCAGCCGAAATACCAGCGGCCGTAACGTTGCAGCCGGTGAAGCAAGACGGATAGTCTATACAGCGCCGGGTGACGGCTGCTCAGCATACGACGCGCCCGAGTGGTTCCGGTACCTCGACCCACGCCGTTGCCACCTTTCCCGAGTACTCAACCCGCACGTTGGGTCCGTGAGCCCATAAATCCAACATTCGCTCGCCTGCCTGTGTCCCCCTCCGCTGTCACGGTCCACGTGCACGGTCTTCTGTTCGCGGCCAACCTGACAGAGGGCATTGACAGGATTGCGTTCGACCACATATGCTCACATTGCAAATGCTTCGCATTTGCACAGAGAACAACGGCTTGAGCGCGGGTGCAGACCGGCGCCAGATGGGGAGGATTCTTGTCATGATCGACAGTCTCGTGGTCACGCTCCGTGAGGGGACCGAAGCCGCCATACTCCTGGCCGCAATCTTTTCGTACCTGAAGCGCGGTCAGTACCAGCGGCTGTGGAGTTATGCCTGGGGTGGCGTCTTAGCAGCCTTGCTAGTGTCCGCCGGAGCCGGCATCGTGCTGTATCGCTTACTCGGCGGACTGCACGGCACTGCCGAGGTCGTGGTCTCCGGCGGTACCATGCTACTAGCAGTTGGTGTGCTCACATGGGCTATGTTCTTCATGCGCTCCCAGGCCAAGAACCGGGGGGCTGCACTACGGCAGCAGGTCGACGCCGCCGCGGAAGCCGGCTCGGCCTTGGGCGTCAGCGCGTTGACCTTCCTGACCGTGGTAAGGGAGGGCCTTGAGACGGTGTTGTTTTCCCTCGCAGGTATGGCCGCCGTGGCTCAGCCGGCGCTCGTACCGTTGGGAGCGCTGCTGGGCGGAGTGGGAGCCTTTCTGATCGGTTATGCGATCTACAGAGGCAGCCACCGCATCCCGCTTGGCAGTTTCTTCAATGTCGTCAGCGGCGTATTCATCCTCATGGCCACCGTCATGCTCTCCGAGGGCGTGGAAGAAATCGGCACCATCCTGCCGCTGGCGGAGGCAGCACCGGAGGTGGCGGCCATCGTGTATCTGGTGTGCGTATCCACAGCTTACTACAGACCGCTGGTTCGCAGAGCACTGTGATTACCTCCGCATAACTTTCCCGCGCCTCACCCCGAGCCTTGCATGCAATGGCTTCGCAGGCGGGAGGATACTCCCTGGATAGGCGGCCACTTCCACGCTGCCGGCCGCCACGCTGGGAGTGGTATATGTGTTGAGGTTTTTGAGTCCCGGCCGGGGAGATATAGACGCTTTGCTGGTAGAACTGGGCTTCAACGTGGCTCAGGCTGCCATCCCTGTTTTTCTCCTGGCCGAACTCGGCTATCCGGCCGGTTTGGCCACGAGCCACATTCTGCCTGGGTCGGCCCTGGGCTTTGCCGTCGGGGCCCTGTGGCTGGCCGTCATGGGCGTACGGCTGGCGGCACGCGAGCACCGTCGCGACGTGACGGCCCACGTGTACGGCAGCAATGTTCCCGGTATCATCGCCTTCACCCTGTCGATCATGATACCGGTCTTCCACGAGACACACGACCCGCTGGCAGCATGGGCGACTGCCGCGGCGGCAGCCATTTGGACGGGGATTTTCAAGGTGGCTTTCGCTCCATTGTCGCGGTATTTGCGCGCACTGGCACCGAAACCGGCGGCAATGACGGTGTTTGCCGCCGCCATGTACACATACCTTGGGATGGCTCTTTTGGTACGTTTGTTTGACCACCCAATCGTGGGCCTTTGTGCACTGGCGCTCGTGTTCATGGGACTTTTCGCCGATATTCCGTTCACCCGCTATCGTATTCCCGGCTTTCTGGTCGTTTGGCTTGTGCCGCTGGCCCTTGCCATCGGGCTTGGCTATACGACCCCACGCCTTGGTAGCTTACGATTCACTGTACCGGCGGTGATTTCACTGGCTCCCGTGTTAAAGCTCCCGGCCGCCGTCCCGTTTTTTTCAGTGATCATTCCGGTGGCGCTGTACCAGATCATCCAGGACCTTGCCGCCGTGGAGGCAGCTGATACTACCGGCGATCGCTATGAGTTGGCTGGCGTCCTCTTGGGCGATGGGCTCGCTACGATCGTCGGCGGCATCGCCGGCTCGCCCATTACAAACCTGGTCTACTCCCTTCAGCCCCCGTTCAAAAAGCTCGGCGCCCGGGTGGCGTTCCAGTTCTGGACACCGTTGATTTATCTCGGCCTCACGGTCGCGGGACTCGGACCGGTCGGAGCACAGCTGTTTCCCTGGCCCATCTTGGCCGCCATCACGACATGGGTAGCAGTAGAAGTGGGTATGACAGCTATCCATGCGATCCCAGTCCGCCATCGACCTGCCCTTCTCTTTGGCCTCTTGATACCGGCCGGGTACCTGCTCTCCGCTCCGCTTACTTCATCGCTATTTGCCTTGCACCTCGACCCGACCTCGCCAGCGGTCACCGATGTACTGGAACACGCGATTTACTGGCAGGCGGTACTCGGGCTGGCAGACGGCTTTTTGCTTGTCACGCTCGTATCATCAGCGGTCATCGTTTATCTTATTGACCACCGGTTCACCGCCGCCGCGGCCTGGGGGCTGGTGGGCGCCGCTCTCTCGTGGTTTGGTGTGATCCATTCTGCACGCGTCGGCTGGCGAGCGGCACCGGCGTACGCCCTTGGCTGGCTCGCCCTGGCCGTACTGACGTTTGCTGCCAGGTGGTATCGCGGGCCGACGCCACACGATGGATAGCCCTCGCCCTCCCCGCCCGGCCGCTGTCTTTCACCGAAAAAAAGAACCCCAGTCAGTTTCCACTGGGGCAAAGTCATCTGCTCCGCGTGCAGGACTCGAACCTGCAACCTACCGGTTAACAGCCGGCCGCTCTGCCGATTGAGCTAACGCGGAACGCAATCTATAAAAAACTTTCCGGCAGCGACCTACTCTCCCAGGGGCTTGCGCCCCAAGTACCATCGGCGCTGGAGGGCTTAACGGCCGTGTTCGGGATGGGAACGGGTGTTTCCCCTCCGCTATGGCCACCGGAAAT
>CADDZV010000037.1 GCA_902812875.1 Clostridiales bacterium
AGCTCGCCGTGCGCCGCCGCTGGCTGCGCCGCTGGCCGTGGCTCGAGACGGCGGCCCGCGTAGGTCCCCCGCTTGGCGGCCAAAGCGGCTACCGGCTGGCCCGCTGCCAGGCGAAAGCCGGCACCGGCGGCAACCAACCGTCGCCAACAGGTGCCAAACCAGCACCGCGGGCACGGGTGGCGTATTTTGTCGGCTGCATCCGTGACGCCGCGTACCCCAATGCCGCGAAGGCCGCGGTCCGCGTGCTGCAAGCCAACGGCGTGGAGGTGATTACGCCGCCGAACGTCTGCTGCGGGCTGATGAGCCATTCCCAGGGCGATCTCGCCGCCGCACGCGCCCTCGCACGGGCCAACCTCCAGGTGTTTGAGGGATTGGATGTGGACGCCATCATCCTCGACGAGGCGTCATGCCTCGCCCATTTTCGCCACGACATTCCCCGGCTTTTCGCGGGCGAACCGGACGAGCTGCCAATGCTGACGTTGGCCGCCAAATTCCGTGATCTGGCGGAATTCCTCGCGGAACTGGGCATGCGGCCGCCGGGGCGGCTTTCGCTCACGGTGACCTGGCACGACTCCTGCCACTTGCAGAACTACCTGCACGCTACCGCCGCACCGCGACGCATACTGCAGCAAATCCCGGGGCTGCGCCTCGTGGAGCAGGTCGCGGCACCAGCCTGCTGCGGCGGCGCCGGCACCTTCATGCTTACGCACCCAGATTTGTCCGACGCCCTCCTGGCGCAAAAAATGGCAGCGGTCGATGCCACCGGTGCCGATGTGATTGTGACAAGCTCGCCTTCCTGCATGATGCAGCTTTCCCGCGGTGTGCGGGCAAAACCGGCCAGCAGCCCGGGCCCGCACCAGGTAATGTACCTCGCTGAGCTTCTCGATCTGGCATACAAGGCTTTGTAGCCTACCCAGAATACGCCGGTATCGGCAATTAACCCTAGGATAGCTGTCGCCAAGTGCGCCTCACACTAAAAAAGACTCGCACGATCCGGGGGCATGCACTTGGAAGAGATTGTATTCATGGTAGGCGGACAGTCCGGCGAAGGCATCGAAAGCACGGGCGACATTTTTGCTACCGCCCTCCACCGCTACGGGTATTGGGTGTTCGGATTCCGGCATTTCCCCTCGCGCATCCGCGGCGGCCACACCAACTATCGTGTGCGGGTGGCCAGACACCAGGTGTACACCCACGGCAACCGCATCGACATCATGGCGGCCTTTGATCGCGAAAGCCTGGACGAATTCGGCGCGCTGCTTTCTTCTGGCGCTGCGGTCATATTTGATCCGTCCGCCGGCCAATCAACGCCACCAGCCGGGATCGATGTACGCCTTTGCCCAGTACCGCTCGGCGACCTTGCGAACAAGGCCGGCGGGGCCATCATGAAAAACGTCGTCAGCATCGGGGCCGCGGCCGGCCTGATGGGGCTGGATCCCGGCGTATTTGACTCCGTCATCCGCGACACCTTTGCCAAAAAGGGCGAAAAGGTCGTGGCCGCCAATCAGAAGGCGGCGCGGGAAGGGTTCGCCTACGCCCAAGAGCATTTCGGGGTTACGCACAGGCTTTCACCCCCCGTCAGTTCCCCTGGCATGATCCTGAGCGGCAACGAGGCGGTGGCGCTGGGCGCCCTGGCGGCCGGGTGCCGTTTTCTTGCGGCCTATCCGATCACCCCGGCCACCTCCATCATGTACTGGCTCGTGGACCATTTCCCGCAGTTTGGCGGCGTGGTGATCCAGGCTGAGGACGAAATCGCGGCGATCAACATGGCCATCGGTGCCGGCTTTGCCGGGGCCAGGGCGATGACGTCCACTTCCGGCCCCGGGTTTTCGCTCATGATGGAGGCCATAGGCCTGGCAGGCATGACCGAGACACCAGTGGTGATCATCGATGTCCAACGTGGGGGCCCCTCTACCGGCCTGCCGACCAAGACCGAACAAAGCGACCTGAACGAGATGCTGGGAGGCACGCATGGCGAGATTCCCCGCATCGTGCTGGCGCCGAGCACCATCGAGCAGGCGTACCTGATCACCCGCCGCGCGTTCGATTTGGCTGAGATTTACCAGTGTCCCGTCATCATTGCCAGTGATCTCTTCCTGGGCTTGGCCCGTGCTTCTGTGCCCGTCCTGCCAGCGCCGGCACCGGGGGACCGTGGCAAGCTCTGGGATCCATCCAGCCAGCCGGCCGCGGATGGCGAGCGGTTCCGCCGCTACCGGGTCACGGAAGACGGCATTTCGCCGCGGTCTTTGCCCGGCCAGCGGGGAGGAGAGTTTGTGGCTACCGGCAACGAGCACAGCGAGTTCGGTCCCGAGATCGAGGCCCCGGGCATCCGTGTGACCATGATGCAGAAGCGGCTGCGGAAGCTCGCGAAATTTGACCTCGGCGACGACGCCGTCTGGTATGGTGGCGACGAACATCCGGATGTCCTCCTTGTGGGATGGGGGGCGTCGTGGGGGGCACTGGCGGAGGCCCGGTCGGTCCTGGCGGCGGCCGGGAAGAAGGTCGGCCACCTGCAGGTGGTGGCGATCATGCCGCTTCCGGTGGAAAGGCTGCGGCCTTTTCTGGCGAATGCGAAGGACATCGTCATCTGCGAATCCAATGCCACCGGGCAGATGGAGGCCCATCTCCGCCGTTACGGGCTTTTGCCCGCGCAAGTGCGGCGTGTCAACCGTTACGATGGCAACCCGCTTACGGCGGCGGATGTGCTCGCGCTGTGGGACCTGCACCCGCGGGCAGAAGGTCGTCCCGGCGAACGTGATCCCGCCGCCATGGTGCTCCCGGGCCAGCTCAGGCTTGCTGGTGAGACCCCAGCGGAGGGCTGGCCCGTCCTGGATCCTGGCCTGGCGGTGTCCGGTGCCAAGGGAGGAGGCGAGGCACGTGATCAGCAGCGCTGACCTGCGCGCCGACACGCCGACGTGGTGTCCCGGCTGCGGCGATTTCGCCGTGTTGGCGGCCTTGCAGCGGGCCCTGCCGCTGCTGGGAGTGCCGCGGGAGAATATCGTGATCGTTTCGGGGATCGGCTGTTCCGGCAAGATTTCGTCGTACTTACGGGCCTATGGATTTCATGGCGTGCATGGTCGCACATTGCCAGTCGCCACTGGCATCAAGACGGCCAACCCGGATCTTCTGGTGATCGCCGCCGGTGGGGATGGCGACGGGTATGCCATTGGTGTCAGCCATTTTATCCATGCCGCCCGCCGCAACATCGATGTCACGTACATCGTCATGGACAACCACATCTATGGTCTGACCACCGGCCAGACGTCTCCGACGAGCCCGCGGGGCTTCAAAAGCAAGACCACGCCGGCCGGAGCCGCCGAGGAACCCGTCGATCCGCTCGCGCTGGCCCTCGCGTCTGGGGCCGGCTTTGTCGCCCAGGGGTTCTCGGGGGAAATCGGGCAGCTGGCATCCATATGTGAGCAGGCCTTGCGGTACCGAGGTTTTGCCCTCGTGAATGTGCTCTCCCCCTGTGTGAGCTTCAACCGGGAATATTCATACGACTGGCTCCGTGAACATCTGGTTGACATCGACCACGAACCGGGATACGACCCGCACGATTATGCGACCGCCGTGCGTTACGTGACGGAACACCACGGTCTTTTACGCGGCGCCGTCTATGTATCAGATCGCCCGGGTTATGTGGAAAGCCTCGTGGGCACGCGCCGCCCGGTGGACGTCGATTGGGAGGAGCCCAAGGCCCGCTGGCCGGAGCTCGTGGCCGAGTTCAACTGAACCTGGATACTACGTTTGTTACATATTACGACCCTTTGCCATCATACAGTCATCGTCTATAATGTTTCCCGGACCGGCGGTAACACCGGATTTTTGTATGTATGCGGAGGCATGTCAATATCATGGGACTTAACTTGGTCCAGAAGATCATCAAGGCCCACCTGGTATCTGGCGAAATGGTTCCCGGCAGCGAAATCGGCATCCGCATCGATCAAACCCTGACCCAGGACGCCACCGGCACCATGGCATACCTGCAGTTTGAAGCCATGGGGATTCCGCGGGTGCGCACGAAGCGTTCCGTCAGTTATGTTGACCACAACATGCTGCAGACTGGCTTCGAGAACGCGGACGACCACCGGTTTTTGCAGACCATTGCAGCCAAATACGGTATCTACTTCTCGCGTCCCGGCAACGGTATATGTCACCAGGTGAACCTGGAACGGTTTGCGGTGCCTGGAGAGACCTTGCTGGGCTCGGACAGCCACACGCCCACCGGCGGCGGCATCGGCATGCTGGCCATCGGGGCCGGCGGCCTGGACGTGGCGGTGGCCATGGGCGGTGGACCGTTCTATCTCAATATGCCCAAGGTCCTGGGCGTGCACCTCACCGGGCAGCTACCGCCATGGGTCTCAGCCAAGGACGTGATCCTCGAAATCCTGCGGCGGCTCACTGTCAAGGGCGGCGTCGGCAAGGTGCTCGAGTACTATGGGCCGGGCGTGGCAAGCTTGAGCGTGCCCGAGCGGGCAACCATTACCAACATGGGTGCCGAGCTCGGAGCGACCACGTCCATCTTCCCCAGTGACGACGTGACCAGGGCGTTCATGAAGGCCCAAGGCCGGGAGGACGAATGGGAACCCCTCGCGGCCGACCCGGACGCGACCTACGACGAAGTGCTGGAAATCGACCTGTCACAGCTCGTGCCGCTCATAGCAAAGCCGCACAGTCCGGACAACGTGGTCCCGGTGACAGAGGTAGCCGGCACCCCCGTGCAGCAGGTCGTCATCGGCTCCTGCACCAACTCCTCGTTTGTAGACCTTATGCGAGTAGCCCAGATCCTCAAGGGCAAGACCGTGCACAGCGACGTCAGTGTTTCCCTGGCACCCGGTTCGCGCCAGGTACTCGAAATGATTGCGCGGACGGGAGCCCTGGCGGATCTCGTTTCTGCCGGCGTGCGGATTCTCGAATCCGGCTGCGGCCCGTGCATAGGCATGGGGCAGGCTCCTGCCTCCGGAGCGGTGTCGGTGCGTACATTCAACCGCAACTTCGAGGGGCGGAGCGGCACAGCGGACGCCAAGGTTTACCTGGCCAGTGCCGAAACTGCGGCCGCCTGCGCTTTGACCGGCAAGATCACCGACCCGCGTACCTTGGGCGAACCGGTGCGGGTGGACCTGCCGGAGCGGTTCATCATCGACGACCGGATGGTCATTCCGCCGGCTGCACGTCCGGAGGAAGTGGAGGTCATCCGCGGTCCCAACATAAAGCCGTTGCCGACCCGCGGCCCGCTTGAGACGGAGATCAAGGCCACGGTGCTGCTCAAGGTGGGCGACAACATCACCACCGACCACATCATGCCCGCCGGGGCTAAAATCCTGCCGTTGCGATCGAACATTCCGGCGATGGCCGAATACGTGTTCTCCCGTGTCGATCCGGACTTCCCGGCCCGGGCAAAGGAACGCGGCGGTGGCTTTGTAGTGGGCGGCGAAAACTACGGGCAGGGATCGAGTCGTGAGCATGCCGCTCTTGCTCCCATGTACCTAGGGGTGCGGGCGGTCATCGCGAAGAGCTTTGCCCGCATCCATCGTGCCAACCTGATCAACTTTGGTATCATGCCGCTTGTGTTCGCCAATCCTGCGGACTATGACGCCATCGACCGTGATGACGAGCTTTGGATTTCCGGCCTGCCGGAAGTACTGTTCCGCAACGAGCCGTTCGCAGTGCAAAATGTCACCAAAAAGACGAGTTTCCTGGTTCGCCACAATCTCACGGCACGCGAAGCCCAGGTGCTGGCGGCGGGTGGGCTTCTGAACTACACGCGGCAGCACGGGCAGGGCTGAACCGGCCCTGACGCGTGCATTGCCATTTTCTCTGGAGGGTAGGACATGGCCAACAAAACAGCACCGCAGGTAGAAATGGCCAAACTGCCGGCGGAAGAGCGCAAGCATTCGTTTGCCGAGACGCATCTCGGCTACACGCTGGAGCAGGCGATGGCGGAAGCTGCTCGCTGTATCCAGTGCCGCCATCCTTATTGCGAGGATGGCTGTCCTGTGAAAGTGCCCATTCGTGATCACATCGCCCATATCGCCCGGGGCGACATCGAAGGGGCTTATGAGCTCATTCGCAGTGCCAGCAACCTGCCGGGCATCTGCGGGCGGGTGTGCCCGTGGGAGGAGCAGTGCGAGGGCAACTGCGTGCTCGGCAAGAAATACGATCCGGTCAAAACCGGCGCCCTCGAGCGTTTTGTCATCGACTACATGATGGAAAAAGGGCCGTTCCCGGTGCAGAAGGCAGAGCCGAAGCCGCAGCGGGTGGCCGTCGTGGGGGCGGGGCCGGCCGGGCTTTCGTGTGCGGCCGACCTGGCTGCCATGGGCTACCAGGTGACTGTTTACGAGGCCCTGCCAGTCGCCGGCGGCATTATGACCTATGGCATCCCGTCATTCGACCTCCCCAAGCGGGTGGTCCAGGCCGAGCTCGACCGCATCCAGGCCCTGGGCGTGAAGTTCCAGTTCAACACGCGGATCGGCCGTGACCTTACCGTCGACGATCTTTTCAACCAGGGCTATGACGCCGTTTTCCTTGGCATCGGAGCCAACGTGCCAAAGCGTCTGGGCATTCCCGGCGAGGACCTGGAAGGCGTGATGGATTCCGACACGTTCCTCATGGCCATCAACTACGCGCAGCAGGGCATACCAGGCTACGAGCTGCCAAAGCTGCGTTCGCCGGTGATTGTGGTGGGGGCTGGCAACACGGCCATGGATGTCGCACGGTCGGCGGTTCGGCTTGGCGCCGAGAAGGTGCAAGTGGTCTACCGCCGTTCCGAAAAAGAGATGCCTGCCCGCAAGGAGGGGGTCGCGGACGCCAAGGAAGAGGGAGTCGAGTTCCACCTGCTGGTCAATCCGGTCCGGGTGCTTGACGACGGCCACGGCCGGGTGGGCGCCGTGGAGTGCATCCGCATGGAACTCGGCGAACCGGACGCCTCCGGGCGGGCCCGCCCGGTACCGGTCCCCGGTTCGGAATTTGTCATGCCGGCAGGCACTGTGATCACATCGCTCGGCTACGACTTCGACAAGGTCGTGCCGGGCACCACGCCGGGTCTGAGCGTCAACAAGTGGGGTGGCATCGTGATCGGAGACAACTACGCCACCTCGCGCGAAGGTGTGTTTGCCGGCGGTGATGTGACAAGCGGCCCGCTCACCGTCTCCGCCGCCAACCGCGACGGGAAAAAGGCGGCCGCAGCTATAAACGCTTACCTGCAAGCGAAGGCCAAACAAGCCGCAGTGCCGGCGGCGGGAAACTAGAACGAACCGGCGAGGGCATTGTTCTGCCCTCGCCTTTTTTACAAAACATACATTGCGAGGCCCGGAGTCCCAAAGGAGGGTAGGCCTGTGCCGCATACTTTTGTACCGCGCGTGGTGTTCTGGGAGCTGACCTCCGGGTGCAACCTGCATTGCATCCATTGCCGGGCCTCCGCCCAGCCGGGTCGGAGTCCCTTCGAACTTGAGACCACGGTCGCTTTCCACGTCATCGACGATCTGGCGAGCTTTGCGAAACCGGTCTTGATCCTCACCGGTGGTGAGCCGCTTTACCGGCCGGATTTCTTCGACATCGCCGCGCATGCCAGGGAAGCCGGCCTGCCGGTGGCCGTGGCGACCAACGGTACGTTGGTGGACGACGAGGTCGCCCGCCGCTTTGCGGGGCTCGGTGTGCACCGCGTGAGTATATCCATCGACGGAGCGAGTGCCGACACCCACGACAGTTTCCGCGGCCTGCCGGGTGCTTTCGATGCCGCCATGGATGGTATCGAGGCCCTGAAGCGGGCAGGCGTGCCGGTGCAGATCAACACGACCATTGCACGGCACAACGTCAACGAACTGCCGAAGATCGTCCAGCTGGCTTTGGACATCGGTGCCGTAGCTATGCATCTTTTCATGCTCGTCCCGGTGGGCTGTGGCCTCGAGGTGGCCGACGAGCAGATGCTGCCGGCCGCCGAGTACGAACACTGGCTGAACTGGTTCTACGACAAGTCGCAAGAGGTGTCGATTGAGCTGCGGGCTACCTGCGCCCCGCATTTCTCCCGTATCGTCCGCCAGCGTTCCCGCCTAGCCCAAAAGCCGGTGCCGGCTGGCCCGGGAGGACTCGCCCGCGGCTGTCTTGCCGGTACGAGCGTGTTCTTCATATCGCACCTTGGCAAGGTATACCCCTGCGGGTATCTGCCGGTGGAGGCGGGCGACGTGCGCAAACAGGCGCTGGCAGAAATCTGGCAGAACTCTCCCGTCTTCCAGCGCCTGCGTGACCCGGACCAGCTGGGAGGAAAGTGCGGGGTGTGCGAATATAAAAACACCTGTGGCGGCTGCCGTGCGCGGGCTTTTGCAGCGACCGGCGATTTCATGGCGGAAGAGCCATACTGCACGTACCAGCCGGGCAGTTTCAGCCTCGATCGCGCTGCGAGCGACCAGTAGACAACTTGGGGGGAAGATGGGGTGGCCAATGAGCGGTCTGGACCGCTGGCAGGCATCCGGGTGCTTGATCTCACGCGGGTGCTGGCCGGTCCGTTCTGTACCATGATGCTTGCCGACATGGGGGCGGACGTCATCAAGATAGAGATGCCAGGCGAGGGTGACGACACCCGGGCCTGGGGTCCGCCGTTCATCAACGGCGAATCCGTTTACTTCCTGGCCGCCAACCGCAACAAGCGGAGCGTGGCGGTGAACCTCAAGGACCCGCGGGGCAAGGAAATCATCCGGCAAATGGCTGCCCGCAGTGATATCGTGGTTGAAAACTTCCGGCCAGGTACCATGGAAGGGCTTGGCCTTGGTTACGAGGAGCTCCGGTCCATCAACCCCCGCCTCATATACACCGCGGTTTCCGGCTTCGGGCGCACGGGCCCGCGTAGCCGGGAGCCCGGATATGATCTTCTCGCCCAGGGCATGGGGGGCCTGATGGGCATCACCGGTGAAGAGGGGGGCCCGCCTGTAAAAGTGGGCGTGAGCATCGCCGATATCGGGGCGGGCATGTGGGCAGCCTTCGGTACGCTCGCGGCCCTGTGGGCGCGGGAGCGTACCGGTCAGGGTCAGCTTGTTGATGTGTCGCTTTTGGACGGGCAGGTGGCTTGGCTGACGTTCATGGCCGGCATCTATTTTGCCACCGGCGAGAATCCCCCCAAGCTTGGTTCTGCCCATCCCACGATTGTCCCGTACCAGGCCTTTGCCGGGTCAGACGGGCGGTATTTTATCCTGGCATGTGGGAACGACAACTTCTGGCGGCGGCTGGCGCCACTTTTACCACCCGAGGTGGCCGCCGATCCCCAGTACGCCACCAATCCCCAGCGGGTCGAGCGCCGCCACGAGCTGGTCGGCAAGCTGGACGCCTGGTTCCGGACCCGGCCTGCCGGTTACTGGCTGGCGGAGATCCAAAAGGTAGGAGTGCCGTGCGGCCCCATCAACCTTATGTCAGACGTGTTTTCCGATCCGCAGGTAATCGCACGCGACATGGTGGTGGACCTGGAGCATCCGGTCGCCGGACACATTAGGCTGCCCGGCATCCCGGTAAAACTTTCCCTCACGCCAGGCGAAGTGTGGGGACCGCCTCCCACGTTGGGCCAGCATACCGACGAGGTTCTGGCGGAACTTGGTTACCCTGCTGATGCCATTGCCCGCCTGCGCGAGCTCGGGGTAGTCCAGTAGCCTGTTTTGAGGGGGTAAGAGCCATGGCTTCTCCACTCGAACTTAGCTTCCGAGACCGCGTAGCTGTGATCACCATCTCCAGACCGGAGGTCCATAACGCATTCACTACGGGCATGTGGGGACAGCTCGTGGACTATCTCGAACAGGTGAGGCAGACTCCCCGCATCCGGGCAGTGGTGATCCACGGCGGCCGCGATTTTTCGGCCGGTTCCGATTTAAAGGAGCTGGCCGGGATGAGCATCCCCGAAGTGAATGCGAGCCTTGATGCCATGGAGCACGCCATTTCCCATGTGGAGACGGTACCGGTGCCGGTGATTGCGGCTATGAGCGGATACAGCCTGGGCGGCGGCTTTGAGCTGGCCCTGGCCTGTGACCTCCGCGTGGCCGACCGGACGACCGTCGTCGGCATGCCTCTCACCAAGCTCGGGATCATGATCAGCCCGCGCTTTGCCCGCCGCATCGTAGACCTTTGCGGGCCGGGCAAGGCCAAGACCCTTTTGCTCACCGGCCGCCTGTTGCCGGCGGCCGAGGCTCATCTGTGGGGATTTTTGGACTTCCTAGTGGACGAGGGCAGCGCCCTCGACCAAGCCATGGAGATTGCCGGCACCATCGCCATCAGCTCCCCCGCCGCCACCCGGGCGGCCAAACGGGCGATCAAGGCAATCGCCGATCTGGCCACGCCGGGAAACGGGCACGAGGCGTACTTTGTGGACGAACACGACTTCCCCCAGGGTGTACGTGCCTTCCTGGAAAAGCGCCCGCCGGAATTCCCGGACTGATTAGAAAATTCTCGACTGGATATATATTCATGATAAGTATCTGACAGGTATGTAGAAACAAAGCAGGATTTTCACAGCCGGCAGAGAATCACAAGTGCATTGTATACAATCCCTAGGGAGGTGTATGTATGTCGTGGTGGCGCGGTAGGGGCACAACGCGCACGGTGGCGTGGCTGGCCTTTTGGGCCGTGGCACTGCTCATCCCGCTCGGGGTGGTCGGGTGCGGTCAGGCACAGCCCAAGACCATCGAGCTCGGTGCCGTACTTCCTCTGAGCGGCAAGTTCCAGTCGGCAGGGCAGTATTTCCAGCAAGGCTACCAAATGGCGATCGACGAAGTGAACAAGGCTGGTGGCATTGAGATAAACGGCAAGAAGTTACTAGTGAACCTTACCGTACTGGACGACGGCTCCGATCCCACTACTTCCCGCAGCCTCGTGGAGAAGCTCATCACCCAGAACCATGTGAACGCACTTTTGGGCGGTTATGACACTGTGCTGGTCGAGGCCCAGGAAGGCGTGCCTGACCAGTACAAGATCCCCTACGTGGAAGGCGGCGGTGCTGCTTCGGCCATCTTCCAGAAAGGCTACAAATACATTTTTGGTACGCTGGCGACCGTTTACGATATGGGCAAAATTACCATGGAATTCCTGCAGGCCCAGATCGATCAGGGCAAGCTCCCCAAGCCGCTTACCATTGCGGTCGTATGGGAGAACACCGACCACGGCAAGGATTATGACGCCGCGGTGAAGGATGCGGCCAGTGCCCATCCGGATTACTTCAAGATCGTCTTCGATAGCCCATTCGACCTGAACGGCAGCGACTTCACTTCCCTCCTGACCCAGGTCAAGGCGTCTGGGGCTGACGCGTTCCTGTCGGATGCCCACCTGCCGGACTTCATCACCATGCACACCCAGTACACACAGATGAAGATGTACAACAAGTTTGTGTCGTACGGCGCCCGTGGCCCGGACCAGAAGGGTCGCCAGGCGCTTGGCAGCGCGGCGGACTACCTGGTGGCAGCCCTCTGGTGGACCCCCGCCCTGTCCAACCCGCAGTCCCAGGCCTTTGCCCAGGCTTACCAGGCCAAGTACGGGCAGACGGCCGACTGGTTCCAGGCCGAGGCTTATGAAACGGCCCGGGCCATGCTGCGTGCCATCCAGAATGCCGGATCGCTCGACGGCACCAAGATCCGGGATGCCCTGGCCCAGCTCGACATGAAGGATTCCATTCTGCCGGGCGGCGAGCTGAAGTTTGGTCCCAACGGGCAGTCCGAGGTTCCCTACGTGATGGTACAGAACCTGCCCAACAACCAGGTACAGGTGGTATGGCCGACGAGCCTGCCTGAGGCCAAGCCTGCCATCCTGCCGATGCCCAAGCCGAGCGGGAAGTAGCTCTGGCAGCGGCATAACGTGAGATCGCCATGGAGAGGGGATATCTCACGGTATCCCCTCTCTTGGTGGTTGTATGGTTCCGACCCCAGTAGGAGGAATGCCAAGTGGCTTACACGTCCCAGGACCTTTTGACCGTGCTGGTGGCGGCGGTGCTGACAGCCGGCATTTATGCCGCCATGTCATACGGTCTGTCGATCATATATGGGGTTATGAAGATCATCAATCTTTCCAACGCAGGCGTCATGATGCTGGGCGCCTTTACCACCTTTGAGCTGTTCCGGCGGGCCCACATGGATCCGTTTCTGGCCAGTTTGATAGTTTTCGTGTTCTATTTCTCGCTTGGATTGGTAATGTACCGTTTGTTGGTCAGACGGGTAGTGACTTCGCCGCCAATTTCATCGCTGCTTCTGCTTTTCGGGGTGTGGCTTGTCATCCAGAATATCGCCATCCTGATTTGGGGCAACCAGGACGAGTCGATCCTGTCGAAGTACACGTTTGCCACCGTGAGTGTGCTCGGGCTGCCAGTGTCGGTGACGCGGCTGGTGGTGTTCTTCGTGTCCATCGTGGCCCTTGGGCTTGTGTATTTCTTCCTTACACATACGTACACAGGCATGGCCATCAGGGCCACTGCCCAGAACCGCGATGCGGCGAGGCTGGTCGGGATCGACGTGGAGAAGTCCTTTATGATTGCCTTTGCATTGGGCACTGCCCTGGCTGCCTTTGCGGGATCGCTTCTGAGCACCATATATTCGTTCAACCCGGATTTCGGCCGGGTGTTTCAGCTGAAGAGCTTCAGCATCATCGTTCTAGGGGGCCTCGAGAGCCTGCCGGGCGTGGCCATCGGCGCCATCATCCTGTCTTTTATAGAGTCGCTGTCCATATTCGTCATGCGCGCAAGTATGCAGAACTTCCTGGCATTTACCATCCTGGTGGTAGCCCTGGTGGTGCTGCCGAACGGGGTGGCGGGGCTTTGGCAGAGGGGGCGAGGTTAAATGCGCAAGTACTGGCCGTTCATGCTGCTTTTTGCCATGGTGGTGCTTCCCCTGTTTTTGGGACTCGCCCCCAATCTTGATCTTGGGTTCTTCAGCTACTACTACTTTCTCAACCTCGGTTTTATAACGTTCGTGTTTGTCGCCCAGGCAGTGGCCTGGAACATCCTCGGGGGTTACGGCGGCCAGATTTCTTTCGGCTATTCCGCGTTCTTCGGGCTCGGTGCTTACACCACGGCTGTGCTGTGGGGGATGTATCACTGGCCGATGGTGCTGACGTTCCCGGTGGCGGGCCTGGTCGGGGTCATTTTTGCCATCATCATCGGTTTGCCCACCTTCCGCCTCACGGGACCGTACTTTTCCATCGCCACCCTCGGTATCGGCGAAGCCATGCGGGTACTCATGCTCAACATCAACTCGCTTGGCGGTGCCTCGGGTATGAACCTGCCCACCACGATCCCGGGCAAGATGTGGTTCTATTATGCCGGGCTCATCCTCGTGAGCGGCACCCTGGCGGTATCGGCGTGGGTGCGGCAGAGCAAGTTCGGGCTCGCACTGTTTGCCCTGAACATGGACCAGAACGCGGCCGCCAGCCTGGGCGTGAACGTGGCGCTGTACAAGAACCTGGCACACATGCTGGGAGCCTTTATCGTGGGCATGTCTGGTGGGCTTTATGCCACCTACTTCCAATACATCCATCCCGATCAGGTTTTTGGTTTCCAGGCCAGCATCAGCCTGGTCCTGATGCCCGTCATCGGTGGGGTGGGAACCCTGTGGGGGCCTGTGTTGGGTGGAACGATCTACTATTTCCTCGAGGATACGCTTTTGTCATCGCTGCCAAGTCTGCACCTACTGGTTTACGGTGTTTTGCTCGTACTGATCATTGTGCTGGAACCGAACGGTCTTCTGGGCATGGCGGCCAGGGTGCAGCGGTGGTGGCGTGCGCGCCAGAAGGAGCACACGGTGGCTTTTCCTGACGCCGGAAAGGGGGCTTTGCCATGAGCGCTCCACTCCTGGAAACCAAAAAGGTCTCCATGGTTTTTGGGGGGCTGGTGGCAGTCCGGGACGTCGACATGCAGATCGAGGAAGGGGAGATTTTTGGCCTGATCGGGCCGAACGGTGCCGGCAAGACCACGCTTTTCAACATGGTCAGCGGTGTGCTCAAGCCCACCTCCGGCCGGTTGATCTTTGCCGGAAAGGACTACACCGGCCTGCCGGCGCACCTGGTGTGCCGGCAGGGCATTGTGCACACGCACCAAGTGGTGAGGCCGTTCCGGAACATGACGGTATACGACAACGTCCGGGTTGGTCTCCAGTTCGGTGGACGTGAACACGCCCGCCGGGAGAGTACACACGACCAGGTGATGGAGATCCTCGAGTACGTAGGCATGGCCGGCCGTGCGCAGGAACTGGCCCGGGGTCTACCCATCGGCTATCTCAAGCGGCTCGAGATTGCCCGTGCCTTGGCCACCAGGCCGCGGCTTTTGCTTCTCGATGAGGTCATGGGTGGTCTTGGCCCTACGGAGATCGACGCCACCATGGATCTCATCCGGCGCATCCGCGACTCCGGGATCACCATCTTCATGATCGAACATCATATGCGGGCAGTCATGGGCATATCAGATCGCATTATGGTCTTACACCACGGCGAAACCATCGCCCTGGGCACCCCCCGCGAGGTCAGCCAAAATCCCGTGGTCATCGAGGCGTACCTGGGCGAGTCCGCGGTGTGAGGGAGGTCAACGGCATGCTTAACATAGAACACATAGATGTGTTTTACGACGAGATACAGGCCCTTTGGGACGTTTCGCTGACCGTGAACGAGGGCGAGATCGTCTGCCTGGTAGGGGCGAACGGGGCCGGCAAGACTACGACCCTGCGCACCATATCTGGTCTTCTGCATCCCCGCCGCGGCTCCATCACGTTCGAAGGCGTCCCGATCGACCGGCTGGCGCCGCACGAAATCGTGGCCCGCGGCGTCGTGATGATTCCGGAAGGGCGTCAGCTCTGGCCGGGGATGAGCGTGCGCGAAAACCTCGAACTGGGGGCGTTTCTCCCGGAGGCCCGGCGCAAGAAGGCAGAAACCCTGGAGGTCGTGTACCAGCTTTTCCCCGTGCTAAAAGAGCGCGAAAAGCAAAAGGCTGGTACGCTGTCCGGCGGCGAGCAGCAGATGCTGGCCGTCGGGCGAGGGCTTTTGTGCCAGCCCCGGCTCCTGATGCTGGACGAGCCCTCGCTCGGACTGGCACCCAAGCTGGTGGCAGAGATCTTCCGGGTGGTGCAGGAGATCCGCAACCGGCAGGTCACGATTCTTTTGGTGGAACAAAACACGGCCCATGCCCTGGCGATTGCCGACCGCGCGTACGTGCTGGAGACTGGCCGCGTGGTGATGAGCGGCACCGGCCAGGAGCTTCTGGGGAACGAGCATGTCAGAGCCGCATACATAGGAGCTTAAAGCGAAATGACCATTTATCTGACCGAAAACGAAGTGACTTCCCTCCTTGACATGCGTACCGCCATCGACGCCCTCGATGAGGCATTCCGGTCCCTGGCCGATGGTGAGGCCATGGTGAGACCGCGGACGCGGGTGTTCGCTCCCGGTGCCACCCTCAACGTGATGCCGGCCAGTCTGCCTTCCCAGGGTGTCATGGGTCTGAAGGCCTATTCGAGCACCCGCGGGGGCGGGCGTTACCTTGTGCTTTTGTACAGCATCACAAATGGGGAGCTTTTGGCGGTCATGGAGGCTGACCGGCTCGGGCAGATCAGGACAGGGGCCGCCAGCGGGCTTGCGACGCGCTACCTCTCCCGGCCGGAAAGCCGCGTTTTGGCCGTGGTGGGCTCCGGCTGGCAGGCTTTTACCCAAGTCGAAGCGGTCTGTGCCGTTCGCCCCATTGACGAGGTGCGCGTGTATAGCCGTACGCCGGCCAACCGGGAGCGGTTTGCGGGCTGGGTGCGCCAACATTTGGGCGTGGCGGCACGGCCGGCTGACAGTGCCAAAGAGGCTTTGGATGGCGCGGATGTGGTATGCACCATCACCTCCAGCACGACACCGGTGGTCACGGGGGAGCTTCTGGCCCCCGGCATGCACGTGAACGCGGCCGGATCGAACCGGGCCACGGCGGCAGAGCTCGACTCCGCTGCCGTTGGCAAGGCCACGCTGGTGGTGGCTGATCTCGGCGATCAGGCTAAAATCGAGGCTGGTGATTTGATCGCGGCAGCCAAGGCCGGCCAATGGGACTGGAGCAGTCTTTATGACCTGGCCGACGTGGTGGCCGGGCGCTGCCGGCGCGCGAGCGAGAGCGACATCACGCTTTTTGAATCACAGGGTGTGGCACTCGAGGACGTGGCCGCCTCGGCCGTCGTATACAGGCGGGCTGTGGCTGCCGGCTTGGGGCAGCCGTGGCCACTCGAGGGCTGATTCGGGAGGAAGCCGCAGTGGATTTTCCCTTGCTTTTCAGTGCTTTTCGCATTGGTAATGTAACCTTGCCCAATCGCGTCGTCATGGCTCCCATGACCGATGGCTTTTC
>CADDZV010000038.1 GCA_902812875.1 Clostridiales bacterium
CTCACTGGCACGCCGCCCGCTACCAGCCGATCAAGCCGCCAGACCAAAAAGCTCCCTTCCACCCGCGGTTGTCCGGAACCCCATACAGAGATCGCCCGCCGCCCGAGGTTCACCACACCACTGAATACCACGCTGTGGCCGCTGAACGATACCGAGGGCCGGTCGACTATCCGCATTACGCTTGGGAAGCCTGCCTCGCCGGACTGGATCACCTCCTGCGGCGTGATGGCCACCAGCAACCCGGATGGCCGCCCGTAGGCGACGCGTGCCATCCCCCGTCCGGGTAGCCACACCACAATCGCAACTGACACCGCTACAACCCACACGGCTAGCAAACTGACCCGAAAGCCTTTGCCGGTCAAATCGAGACACCTCCTTTTGCGGTTATTGTGTCGCCAGTGCCTTGCGAAGATGCTGGCGCCGGCAGGAAGCAAGGCACAGAACAAGAATTATCGCTCGCGGAGCGTGATCAGCGTGCCCATCGACCACAACATTTTCCGGCTGTATGACATTCGCGGCATTGCCGGCCAAAATCTTACTGGCGAGACGGCCTATCTGCTTGGCCGGGCGCTCGGCACCTATTTCACTGCCCGCGACGCCCCGGCCGTGCTGGTCGGTCACGACAACCGCGTGTCCTCGCCTTGGCTCAAGGAAGAAGTCATAAAAGGCCTGGTAGAGGGCGGTCTGCGCGTTTGGGACATCGGCGTCACGGCTACACCCGTTTTTTACTACTTGCGGCTTTTGTGGGGTCTTGACGCAGGGGTCATGGTGACCGCCAGCCACAATCCCCCGGAATACAACGGTTTCAAGCTTACCAGCGGGCCAAGCACGATTTACGGCAACGAGCTGCTGGGTATTCTCGCCATCATGGAGGCCCGCGAGTTCCCTACCGGGCAGGGAATGCGCCGGTACGTCAGCCCGCATGAAGACTACCTTGACATGTACAGGCAAAAGATCACGCTCGGGCCGCGCCGGCTGAAAATCGTGGTGGACTGCGGCCACGGGTGTGCCTCCTTGTATGCCCCGGGCCTATTCCGGGAGCTCGGCGTGGACGTGATCCCGCTCTACTGCGAGCTCGACTCGCGTTTCCCCGCCCACATTCCAGACCCGTCCGACCCTCGCAATCTACGCGACCTGCAAAAGGCCGTGCGCGAGCTCGGTGCCGATGCCGGCATCGCCTTCGACGGGGACGCCGATCGGCTTACGGTCGTGGATGAAAACGGAGAAATCATTTGGGGAGACATCCTGCAGATTCTGTTCTGGCGAGAAGTAATGCCAAAGTTCCCGCAAAGCCCCGCACTGGTCGAGGTGAAAAGCTCCCAGTCACTGTGGGACGAACTCGTACGCCTGGGAGGGCGGCCCCAGTTCATTCCCACTGGCAATGTCATTGTCAAGGCGAAGATGCGCGAACTGGAGGTCCCGTTTGCCGGGGAGATGTCCGGGCACATGTTCTTCGCGGACGAATATTTCGGTTATGACGACGGCATCTATGCCGCCGGCCGTTTACTCCGCCTGCTTTCCAATACTGACAAGACCGTGTCGCAGCTTTTGGCCGATGTCCCCAAGTATTACTCGACGCCGGAAGCGAAGGCCGCCTGTGCGGACAGTGCCAAGTTTGGCGTCATCGCAAAACTGCAGGATTATTTCGCCCGGAAATACCCGGTTATCACCGTGGACGGTGCCCGCGTACAGTTTCCAGACGGTTTTGGGCTTGTGCGGGCGTCAAACACCCAGCCCGCCCTCATCCTGCGGGCAGAGGCGAAAACCGAGGCGGGGCTCTCCAGGATAAAGGAAGCCCTGAACGAGGCCCTGGCGGCGTTTCCGGAAATCGGACCGGTCAAGTGGTAGCCGGGCTTTTTTGCTCCCCATAGAGGTGGCAGGCGACCATGTGGTCACCACTCACCACCGGCTTTGGTTCGACTTCGCGGCACCGGGCGGTGGCATACCGGCAGCGCGTGTGGAAACGGCACCCGCGCGGGATGTCCATGGCCCCGGGTACGTCTCCCTCCAGGAGGATACGCTCCTTTTTGGCACCGGGCTTGGGCACGGGCACTGCCGACAACAAGGCTTGGGTATACGGATGAAGAGGCGTGCGGAAAAGCTCCTCCGCCGGCGCCACTTCCACCAGGCGCCCCAGATACATGACGCCGATGCGGTTCGATATGTACTTCACCACCGGCATGCCGTGGGCAATGAAGAGGTATGTCAGCCCTAGCCGGTCACGCAGTTCCACAAGCAGGTTGAGGACCTGCGACTGGATGGACACGTCCAGGGCAGAGACCGGCTCGTCGCACACGATGAATCGCGGGTTCAAAGCCAACGCCCTGGCAATGCCGATCCGTTGCCGCTGCCCGCCCGAAAACTCATGTGGGTACAAGGATTCTTGTTCCGGTTGCAACCCCACCATCCGGAAAAGCTCGTGCACCCTTTCGCGCCGCTCGGCCGGCGTGCCAACGTTGTGGACAGCCAGGGCCTCCTCGACGATCTCGCCCGCGGTCAGTCGCGGGTTGAGGCTGCTGTACGGGTCCTGGAAAATGATTTGCATATCCCGCCGCAACTGGCGCCATTCAACCGGCGGCAGGCGGAAAATGTCCTTGCCGTCGAACCGCACGGTCCCGGCCGAAGGCGGCATCAGGCCGAGCAAAAGCCGGCCGGTAGTGGTTTTGCCGCAGCCGCTTTCGCCCACGAGCCCAAAGGTCTCACCAGCCCGGATTTCAAAGGTGACGTCGTCGACGGCACGGACAAACCCGCGGGAGCGGCCGAACACTCCTCCTTTGGCTGGGAACCACTTGCTGAGCCCCTTAACCTCCACCAGCGTTCTACCCGTCTCCGGCATCATGCCACCTCCGCTGCGGCGATTTCATGCCAGCAAGCCACTGCGTGCCCCGGCGCCCTCTCCGCCAGCGGCGGGGCCTTCTGGCGGCAAACATCGGTGGCAAACGGGCAACGCGGGTGGAACCGGCAGCCGGCCGGCATATCGTGCAGGGACGGTACGACACCGGGGATGGCATGCAGCCGGCCGGGCTGCGTCTCGAGCGTGGGTATGGAATCCAAAAGGCCGCGCGTGTACGGGTGGCCGGGCCGGGCGAAAAGCTCCTCGACCGGGGCCTCTTCTACCACGCGGCCGGCGTACATCACTATCACCCGCTCCGCCATCTCCGCCACCACTGCCAGGTCGTGGGTGATCAGCATGATGGCCATGCCCATCTCCGCCTTCAGCCGCCGCATCAGGTCGAGAATCTGGGCCTGGATGGTCACGTCCAGGGCAGTGGTCGGCTCGTCGGCGATCAGGAGCTTTGGACGGCACGACAGGGCCATCGCAATCATCACCCGCTGGCGGAGGCCGCCGGAAAGCTCGTGAGGATACTGGTGCATCCGCCGCTCCGGCTCCGGAATGCCCACAAACCGCATCATTTCGATGGTGCGCCTGGCGGCCTCGCGCGCCCCGACGGCCTCATGGAGGCGAATGGCTTCGCTGATCTGGTCGCCCACCGTGAACACCGGGTTCAAGGACGTCATCGGCTCCTGGAAGATCATCGCGATTTCCTTGCCGCGGATGTCCCGCATCTCGGCCTCCGGCAGGGAGACAAGATCGCGCCCTGCGAACATTATGCGTCCGCCCGCGATGCGGCCGGGAGGATTCGGGACCAAGCGCATGATGGACAAGGCGGTGACGGATTTCCCGCAGCCGCTCTCCCCTACCACCGCCAGGGTCTCACCCGGCTTGATGTAAAGGCTGACACCGTCGACCGCGGCGACCGGACCATGCGGAGTAACAAATTCCGTGCGTAGATCTTCCACTTCCAGAAGTCGTTCCATCGTTTCACCCACCCGGATTTCCTCACGACGTACCGGCGAGGATATTCTCCAGGCCGCCGGCACATCCCTCTGCCCCTGGGGCACACCAAGTCATACCGCTGCCAAACATGGTAAGTTCCTGCATAAACCGGGAAGGCACATCCAATACTAGGCGCCGGTACATCGGTATTATCAGTTGCTCAGTCAGGAGGAGTGGAAGAGCATGGGTAGTGTACCTTCCCGCGGTTTTCGCCGCAATCCGGCCCTCGACGAGGAGCTCCGGCAGTATATCAGCACGCGCGCCGGGCAAGTGGACAAAGAAACCGGCAAACCGGTCACCCTCAAACAGGCGATACTGGAGTTTGCCCGCGCCCACGGACTGAGCAGGCACACCGTGAACGCCCGCTGGTACAGCCTGCAACCCCGGCAACAGACCAGAGGCGGCTCTGGGCGGGCGGGCAGCCGGCCGGCCCCGAATCTTTTGACGGAACTGTCGGGTTTTGTCCGGGCGGTGCAGGCAGTAGAGGGCGTCGAGATCCTGGAACTGTGCCGGGGCTTGCGTGTGTTGGCCGAAAAAGCGGAACGTGGACAGCGCCAGATGGAGGAGGCAGCCCAGACCCCAGCCCTCGTCGCCGCCTTGCGGGACGCCCAGGTTTCCACGATGGAAATGGCCCAAAACCAGGACAGGCTTTTGCGGATACTGGCGGACATGGCCGTTATGGTGGCGCAATTTTCACAGTTACCTGATGCAGCCAAACTCGCAAGCCTGACCGATTTTCTCTCGAAACTGCAAAAAGGGCTCCAGGACGTCGTGCCGCCGGCCAGCGGGATGGCCTAGGCCGTGAAATCAGGCTACGGAGGCGGAAGGGCTTCCGAAGCTGGGCTATGTACGTTCGGGTCATCACCCAGAAGCCGCAGCTTGAAAAGCTTAAAAGTGGCCTGGTCGACCTCTCCCGTTGGCCGCAGGCCGTGCATCTTTTGGAACGATTGCACGGCCACGGCAGTGCCAGGACCGTAATAACCGTCGATGGGCCCGCCGTACAGCCCTAGGTTGAACAGCCGTACCTGCACGCCTATGACGTCCGTGCCGGCACTGTCTAGCCGGATCACGCGCGGCACCTCGCCAAAGTGGGCCGAGGGACGGCCACGGATAAGTACATGGGTGCCCGGGGTCACCTGGTTGTACAGCTCGATGACATCATCATTGAACATACGGACGCACCCGCCCGACCAGTAGCCGCCGATGCTCCACGGCTTGTTCGTCCCGTGAATGCCGTAGGTGCCCCACGGAATATCGAGGCCCATCCACCGGGCACCGAACCCCTGCCCCCAGGCCGTCTTTTCTACAATTCTCCAGTACCCGAGCGGTGTGGGCGATTCCGGCTTGCCCACCGCCACCGGCCATGATTTTACCGGCTGCCCGCCCCTGTATAGCGTAAGGGTGCGGCTAACCGTGTCGATGACGATGAGAGCACCATCCGGGCCGGGGTCAGTGCCCCAGCGGGGCGGCGGCAGAAAATCGTCGAACACAGGTGGCTTTTGTACGGAACTGGGCAGGGGGGCCGGGGGCACCGGACCGGCGGAATGCTCGCTGCCGTTGGCCACCCGCGGCCCGGCCATCTCCGTCCACAGAAGTTCCGTAAAAACGTCCCAGAATTGCCGCTGCCCGCAGCCATAAGCACGCGCAACCGCCGGCGGCCGGCTCAACACCAGACCCAGAAAAAACGCCAGTAATGCAGCCGCAAAAGCCCACGATGCCTGCTTCATACTCCCATATGTAAGAGGCATCGTGGGCGTATATAACCGGACTTGGGCATCCGGGATGGGCACCCATGAGCGCTGGCCTCAGGCCAGCTGCGACTTGTACGCCTCCCCGAGCGTTTCACGCGGCAGAAGAAAGACGAGCAACACGGCAACTACCGGCATTGCCGCGATCACCCACATGGGGGATGACAGCCCCAGCCCGTCTGCCACCCGCCCGAGCGCCACCGCCCCGATACCGCCGATGCCGACGGAAAAACCGATGTTGAGGCCCGATGCCAGTCCAAGGTAGCTCGGCAAAAACCGCTGGCTCAGGTTCAACGTCACCGGGTACATCGCCCCGATCAACAGGCCCACCACGGCCAAGACCACCACCGCCAACCACCCGGTACTCACGACTGCTAGGAAGATCGCAGGTACCAAGAACGCCGTAGCGGCCAAAAGCACCTCGTGTTGCCCCAGGCGGTCAGCCAGATGACCGCCAATCAGGTTGCCGATGGCCACCGCCCCGAGGAGCGAAAACAGTATCACGGCCGTGCTCGCAGGCACGTTGCGCGCATGGTAGTACAAGGGAACAAAAGCCGTCAGGCCATACTGGATGAACGAACGGATTCCTACCACGATAAGCAACACGATTTCAGGCAGCCAAGCCGCCCGATCGCTCGTGCGACGGCCGGCGCCGCCGGTAGCCCGGGCTTCTGCCGCCGCAATGCCTGGCAAAAGAAACGCCAAGACCGCCACCGCCGGCAGCCCGAAAGACAGGTTCCAAACGGTGCCCCGCAGCCCCATGTGTGCCAGGTAAAACGCCGCCAACAAAGGCCCCATGGCGGTGCCGGCGTTCCCACCCACCAAAAATAACGACGTGGACGCACCCACGCGGCCGCTCCCTGCTACCCGGTTGGCAGATTTCGAAGCCTCCGGGTGGAAGGCGGCCACACCGAGTCCGGAGAACGCAACGGCCACGAGGACCTGCCCAAAACTCTTGGCCAGTCCCAGCATCGCAAAGCCGATTGTGGCCAAAAGCAGACCAAGCGGCATGAGATACCGGCGCCGCTTGGCATCGGTGAGATATCCGAAAATCGGCTGCGCCACGGACGAGGTGAGGTTGGAAACGGCTAAAATCACACCCATGAGGGTGTAGGAAAGGCCATAGGTGTCTTTGAGAGTTGCCAGGAGAGCCGGTACGCCGCCCTGGTTAAGGTCGGTTAAAAAATGTCCGAGGCCAAGTGCCGCGATGTAGGCATAAGGCCCGGAGTCACGCTTTCTCTCCCCCAATACGGTCCCCTCCTGCGGTACTGCCGCTATGACAACCGGATACCCACGAATTTACGTTCAGTCATCTCTTCGATGGCATACCGCACCCCCTCGCGCCCAAGACCGCTCATCTTGACCCCGCCGTACGGATAGTTGTCCTGCCGGTATATGGAGCTTTCGTTTATCCACACGCCTCCCGCTTCGATCGCCGCCGCCGCCCGCAAGGCCGTATTGATGTCGCGCGTGAACACGCCAGCCTGCAGCCCGTAGATGGAGTCGTTGGCCATGGCGACGGCTTCGTCGAACGTTTCAAAGGCGACCACACTCACCACTGGTGCGAAAGCTTCCTGGCACACGATTTCCATCTCCGGTCGCACGTCCGCCAGAACGGTGGGCATGAACATGGCCCCCGTCCGCCGTCCTCCTGTCACCACGCGCGCCCCGGCCGCCACCGCCCGCGCGATCCACTCCTCCACCCGTCCGGCTTCTTCCGGCGTGATCATCGGGCCCAGGTCGACCGTTTCGTCCAAGGGATCGCCAATCTTTAACGACTCCACCCGCCGCACGAACCGGGACAGGAAGTCATCGTACACCGGCCTTTGAACATAGATGCGCTGGGCGGATATGCACACCTGGCCTGCAAAAGCAAACGCGGCCCGTGTGAGGGCAACGGCAGCCAGGTCGAGATCAGCATCCGCGAATACGATGTTGGGCGAGTTGGATCCCAGTTCCAGTGTCACCCGTTTGACACCCGCATGGTCGTGAATGCGCTTTCCGACTGCCAGGCTGCCCGTGAACGTGACCATGGCCACCCGTTCGTCCTCCACCAAAAGGTCCCCCACTTGGCCGCCGCCGCCTACGACCACGTTCAAGACCGAAGGTGGCAGCCCGGCCTCGCTCAAGAGTCCGGCCAGATTGAGACTGGTGAGCGGCGTGGCACTGGCCGGTTTGAGCACGACACTGTTTCCGGCAGCCAGTGCCGGCGCCAGTTTGTGACTCACGAGGTTAAGCGGGAAGTTGAACGGCGTGATCGCCGCCACCACTCCCACCGGTACACGCAGCACCATGCCCCACCGCTGCTCGCCACCCATGGCAGCATCCATGGGCACAACCTCGCCGGTAATGTCCTTGGCAGCCTCGGCAGCAAACTGCCATACCTGGATCGCCCGTTGCACCTCCCCCCGGGCGTCGCGGATCGGCTTGCCGGACTCCAGGGTAATGGTGCGGGCATATTCCTCGGCCCTTTCCCGCAGGAGGGCGGCTGCCCTGGCCAGTACCTCGCCGCGTTTCCACGCCGGCGTGGACCGCCACACGCCGAGGCCATGCTGGGCCTCGCGAATAGCCAGATCGACGTCCGCTGCGGTGGCAGTCGCGATCTCCGCCAGCACCTCACCGTTGTAAGGATTCCGTACCTGCAGTGGTGCCCCGTGACCCGGAACCTCCCGGCCACCTATGAACAAACCGCGGTTCTGCACGTTGTATTACCCCCCTTTGGCAATAAGTTTTACATATCGCCGCTGACACTAATGTCGCCGGCACTGGAAAAGGCAGTTTAAAAGGAATGGCAATTATATAACTTGCTCCCCCAGATTACGGCAGTGTAGAATGCAAACAGTTATAGTAACCTCCACGGAGGGAACACCTTTGGCCCAACGGAATCCACGTGGTTTCCGCGGACACCCGGAGCGCAACCAGGAACTGATAGATTTTGTCCTGGCACGCATCAAAGAGGTCGATCCCCAGACCGGAAAGCCGGTCACATTGCGTCAGGCCCTGGCCGAGTTTGCCCGTGACCATGGGCTTTCCCCTTCGACCGTGACGGCCCGCTGGTACGCTCTCCGCCCGGCATCGACAACGCGCCAGGGGCAAGGGACCGCCGTGCGGCGCCTGGTGGCATCCCGTGAACGTACCGCCCCTGGTCTCATCAAAGACCTGGGCACATTCCTGGCAGACGTACAGGCCGTGGATGGGGTCAACCTGCGTGCCTTCATACGCGGACTTGCCGTTCTGGCCCATTACGCCCGCGAGCATGCCCCGCAAGCGAGCCCATCTGACCGTCCGGACCCGGCCAAGATAGCCCAGGCCATTTCCCACCTCCGCCTCGTGTTGGAGACGTATAACACACTCGACGAGGCCGGCAAGGTCCGCTACCTGCCGGACTTCGAAACGAGCCTGCAGCGGATCCTGGCCGAGTTCGACGAGATCATGGGCTAGATTACTACTGGCCCCGGCTATACCGCACAAACGCTGCGTGCAACTGTCTAAATATGGGCCCGGGCTTGCCGGTGCCAACCGGACGCCCATCCAGCGTGGTAATGGCCAGTACTTCCGTCACGGTGCCGGTGATGAACACCTCGTCGGCCCTCACCAGTTCCGCCGCGGGCACCGCCTCTTCCACCACCGGTATGCCCAATTGGTCGCACAGTTCGAGCACCACTTTGCGCGTGATGCCCGGCAGCACCAAATTGTTCAGCGGGTGCGTGTAGATCTTGCCACCGAAGACGGCCATGGCGTTGCTGCTGGTGGCTTCCGTGAGATAGCCGTCGCGAATGAAGAGGGCGTCGTACGCTCCCTGTTCCACGGCCTTCTGCTTAGCCAGGGTGTTCAAAAGTAGACCAACCGATTTGACATCGCACCGCAGCCAGCGTTCATCCGGCAGCGTAATGGCCGAGGCACCGTTCTCGATATAGTTGGGGGCTGGAGCACTGACCGGCCGTGCAAAGCCGACCACCGTGGGACGGACTTCGGCCGGAAACGTGTGGGTACGGGGGGCTGGGCCCCGGGTGATTTCCAGATAAATGGAGGCCTCGTCGAGACCGTCCCGGCGGACCAGTTCCGCGGCCGCCTGCAAAAGGTTTGATGTGCTCAGAGGCAGGGGCAGGCGAATGGCCGCGGCACTCCGCTGCAGGCGGGCCATGTGGTCTTCTGCCCGGAACATCTTGCCGCCATACACCCGGATTACCTCGTAAATCCCGTCCGCAAAAATGAAACCGCGGTCCTCTACCGGTATCACGGCCTGTTCATAGGGAAGAAACTCGCCATTCAAAAACACAGTCGGCTTCGTAAGACCTCGCCTCGCTTTATGAAAGTAGAATACAGAGCCTTGCGGCTCACTCCGGCACGGTATAAGTTATTCGCGCCACGAAACGTTCATCCTGTATGTCCGGAGCAGGCGGGTTGATATAATTTCATGGTATTACCGGCAGACCAAAAGTGGGGGTATGCATTGATGAAGGACATTGCACTTGCATTGCTTACTGGCTTAGTACTGGGAGCAGTCTTCCGCCTTCTCAGGCTGCCACTGCCTGCACCCACTGCCTTGGCGGGAGTGGCGGGCGTAGTCGGCATCTATCTCGGAGGCCTCATCATCGACAAGATCGTTCGCTAGTCCCGAATTCATCCGCCGTGGGCGGCGACCACTGTTCCTCCTCACGGCCAGACCGCACGACTGTCCAGTACCGTTCCACCTCCGCCAGCAGGTTGTCGATATGGGCGACCATGGCCTCCTCCGCAAAATCAGAGCGGTGCATGGCCACGGCATCGAAGATCCGCCTGTGGTCGCGGGCCATGTCGGCTCCAAGCTGTTGGCGGATTTGATTCAGGACGATGGTGAGCAAATGGTCCTGCCGGATGAGGTCCACGGCGGCTTCCAGCACGCGGTTCCGGGCGGCGCGGGCCAACAACTTGTGGAATTGGACGTCATCCTCCTCGAGGCCAATGCCCCACCGGGCCAGGGACTCCTGTTTTTCCAGGACCGGCTGCAGTGCCGCCAGATCGGCATCAGTAGCACGCATGGCGGCCAGACGGGCGATCTCGCGTTCCATGCCGCGGCGGGCCTCCAGGACTTCCATCAGCTCTTTCTGTGACTTGGTCTCGATGACATTCATGAACTGCCAGCCACGCTCGGCCCTGTGCCGGGCGGCGCGCAGTTCCTGCAGGTGGGCCTGTCCGGCCGCGGTCAACACGCGGCCCTGAAAACCTTCCTTGTGTGTGTAACCAAGCCGGTCGAGTTCGCGTAAAAGCCGCCCCACCGTGGCCTCACTCAGCACAAAACCGCGCCGCCCGAGCTCCAGACTGATGGCACCGGCACCGGTGGCCTCGTGCGACAGTGCCATGATGTCCAAGAGATGGTACGCCAACTCGTCCTGCATGGGTATCGCACCTCATCGCCGCGGAGCAGTGCTTGTCGTTGCACCATGAACCTATGCCGCGTAGGGAGAAGAGTTGACGCTATACCGCGCGGGCAAAGCCCGGGGCGGCCACACATCACATGCCGTAGCCCCGTGTATGGGCCCAGAAAAACACTTTCACGACATCCCCGGCCATCCGAACGCCGTCGCGGACTACGCGCACGCGGCTTCCCTCGACGTGGTGCCATCCTACGGGCACCTCTACCACTCGTGCCCCGAGCCGGCGGGCCAAAAAGACCATCTCGGCATCAAACGCGAACCCATCGAGCCTGGAAAGACGGCATATCTTCTGGAGGAGATCGCGGCGTCCAAGCTTAAAACCGCACTGCGTATCGCGAATGCCCGGCGTCAAAAGGACCTGCACCAGGATGTTGAATACCCTTCCCGCCCCGGCGCGGGAAAATGTGCGGCCATGCGTGGCGGCGCCCGGCGTCGCACGTGATCCGATCGCCAGTCCGGCGCCGGCCTCCACGGCGGCGGCCAGGGTCGGCAGAAACCTCAGCGGGGTAGCCAGGTCAGCATCGGTAATGAGGACAAGTTCCCCGCTGGCCGCCATGATGCCCTGCTTGACCCCGAACCCCTTGCCGGTATGCCGCGGGTGGCTTACGAGCTTGACTTCCGGCCAGCTGCCGGCTACCGACCGGGTATCGTCCGTACTGCCGTCTTCGCTCACAATCACTTCGAAGCGGTGGCCGGCTTGCCGCAGGTAGCCGAAAATCTCCGGCAGCGACCGAGCCAGGCGCGCTGCATCGTTGTAAGCAGGTACCACTACAGACAGGTCCACGCCTTTTTGAGCCCCGGGCGGGGCAAAAGACTTCTGGCCGTTACTCATGGCGAACCAGCTTTCCGGTAAAGACTCCCGGCCTCATCCTGTTTCACCAGCACCCATCCAGGAGCAACGGCGAGGTAGCGCGCCAGCGCACTTTGCCTGTGCACCAGCACCCACCGCACGCCATAGTGGGCAAAGACAACCTGCGGGTCTACCTGCAGGTGCACCGTCTTGAGGTAGTCGTCGAACACGCTCCCCTCCAGGTAGAGATCGGCCCGGCCGTCAACGAACACCCTGGTGGTCGGCCACAACCGCCAGGTCAAATAACCTCCCCAGCCGTAGTCGTTAAAAAGAGGCCCGTCCGGAGGGTGGACGGCCAGGTAGTCCACGATGTCTACCGGGAACTCGCGGCGGTCCACCCCGGCCGCCAAGCTGTAGGGAGGCAAAAGTGTACCCACCGCCACGGCCAGTGCCACCGTCACCGCGGCGGCAAGCCACCAGGGTACAGCCACCGGCAACCGCACAGAGGGCGTGAGAAAACCGTTGGCGGCGGCGCCCCACAGCAAAAGGTAGGGAGCGTAGCGGGCCGAGCTCAGAAACATATACGTGAAGACGACAAGAAGGATGATATCCCCCGCTCTGATCCTCGTAGACCGCAAAACCCGAAACGCGGTCACGAAGATGAACAAGGCCATGACGATGCCATACGGGCTTTTGAAATCGGGACTTGCCCATTCCACGATGTTCTCCCGCATGGTGATACTGGACGCCGAGGTCAAGCTGTAGACGAGAAGATGCCATCCGTGCGGATTGACCATAGCCGCGATAAGAACGGCCGCACCCACCGCGCCCAAGGTTCTCAGGCGCCCGGGGTCCCGGATAGCCAGCAGGACTTCCAGAAATACCAGCCCCAAGCCCAGCACGAACGAGGCGTGCATGTTTGCCCACAGCACCATCAAGGGCGGTAGCAGCCAATAAAAGGCGGGCCTGTCGCGGCCGCGTTCCAGAAGATACAGGAACACTGCAAACAGGGCGTACGAAGCCACCTGGGGCCGGAAAGCGACAAAAGGCATCATCAGCAAGGCTGCGACTGCCACCCACACAGCGGAGGCGAATTTGCCGCCGCCACGAAGGCGAGCCCACGCCCAAGCAAAGCCCATGGCCACCCCCAAAAGCACCAAATTCAGAATCATCAAGCCCCACCGCTGGCCCAGCCGGTAAACCAGATACATGATCACTTCATACAGCCACTCATGGGCGGTCCACGGTTGCCCCGCCATCGTGAAGGAAAACGGATCCGTCATGGGTACGGCCATATGTGCAACGATGTACTCACCCGCCCGCAGATGCCAGAACTGATCCGGATCGCCAAGCGGCAAGGACATGGCACGGAAAAGACCAAACATGCCGACCGCCAGGGCCAGATGCGATGTGTCCAGGCGAATTCTTTTCATCCTAAATGTGCGTCCCCACCAGCGGAATGATCTCAATCTCGTCCCCCACCGCGATGCCGGTCGCCGCCACTACGCCGGCCGGCAGCTCGATCACGCAGTCGCCCCCGCGGACAACCGGGCCAACCCGCCACGGCAAAAGCGGTGCCACCAGCCGGCAGACGCGGCCATGCCGGTCGAGGTGCACCACATCAATCGCAAAACGCATGCCAAGACTGTGCACACTGTTGGTGCGTGTGATGACAAGCCCCTCTCCTGCCGCCAGTTCGCGCCGTCCCAAAAGCCCCACAAGACGTGATACAAAAGTATCCGCTACTGATGCCCGGCTGGCCAGTTCCCGCTTGCGGGTGCGGTTCATGATCCGCACCACGAGATGTGACGCCTCTTTCACGGCCCGCCATCACCCGCCCCATGTCACTGCCCGCGGAAGACCTGCATCAGGTTTAAAGCCAGCGGCCCAAACAGGATAATGAAAAGCGTAGGGAATATGAAAAATATCAAAGGGAAAAGCATCTTCGTGGGGGCTTTCATGGCCATCTCTTCCGCCTTCTGCCGCCGGCGAATCCGCATCTGTTGTGACTGGATATGGAACACGCGGCTGAGGCCAATACCAGCCTGGTCAGCGTGAATCACCGCTGTCACGATCATCTCCAACTCTTCGATGGGCATGCGACGGATCATATCCTGCAGCGCCTGCACCCGCGTCCGCCCGAGGCGGGCCTCCTTCAGGTAAGTGGCGAACTCGTCCGCTACCGGGCCAGTATACTTTTCCGTCACCTTCTGGACCGCCGCGTCAAAACCCAGCCCGGCTTCCATGGAAACCGAGATCAAGTCCACCACATCAGGCAGCGCTCGCCGGAAAAGGTTCTGGCGCTTGGTTACCTGGGTGCTGAGCCAGAAGTCCGGCAACTCCCAACCCGCAAACGCGCCCACGATCAGAAAAACCAGAGCCCGCAGATTGTAGAGGCCGTGGAACACGCCCAACAGCACCAGCACCAGGAAAAACCCCGCCATGCCACCCAGTATGCGTATGGCGACAAAAACCTGCGCCGGCATGCGGCGGTTCGCCTGCAGAAGCCTTTCCCGCGCCCTTTCCTGCCACCCCTGGGGTGTGATTCTTACGACCGCCTGGATCACCCGGTCGCGGGCCGGCTTCAGCACGCGCTCAGTGAAAGGCGCCAGCTGCTCTTCGTCGGGAGCCACAATCCGGCGTGGCCGGACCATCGCCAGCCGCTTTTCCAGCTGCACCTGCTGCTCCGAAGGTGCCACGGCCCACAGGGTAACTGCGGTGGCGGTAAGAAATATGAGAATCATTAGTATGATCAGCAATCTGCCCGTATCCCCCCGTCCGCCGCTGCCTAGCGGATACCCTACACGTCAATGGCCACGATGCGCCGGATCGCCATCACGCCCAGAAGTTCCATCGCCACTCCCATGACGATCAAAAAGCGTCCCAGGGGATGGTGGAAAAACATCACCATGGTAGGCCGGTTCATCAGAGTGAGAATGCCTCCCAGCACCACCGGCAGAGCACCTACCACCCACGCTGACACCCGGCCCTGGGTCGTTAGCGTACGGACCTCACCCCGCAGGCGGATGCGTTCCCGGATGGTCTCCCCGATGGTATCGAGGATCTCCGCGAGGTTGCCCCCCACCTCGCGCTGGATCAGGATGGCGGTGATCACCAAGTCCAGATCGGGGCTGGGCACCCGCTGGTACATGTGCTGCAAGGCATCAGGCAAGGGCACGCCCACCTGGGATTCCCGCATTACGAGCGAAAATTCCCACCGCAAAGGGTCGCCGAGCTCCTCCGATGCCACCCGCATGGCCTCGATGAGTCCGTGGCCCGCACGCAGCGACGCGGAGACCAGGCTCAATGCGGTCAGAAGCTGTCTTTCGTACGCAGAAATCCGCTTCTGCTGGGCATTCTGCAAAAGCCAGTAAGGCAGTATGGCGCCGGCGGCCAGGCCCAGTACCGTGCCCGTGAGACCAAAGAGTGCAAAACCGAAAAACACCCCCAATAGAGGGCTGGCACCCCACACCAGGAAGAACTCGCGTGCCTGCAGGTTCCAGCCCGCCCGCCGCAGCTCCAGCTCCCACTTTTCCCGCCGCGTTTGGATGTCGCCGCGTGGCACCGCTACGTGCCCACGCCGGCGCCACCGCCGGGCCACCACGGGCTCCAGCCGCGGCATGTGGAGCCGTTCTTCCCAAAGCCTGGCCACCATTGCCGCCGCCGACGTAAAGGTGATGGCCAGCCCTACGAACAACAGGACTTCTGCCACATAGAGCCCCCCTAATGAATCTCGGCAAAAAGGTCTCGCGGCAGAACGATGCCGTTGGTCTC
>CADDZV010000039.1 GCA_902812875.1 Clostridiales bacterium
GAAGCCCGCACAAAGATCCAGAAGGCCGTTTTGGATGCGTACGGCAAATGGGACAAAAAGGCGACTGCCACTACCGTGGTGGATACAGCTCCAGTTGCCGAAACCGGCCGCGCCGAGCCATCGTAGTCCCAGGGCGGGCTGGGTCCGGGAGACTACCTTGTTGCCCGGATCTGGCCCGCAACCCGTCAACGCCGGTGGCGCATGACCTGGCGGCCCACAAAACGCCGCAGGCCCGCCGAGCTTGCCACGATGGCAATGGGTAGGCTCACGGCAGCGTTGTACCACACAAACGTCCGCCCACGTTCCACGCCCTCGACGATGCGGCGGGCAATCCGTTCCGGTGGTTCTCCCTGTACCTGCGGGTGGGTCGGAATCACTGTACCGGGCTCCCGGATCGAGCTTTTGAAAAACTCGGTCTGGGTAAAGCCGGGATACACAAGCATCACGTTTATGTGGTCGCGTTCCAGTTCCAGGCGCATGGCTTCGCTCAGGGCGTCCAGGGCGGCTTTGCTGGCCGAATACGGACCGGCGGTGGGGAACGGCATCCTGGCCATGGGCGATGACACATTGACAATCGTACCGCCGCCTTGGTCCCGCATGACCGGTACCGCGGCGTGGATAGCGTACAGCGGTCCCATCACATTGGTGGCAAACACAAGGCCGATTTGGTCTGGGTCGACATTGGCGATACGGCCCGAAAAACCTATGCCAGCATTGTTGACCAGGACATCAACACGGCCGAAAGCGGCTACGGCCTTGTCTACCATGGCTTCCACCTGGTCGCGTTTTGTGACATCGGTGACAAGGCTCAGCCGCTTGCCCGGGTAACCGGCAAGACCGCTCTCCACTTCGGATAAAAGCTCTGCCGAGCGGGCGGCCAGCACCACGTTTGCCCCCCGGCGGGCAAACTCCGTGGCTACGGCTTTTCCAATACCTTTGGAGGCCCCGGTGACAATTACTACTTTGCCTGTGAAGTCCAATTTGGGCACACCCTCCTGGGATTAGTTGGCACCACGTTTCAACAACATGTTAGCACTACGGCAAACAGGCACAAGTGATTCGGCTGGCCGGAATCGCAGTGGTGATCTATTATGAATGAGGCAATGGTGCCCGTGAATGGGCACCCGGTGCCACGCTCACTTGGGGAGGTGGCAGGTTGTCCGGCAGAAATACCGTGGCCGTGGTGCTGGCAGCAGGCCTTGGCAAACGGATGAAATCCAAAACTATTAAAGTATTGCACAGCGTGCTGGGGCGCCCGATGCTTCTGTGGACAGTTGCCGCTGCCCGTGCGGCCGGCATAAACCGCATCGTAACGGTGGTGGGCCAAAAGCGGGCAGAGGTGGCGCGGGTCTTGGGAGATACGGTCGAATACATGGAACAATCCACCCCACTTGGTACCGGCCATGCCGTGATGCAGACGGCCCCTCTATTGGCGACTGCGGAGGCCGACGTTCTGGTTCTTTACGGCGATACCCCGCTGTTGATGCCGGGCACCATCGCCGCCCTGCTGGAAGCCCACCGTGCGGCTGGCGCAGCGGCCACGGTACTGACGGCGCGGGTGCCAGATCCCGCTGGGTACGGACGCATCCAACGCGATGCGACGGGCGGGCTGGCCGGTATCGTCGAAGACGCGGACGCAACGCCAGAACAGAAAAAGATTGACGAAATAAACACCGGTATTTATGTTTTCAGTCCGGCGGCCCTGTACCCGGCGCTGCAAAAGCTTAAACCTGCCAACGCCCAGGGCGAATACTACCTCACCGACGTCATCGGGATACTCAAACAAGACGGATTTGCCGTGCAGGCGGTGGAGGCGGCCTCTCCCGCGGAGGTGCTCGGAGTAAACGACCGGCGCCAGCTGGCCGAGGCGGCGCGAATCCTGCGCGAGCGCATCCTTGCGTCGCACATGGATAACGGCGTGACCATCGTCGATCCGGCTTCGACGTTTATCGGGCCAGACGTCGCCATTGAGCCGGATGCCACCATTGAGCCGTTCAGTGTTCTGGAGGGGCGATCGTCCATCGGCGAAGGGGCGGTCATTGGACCCGGGAGCTATCTTCGCGATACGGCGGTGGGGCCGGGGGCACGTGTGGTTTATTCATATATCGAAGAAAGCGAAATCGGGCCAGATTGCAGCGTTGGCCCGTACGCACACCTGCGGCCGGGCAGTGTTCTTGAGGAAGGGGCGAAGGTCGGCAACTTTGCCGAGATCAAGAACACCCGCGTCGGCCGGCACGCCAAGATCCCCCACCACAGCTACGTGGGCGATGCCACCATCGGACAGCGGGTCAATGTGGGGGCCGGAGTGGTGTTCGTGAACTACGACGGCGTCAACAAGCACCACACCGATGTAGAAGACGACGCTTTCCTGGGTTGCAACACGAACCTCGTGGCGCCTGTGCGGGTAGGCCGGGAGGCCTACACGGCGGCCGGTTCCACCATCAATGAGGACGTGCCGGACGGTGCTTTGGCCATCGCCAGGGCCAGGCAGGTCAACAAAGAAGGATACGTGGCCAGGCTCAAAGCCCGTTACCAGGCGCAGGCCAAGAATGCCGGAGGGCGGGAGGAGGTCAACCAGTGAGTTACCATGACGACCGGTTGCGCATCTTTACGGGCAATGCCCACCGGGAGCTCGCGCGGGAGATTGTGGACTACCTAGGGATTCCGGTGGGAGATGCGGAGGTCGGGAGGTTTTCCAACGGGGAGATCAGGGTCATCATCAACGAGAACGTCCGCGGCACAGACGCCTTTGTGGTCCAGCCTACCTGCAGTCCCGTCAACGACACGCTGATGGAACTTCTCATCATGATCGACGCTCTCCGGCGGGCCTCCGCGCGCCGGATCACGGCCGTCATTCCCTTCTACGGCTACGCTCGCCAGGACCGTAAGACCCGGGGCCGGGAACCGATCACGGCCAAGCTGGTGGCCAACCTGATCACGGTGGCCGGGGCCGACCGGGTACTGACCATGGATCTCCATGCCGGCCAGATCCAAGGTTTTTTCGATATCCCGGTCGACCACCTGTCGGCGGTGGCGATCCTCTCGCAGTATTTCCGGCAAATGAACCTGCCGAACCCCGTGGTGGTTTCGCCCGACCACGGCGGGGTGGCCCGGGCGCGGGACATGGCGAACCGGCTCGGTGCCACCATCGGCATCATCGACAAGGGACGGCCGGAACCAAACGTAGCCGAGATTTACAACATCATGGGTGATGTGGCCGGTCACACGGCCATCATACTCGACGACATGATTGACACCGGCGGCTCGGTCGCCCAGGCCGCGGAAGCCCTGATGGAGCGCGGCGCCCTGGAGGTTTGGGCGGCCTGCACGCATCCCATCCTTTCGGGCCCGGCGGTCACCAGGCTGGCCGCGGCGCCGATCCGCGGCGTGGTGGCCACGAACACTATTCCGGTGTCGCCGTCCGTCCACCTCGACAAACTGGTAACGCTGTCAGTGGCCCCGCTACTGGCCGAAGCTATCATACGCATCCACGAGGACCTTTCCGTTTCGACCCTGTTCAACTGATGGCAAATTGTGGTCCGGGAACTTGTGCCGGGGTCCATACGGTCCGCCTGGGTGCCGTGCCGGTTATTGCTTAGGGCGATGCGGCGCGTTAGACTGTAACGCGGCTATATTTGGCTTTTGAATTCCTCATGGTCCGACGCGGAACTCGCCCCAGACGAGTCGCCATTACAGCGAGGTGAATACTCTTGGAAGAAGCTACCGTTCAGGCAGAAGTGCGGGCAACCGGTAAAGGCCCCGCCCGGCAGACCAGGCGGGCTGGCAAGTTGCCGGCCGTCCTTTACGGCAAGCACCAAAGCCCCATTTCCTTGGCCATCGACCGGCACGCCTTTGAGAAGATCATCAGCCGCCACGGTGCCAATGTGCTTTTCCACATGCAGCTCCCGGACGGTACGTACACTGCCATGGTGAAGGAAGTTCAACGGGACCCCGTCACGGACGAACTTCTGCATGCGGACTTTGAGGCAGTGTCGCTGCAGGACCGCATCCGCGTGGAGGTGCCGGTCGTGGTGGAGGGTGCCGAGATCGTCGGCAAGACCGGCGGCATCATCCAGCACCAGATGCGGGAAGTCGAAATTGAATGCCTAGCCACCGAGGTGCCGGACGCCATCACCGTGGACGTGTCGCACCTGAAGGTGGGCGACTTCGTGACAGTCGCCGGCCTCGTGGTGCCGCCGGGCGTGCATGTGCTCGAAGATCCGGACGAAGTGGTGGTGTCGGTAGTAGTGCCCAAGCAGGCCCAGGTCGAGGAACCCACGGCCGCGGCACAGCCGGCGACCGAACCCGCGCATGCGGCGGCCAAGACCGAGCCTGCTCGCGGTCCGGCGGCCAAGACTGGAGAGGAGAAATAGTTATTGCTCCTGGTGGTGGGACTCGGCAACCCCGGGTCCCAGTATGCCCGGACGCGGCACAACTGTGGCTTTATGGCAGTTGACCGGGCGGCAGAACGCCTTGGTCTCGGGTGGCGGCGCGCCCGTTTTGGGGCGATGGTGGCCCGGCAGCCATCGGGGGGGGCAGGTGCGGAAAGCCGCCCGTTTGCTTTTCTGAAACCCCTGTCTTTCATGAACGCCTCCGGACCGGTCGTAAAAGAGGCCATGGCCAAATACCACACGAGCCTGCCGGAGCTTCTGGTCGTTTTTGATGATCTCGACCTGCCGGTGGGCAAACTGCGCATGCGCCCACACGGATCGGCCGGTGGCCATCACGGGATGGAGTCGATCATCGAAAGCCTGCAAAGCCAGGAGTTTGCCCGTCTGCGCCTTGGCATCGGGCGGCCGCCACCGGGGACCGACCCGACCGACTACGTGCTTTCTCCTTTCGATGATCCGGCACCGGCGGCGGAGGCCATGATCGACCAGGCGGCCGAGGCGATTCTGCTCTGGCTTCAGGACGGTCTCGAGGCGGCCATGAATTTTGCCAATCGGGGTTGACACGGTGTGATGGAGCCGGAACCGGCAGGTATCGAAGAACTTTTGGCCTTGTGGGACCACTCGCAAGGCTTTCGCGCACTCACGGCCGGCCTCGCACACACCAAGGGCTCCTTCGCGGCCTGGGGTCTGGGCGGTGCCCAGAAGGCATTTCTCGTCGCTGGCTTGGCGAAGGCGCTTGGACGACCTTTTCTGTGGGTGACACCTGACCTGCCGTCCGCCCGTGCCGTCGCACGTGACTTGGCGGCGTTGGCCTCCGGTAGGCCTGTGCGTGTATTTCCTGCCCTGGACGTTCTGCCTTACGAGGTGGCCGCCCAAAGCCCGGAGCTACGGGCGGAGCGGCTGCGCGTCCTGTCTGAGCTGGTTTCCGGCCGCGAACCCGTCGTAGTCAGTCCCGCATCGGCCTTGCTGCGGGCCCTGTGCCCGGCGGATGTGCTACGGACCGCCCAGCTTGAAATCGCCGTCGGTGACCGGCTGGATCCCGAAGCACTGGCGGCGCGGGTGCAGGCGGCCGGTTACCGGCGCGTGGATGTGGTGACGGGCCCGGGCGAATGGGCCCGCCGGGGCGCCATTACGGATATCTATCCGCCGACGAGCGAAAATCCATGGCGGATCGAATTCGGGCCGGACCTGGTCGAGGATATTCGGGGCTTCGATGCCCAAAGCCAGCGTGCGCTGCGGAGCACATCGCGCATTGTGATCCCGCCGGCGCAGGAATTCCCGGTTCCGGCGGACGAATTCGACGGCGGCTTGGTTCGTCTCGAAGACGAACTTGACGCTACCCAGGCAAAACTGCGGGAACGTGGCCTGGTCACAGCCGCCATTCGCCTGGCCGAAAGCCTGCTGGCCGCCAAGGAGCGTCTGCGGCTCACACGCAGCCTCCAGGGACTCGAATATCAAGCCCCCTTTTTCTACCAAAGACTTTACTGGCTCGGCGACTACCTGCATCCCGGTTATTTTGTGGTCCTGGACGAACCGGCACGGCTGCAAGAGGCTTTTGCTGGCAACCAGGAGACCGTACGGGCAGAATACCTGCGACGTCTGGACGCCGGCGAACTTTTGCCGTCACATGTCAACATGTACCTACCGCCAGAAGAGGCCATGCGGGCATGGCGAGGGCAGAGTGGCCGGGCCGCCCTGTACTTGTCTATTCTCCCGCGGCAACTCGAGGGCGTGCACCTGCAGGCTGCGATCACCATCTCCAGCCGGCCGGCGGAATCCTTCCAGGGACAGTGGCCTGCATTTGTCGCCGAGGTCCGCCGCTGGCAGAGAAACGGGTTTACGGTGGCGGTGCTGAGCCCGGACCCGGAGGAAGCGGCCCATCTGAAAAAATCGCTGCAGGATGAGGGACTGGCCGCCCTGGTTTACGCACAGGAGCTTACAAGCGGCTTTGTCTTGCCGGAAGCCCGCCTGGCAGTAGTGACCAGGGCCGAGTTGCATCCCACTTTGCCGCGGCGGCCGCGGGCGCGCACCGTGGCGGGCGGGGCGCGCCTACGCGATCTGCAGGAGCTCCGACCGGGCGACTACGTCGTTCACGAAGTGCACGGCATCGGCCGGTATGCGGGTATGCATAGCATCCAGGCTGCCGGGGTCACCCGCGATTACATCAGCATCGAGTATGCCGGCGGGGACATGCTGCGGGTACCCGTGGACCAGCTCGACCGCGTGCAACGCTACATTGGCCCGGAAGATACGCCACCGCGTATATCACGGTTGGGTGGCGCCGAATGGTCGCACGCCAGGGCGCGGGCGGAGCGGGCCACGAGGGAGATGGCGGAGGAGCTGCTCCGCCTGTACGCCGCCCGCGTGGCGCACCCTGGCCATGCCTTTTCGCCCGACACACCCTGGCAGGTGGAGTTCGAGGAGCGTTTCCCTTACGAGGAAACGCCGGACCAGCTGCGGGCGAGCGACGAAATCAAACGCGACATGGAACGGCCTGTACCCATGGACAGGCTCCTAGTGGGTGACGTCGGTTACGGCAAGACCGAAGTAGCGATCCGGGCCGCCTTCAAGGCGGTCATGGACGGCAAGCAGGTGGCCGTGCTCGTGCCCACCACGATACTGGCCCAGCAGCACTACATGACTTTCCGGGAACGCTTCCAGGGCTACCCCGTGGGCATCGGGCTGCTTTCCCGCTTTCAAAGCCCCGCCGAACAGAAAAAGACGGTGGCCAAGCTGCGGTCTGGCCAAGTGGACATTGTCATCGGCACCCACCGCCTGCTTAACCGGGACGTGGTGTTCAAAGATCTCGGTCTTTTGATCATCGATGAGGAGCACCGGTTCGGCGTGGCCCACAAGGAAAAAATCAAAAAGCTCAAGACCGACGTGGATGTACTTTCCATGTCGGCCACTCCGATCCCGCGCACCCTGTACATGGGGCTCACCGGACTACGCGACATCAGCGTCATTGAAAGCCCACCGCCGGATCGCTATCCCGTGCAGACATACGTGGTCGAAAAAACCGCCGAACTCATTACCAGTGCCATCAACCGGGAGCTCGACCGCGGCGGCCAGGTATTCTATGTGCACAACCGCGTCGAGACAATCGACACCGCGGCAGCGTTTGTTCAGGATCTCGTTCCGCATGCCCGGGTGCGTATCGCCCACGGGCAGATGGCGGAAAAAGAGCTCGAACAAGTCATGCTCGATTTCGCTGCTCACCAGTGCGACGTACTGGTGTGCACAACCATCATCGAATCCGGGCTCGACCTGCCGAACGCGAACACGCTCATCGTCGAAGACGCCGACCGGCTGGGGCTGGCCCAGCTATACCAGCTGCGTGGGCGTGTAGGCCGGTCCCATCGCCTCGCTTATGCCTATTTCCTTTACAACCGCGACAACGTGATGACCGAGGCGGCCGAGCAACGCCTTGATGCCATAAGAGGATTCACCGAACTGGGAGCCGGTTTCAAGATTGCCCAGCGTGACCTGGAGATCCGCGGCGCGGGCGATCTTTTGGGGCCGGAGCAGCATGGCCAGATGGCGGCGGTAGGTTTCGACCTGTATATGCGGCTTCTCGAACAGGCGGTGCGGGAACTGCGGGGAGAATCGGTCGCACCGCCGCCCGAGCCGGTGATCGAACTGCCTGTCGATGCCTACCTGCCGGCATCCTACATCGAGGACGAAGGTCTCAAGATCGAGATGTATAAGAGCCTTTTGGCCTGCCGCACCGAAGAAGACGTCCTGGACGTGGAAAAGGAGCTCCGCGACCGGTTTGGCCCGCTGCCGGCCGAGGCACAGGCCTTGGTGGATGTGGCCCTTGTCAAGAACATGGCGCGGTCCCTGGGCGTCGTATCCATTGCCGCGGAGAAGGACACTGTTATTATCAAGTGGAATGAGCAGAAAGCACTCCCCGTGCCAGGGTATGTGCCTTTGTTTGCCCGCGGACGCCTATGGCCTTTGGCTGGCCGAGCGCACGGTTACAGTTTTCGTTTCCGGCCAGAAGAAAGGCCCACCCTGCTAGCCCGCGTCTATGAGCTTTTGCAGGCCTTTGGCGGTCAGGCCTCCGCAAAAGGCAAGGCTAGCCCTGTATTGGAGCATGTATAAAGATCAGGAGGTCATCGAATGGCAAACAAGGAGCCACGAAAGTTACGCCGTAGCAATAATGCCGGCACGCGGGCCAAAGTCGTCTTAAACGCGCGCCGCCGGCCTACCACGGCGGCAGCACGCCGGCCGCTGTGGATACGGATATCGGTGTGGGCACTGGTCGGAGCCTTTGTGATTGGTTTCGCGGTCTTTGGTTTCATCAACTATCCCCTGACCCGCACCCAGCCGCAGGTCGTAGCCACCGTGAATGGTGTCAAGATCTACCAGACGGACGTGGACAAACGCTTGTCATTGTATGAAGCCATGTACAACATGGACCTGTCCGATCCCACGTTCACGCAGCAAGTGATCTCTGAACTGATCGACGAACAGCTCATGCTCCAGGACGCCAAGGCAAAAGGCATTACCGCCTCGGCCGCGGATGTGAAGACCCAGTCGGACAGCCTGATGAATGAGCTCGATTCCATTTATTCTTCGCGTACGGCCACCCTGCAAGCCATGAACAAGCACGGCATCAAGCAGCGGGATATCACCGATTTCGTCACACGCCAGGTCACCATAACCAATCTTTACAATAAGGTTACAGCCTCGGCGACCGTGACGGACAAAGAGGTCAGCGACTATTACAACGCGCACAAGTCGGACTATGTGATCCCCGAAAAGGTGCACATGTACCAGATTGTGCTGAATACGAAGTCTGATGCCGACAGGGTGATGGCCAAGCTCAAGGCCGGTGCCGATTTTGCCGCGACCGCGAAACAGTATTCAGTGGACACGGCCACCAAAGACCAGGGCGGTGATCGCGGGTATGTGTCGAGTTCGGAAATTGCCCCGGAGCTTGCTACGCCGCTTTTTAAACTGACGCCGGGCCAGATCGCCGGACCGATCCAGTCGGGAAACCAGTGGTTCATCATCAAGGCCACCGACCGTACCCCTGCCCGCCAACAAACCCTGGACGAGGTGAAAGCGAGTATCCAGTCCGACCTGTTGAACCAAAAACGGTACGATCTTTTCGACGCCTACCTGAAGGGTTTGCATGACAAGGCCACCATCACGCAGTCGGGTAGCTCGCCTTCGTAGGTGTGGGTATCCTGGCAGTCCTGAATAAAAGTGTCAGGCGGTAACACACTATGCCTGCACACAAGCCTGTCGGCATCCAGGACAGTACAGGAGGAATCCCCATGAAGGCAACTGGTATCGTCCGGCGCATCGATGATCTCGGCCGGGTAGTCATTCCCAAAGAAATCAGGCGCACGCTCCGAATACGTGAAGGAGATCCCCTGGAGATCTTCGTGGACCGTGACGGCGCGGTGATCCTCAAAAAATACTCGCCCATAGGGGAACTGGGCGACTTTGCCCGTGAATACGCCGAGTCTCTCCACAACACCTCCGGGCACATCGCCCTGGTGGCAGACCGCGACGCGGTCATCGCGGTGGCCGGCGGCTCCAAAAAGGACTTCATGAATCAGCCGGTGGGACCAGGTGCGGAGCGGGCCATGGAGGAACGCCGCATCATTGTGGTCTCAGGCGGCGAACGCATGGAAAGCGACTGTCCCGTGGCTGTCGATGAAGATGGGTGCGGTCTGGCGAGCGCGGTCATCGCACCGATCATCAGCGGTGGCGACCCGATCGGCGTGGTGGTGCTGTGCTCACGGGAGCCGGGCGTTACCATGGGGGAAGTGGAAACCAAGCTTGCAGACACGGCCGCCCGCTTCCTCGGTAAGCAGATGGAGCAATAGCGGCCGGGTCTAGCAGACGGCCTGCCGGGTACGGCAGGTGGATTGGCTGGGTGAGAGCGAAAAAAAACACCGCCCAAACGGCGGTGTTCCTGCGCTTGCCGGTGCCGGCCGGAAACAGGGTGAGGGGATTTTCACCGGAGGCAAAGGGGGGAGGAAATGCTGGACGATCAGACAAGCCTACCGCAAGACCGTTGCCGGTATCCGCTCGACAGTCTGGTGCGAGTCATGCGGCGCCTGCTCGCTCCGGACGGCTGTCCGTGGGACCGGGAGCAGACACCAATGTCGTTGCGCCCGTATGTAATCGAAGAAGCCTACGAAGTGGTGGACGCCCTGGAGTCCCAGGATACAGAAAGATTGCGTGCGGAGCTCGGGGACCTGCTTTTGCAGGTGGTGTTCCAAAGCCTTTTGTGGCAAGACGCCGGGGCATTCGATCTGAACGACGTCATCGCGGGGATCGTCGACAAGCTTGTGCGGCGGCACCCGCACGTCTTTGGGGAGGAAAAGGCGAACGACAGCGGCGAGGCCCTGAAGCGGTGGGCCGCCGAAAAGGCGCGTGAGCATAACGGCGAGACGTCGTACCTTGAAGGCGTGCCGTCGGCGCTCCCGGCCCTCGCACTGGCGGCCAAGCTAGGCGACCGGGCGGCGGCGATCGGGTTCGACTGGGCCGACGCTGCGAGTGCATGGGAAAAAGCCCGCGAGGAATGGTTTGAGTGCGAAAACACGCTGGACGGTGACAGCGAGCGCTTTGCCGAGGAGTGGGGCGACCTGTGTTTTGCCCTGGTCAACGTGGCGAGGCTCAAAGGGGTGAACCCGGAGCTTGCCGCACGGGCGGCGGCGATCAAGTTCCGCGACCGTTTCCGGGCCATGGAGGCACAGGCCCGCCGTCAGGGAAAGGACCTGGCTGCTTTGTCGCTGCATGAGCAGAACGAACTGTGGGAACGTGTAAAGAAAGACGGTACCAGGAATAACTAGGCGGGGGGAATCAATCCGTGAACAAGCAGGACCTCGTGAATGTAGTGGCCGAGAAATCAGGACTGACCAAGAAGGATGCCGAGCGGGCCGTGACCGCTGTTTTCGACGGGATCGAAGAGGCTCTCACCCGTGGCGACAAAGTTGCCTTGGTGGGATTTGGTACCTTCGAGGTGAGGGAAAGGGCTGCCCGTCGTGGCCGCAACCCGCGTACGGGCGAGACCATCGACATTGCTCCCGCCCGGGTCCCCGTGTTCAAGGCGGGCAAGCTTTTGAAAGAGTCCGTCGGGTCATAACCGGCAGGAGAAAACTTGCGGCGCTGCCGAACCGTTCCCCCCGGCGGATGCTGTGGCGTCCGTCCGGGGGGATTTTTGTGCGCTTGGACGTTTTTCTTAAGCAAAGTCGCTTGATCAAACGGCGGACGATCGCCCAGGAAGCCTGTGACCGCGGTCTTGTGCTGCTGAACGGCCGTCCCGGCAAACCGGCCTCGCAGGTCAAGGCCGGCGACATTATCGTGCTGAACCTGAGAACCCGCCAGCTGACGGTCGAGGTCGTGTCGGTGGAGGCGCACCGCGACGCGCAACAGGCCGCCGGCATGTACCGTTCGGTCGCGTCCGAACCCCGTCCTGTCAGTGATAACTGAATCACGACGGGCATATGGTATGGGGACAGGATCAGCGGCCAGGGGGCGACGCTCATGCCAGAAAAAGATGCCCGGGTGCCACAAACCGACCACGTGCTTACCATGCACAACCGCGAGCGGATCGAGCTCACCGGCGTCGTGGGAGTCGAAAGCTTTGATGACCAGGAGATCGCAGTGGTCACGGACCTCGGGCAACTTATCTTGCGTGGTGAAGACCTGCACATCCAGCAGCTCGATCTCGAGCGAGGCACCCTTCTGGTAGAGGGACTGTTAGAAGGCCTCCAATATACCGGGGCCACCCGGACCCAGGGGAAAACGCGCGGCGGCTTCTTTGACCGGCTTTTCCGCTGAGCGGGGAGTATGGTGCCGCTCGACGTGCAGCTGGCCATGCTCGGGCTGACCACTGCGGTGGGCGTGGTTGCTGGCTTGGTGTTTGACGTTTACCGGCTTGGCCTGCGGCCGCGTTCGCATCCGTGGTTACGCCTGGGAACCGACGTTTTGGTGTGGCTTTTGCTTGCCCTTTTGGTCTACGGGTCCTTGTGGGTGGCTTTTTTCGGCGATGTACGTCTTTATGTCTTCCTGGGGTTGGCGCTCGGCTATGCCCTTTACGCGGCCATTTTTCGCCCACCAGTAGAACGGGCGATCCGCACCGCCTTGGGCGCGTGGGAAACAGCCAAGACGGCCGTGCGGGCTTTCGCCTCCCGTTACATGACCGGGGTCAGCCACACCGTCCGTACATTCTACGCACGGGTAAGCGCGCATTTCCGGCGCCAACCGCCGCCCGGATGACCTAGTGGTTATGTTCGTGCTCGCCGCTGTGCATGAAAAGGAACGAGGGCGGCAGCTTGGCGACGGCGCCGGTAGTGAACTGGTCTGGATCGGCTACCACGCTCGAAAAACGGCTGCCCGGTTCCAAGGCAATAAACCTGATCCCGTGAGTGATGGCAGCCTGCTGTGAGTGTGGGCAAAAGCCTCCCGGCACGGCACAGGCGAAGTCGGTACCCTGGCTGGCCATCAGTTCGACAACGACGCGTCTGCGTTCGCTTTGGGCGGTGATGGCGGGATTGGGAAATTCCCGCGTGTTTTTGGTCTCGGTGTCGTAAATAACCACGGTGGGGCCCTGGGTGAGGCCTACGATGGTATTGCCATCCTCGGAAACCACGGCTGCGATCCGCATGCTGCACTGATACTCCCTTCGCAGGTTTCTTCGTCAGTATAGGCTCATCACCCGCAGGGCGTAAAGGCTGGAACCCGATCGACGCGGGAAGCTGCGTGGCCGAGCAGGAATTTGCGACCCGAGAGCGAAGGGGCTTGATCACAAGTCATACAAAAGTTGTCCACACTTTGTACACACATTGTGGACAGGAGCAGTGAGGCCAGGTTGCGGGTTGAGATCAGGGGTGCCGAGCGATTGAGCTTCCGCGAGCGGCAGGTGGTGGCATTGAAGGAAATGGGCCTCCGTTCGTCCGTGATCGCGGCCAGGCTGGGCCTGACCGAATCCACGGTGGCGACCCTGTACAACCGTGCCCGCACGAAAGGATACGAAGTGGTGTTGGTACTGGAAGGCGATCCGCTCAACATAATGACACCTCCGGAAACCGACGATGAATTCGATGCGGAGGGTGCACCACAATGAAAAGAGGCATGGTCGGCGATAAACTTGCACCGGGTCTGCGTCCGGCGCTGACGCGGCCGCGGCGAAAGTTCAACTGGCGAAGGTTTTTGGCGTTTCTGGCCGTTTTGTACTTTGTGGTGATGGGCGGTCGCGCCCTCGTCAGCATTGTGGTGGTCGAACGTCAAATCCAAGCTACCGAACAGGCACTCAAGTTGGCAAAGGCCCAGCAGGCGGCCTACCAGCAGGAGATCGCCTATCGCCAGACCGATGCTTACGTGGAAAAGGTGGCCCGCGAGGTCCTTGGCATGGTGAAGCCTGGGGAAGTACCCTACATAACCGTCGCACCATCATCGCAGCAGAGCACCGAGCCGTGACCTCCAGAAGGCCGTGGCGTCTGCATTGGCTTGACACTGCGGCGGCGATCAACGTATAATGCGCGTGTTATAAAAGTGCAAGGAGGTCTATTGTTTGCATGGCTGACCTGGAGGTCGGCAGCATCGTGGAAGGTACGGTCAGTGGCATTACAAGCTTTGGTGCTTTTGTGCTTCTTCCAAATGGGCAAACAGGGCTTGTTCACATTTCAGAAGTTGCTGACCAGTACGTACGTGACATAAAGGATTTTCTCAAGGAAAACGACGTGGTGCGGGTCAAGATCCTGTCCATGGACGGCAAAGGCAAAATCGGGCTGTCCATACGCCAGGCGAATGGCTCCGGCCCGCGGCGCAATTTTCGTGAACGCAACAAATCTTTGGAAGAAAAAATCGAGCGCTTCATGAAAGAAAGTGACGCACGTCTGGCGGAGGCGCGGCGCAATACCGAAGCCAAGCGTGGTGGACGCGGTACCCGTCGCGCATCTGCCCTTTAGGATATGGCGGCGTAGCTCAGCTGGTCAGAGCATACGGTTCATACCCGTAGAGTCGCTGGTTCGAATCCAGCCGCCGCTACAAGGCGTTTTGGCTGTCACGCGGGCCATTAGCTCAATTGGTAGAGCATCCGACTCTTAATCGGGCGGTTACAGGTTCGAGTCCTGTATGGCCCACCGTCAAAGCCCCGGGATCCACTCCCGGGGCTTTTTATTGCGCCCTGAGCTTCCACATAAGACACCGGTCGCAATGGTTTGTGGCGCCTCAAGCCCGGTTTTGTCGTTAAAAAACTTCGTGCCACGTTTTCATTACGACACATCCCGCCTCTGGTCTTACCGTACAATAACTCGCACATGCGGCATCCGGAGGGGGCCGGTGTCACGGTGTCACGGCTGGCAGCCAAAGGGCGGCGTCCGTCGCGGTGGCAGTCGCTGCACGGACGTCGGCCGGTCCAAAAGGGACCCATCATGGCAACGTTGGCAGGACTGCTGTGGTCGCGGGCTCTTGTCATGGGCACGTTCAAGCCGTTCGGCATCGCGAGTGTGGCTGGGTTTGGCATCGCGGAGCCCGGATACGTGCCAGCGGCCGTGGCTGGCGTGGTGGCTGGGAGCCTTTTGCCTGGTGCCGGCGGCCGTGCCTGGCCGTATGTGGCCGCCGCAGTGGCTGTCGGCATGCTGGGCCACGTGATTGGGCGCCATGGGCAGCCACGGCACTGGATGCTGGCATGGCTGGCGGCGGTGCTCCTGGCGGCCGGCCGCATTGCGGAGGCGGCACGAGCGGGCATCACGCCATTTGCATTGGCGGCGGCAGGAGTGGAGGGCATACTTGCCGGTGCCGGCGTGTACATTATGGCGGATGGGTTGCCGCGTGTTTTCGGGTCGCGTTCGGGTCGCACGAGCCTAAGCGAAAGCGTGGCCCTGGCACTGATGGTGTCTCTGACGGCGGCCGGCTTGCCGCACCTGGAGGGGGTGCCGTGGCGGGAGGCTCTGATCGCGGGCGGCGTGATGGGTCTTGCCGGTGCCGGTGGCCTGGTTGGCGGGAGCGTGGCCGGGCTGGTCGCACCGCCCTGGGGCGCTTTCAGGCGGCGACATCCCTATCTGGCTGCCTCGATCTACCTTGGCCTTTTCAACGCGGCCCTGACCCTGGTGTTTTTCGGGGTGGTGG
>CADDZV010000040.1 GCA_902812875.1 Clostridiales bacterium
AACCCATCACCAAAAGGAACATTACCACGATCGCCAAAACCGGCCACGGAATCACATGCATGAGACCGGCCGAAACCACCAGGGTAAATGCCAAGTAGGCCCCCACCATGAAGAGGTCGCCATGGGCAAAGTTGATGAGGCGTAACACTCCGTACACCATCGTATAGCCCAGGGCCACCAACGCATAAACGGAGCCAATGGTCAGCCCATTGATCACCTGCTGTATGAATTCCTGCATATCTATACCTCGCTCCTGTGGAACATGTGGCCATCCGGATAACGAAGGCTGCCGGGCATCCGGCCCGCAGGCCCGGAGAATCCCGGCAGCCACACCATCACGCAATTGTCCTCAAGGCACCCATGTGGTTGGAAGCTTGTTACTTCCCGGAGTAGGGTACAAAGTTCCCCTGCGCGTCGACGACGTACGCCATATGCGTCGAGCCGGTGCGGTCGCCTTTCTCGTCGAAGCTGATGGGGCCGGTGAGTCCCGGGAAGTCCTTGAGCTGGTTGTGCAGGTAATCACCCAGTTTCACGGGATCGGTCGAGCCGGTCTGTTTGATCGCTTCCACGATCACCCGGAAGGCGTCCGCCGCCATTACGGTCCAGATGCTGGCTGGGGCCTCACCGTACTTGGCCTGGAAGTCGTTCATGAACTGCTTGGCCTCGGGATATGGCAGGTCCTGCGGCAACGGCTCGGTCGTAACGATGGTTCCCTGGGCGTAACTGAGCCCAGCCGCTTTGACGAACTCGGGGTTGTTGACGGCGTCGCCGGCCATGAACTGGGCCTTCACGCCGCCGTCACGCAGCTGCTTGAGCAGAAGTCCGGCCTGCGAGTAGTAGCCGGTGAAGTAGATCACGTCCGGGTTGATACCCTTGAGCTTTGTGACCGTGGCCGAGTAGTCCTGGCTCTTCGGGTCGATGGCGTCGAAGTACACCACCTTGGCACCCTTGTCCTCGAGGTACTTCTTGGTCCAGTCCGCCAGGCCTTTCGCGTAGGTGGAGTTGTCGTGGATCACGGCCACGTTGGTCTTTTTCAGGGTATCCACGATGAAGTTGGCCGCAAAAAGCCCCTGCTTGTCATCGAGGTTGCAGGTGCGGAAGAAAAGCGGGTAGCCGTGTTCGCTGAGCTGCGTGGCAGTGGAGGACGGGGTAATCTGGAGCACATGGTTTTCGTTGTAGATGGCCGAGGCCGGCTCGGTCGCCGAGGAGTTGTAACCGCCGACTACCGCGATGACCCCCTGGCTCACCAGGTTCTGGGCTGCCAGGGCCGCCTCCCGCGGATCGCCCTTGTCATCGGCCTGGATGATCTGGATCTGCTTGCCCAAAAGGCCGCCGCTTGCGTTGATCTGGTCAGCCAAAAGCGTGATTGCCTTTACGAAGTTCTGGCCCTCGTACGCGTAATCGCCCGAAAGCGGCCCCTGTACGCCGATCTTGATGGTTTCGGCGGCTTTGGGCTGGCCGCACCCGGCCGACAGCACGACCACGCCCATGAGCACAAGCAAACCGAGAAGCAGTGCAAACCTCTTTCCCACCTCAATCCCCCCTGACAAGATTTCGTGCGTATCAACATTCATCGGACATGCATAGATTCCTTCTATACCATGTGAACTTTCGTTCGTTGATCAGGAGATTGTCCGCATATGACCAATGGCAGGGAAAGTCCACTTTTGCGAGAACATGTGAATACTGCGGGCCGGCGGCGCTGGCATGGACAGGCACGGCCCCCGGGGAGGTTGCACTACCACGCTCGTTCTGACTCGACAGGATGTCCAGCGGGCCCTGGATATGGCCGGTGCCATCGAGGCCGTGCAAAAGGCGTATATCGCACATGCCGCCGGCGCGGCTTTCACCCCGCATCGTACGGCAGTCGGCGTCCCGGACCAGCAGGGCACCGCCCTTTTCATGCCGTCTTACTTCCCCGCCGCGTCCGCCCTCGGACTCAAAGTGGTCTCGGTCTTTCCCGAAAACACGCGGCTCGGCCTGCCGGTGATCAACGGGTTTGTTGCTCTACTAGATCCCGAGACCGGTGCCCCCACCACCCTCATGGACGCCGGCTACCTTACCGCCCTCCGGACGGGCGCCGGCTCCGGTGCAGCCACCGCAGCCCTCGCCAGGCCGGATGCCCATGTGCTGGCTGTCTTGGGAGCCGGGGTGCAGGCTCCCTTCCAGGCCCTCGCGGTGGCCACCGTACGCCCCATCGATACCGTGCTCATCTATAACCGCACCCGGGCCCGTGCGGAGGAATTGGCTGAAAATCTGGCGGCCATCCTGCCCGGCCGGCCGCGGATCACCGTCGCCGTCACGGCCGCCGCAGCGGTCGGACAGGCCGACGTGGTCTGCACCGCTACAGCGGCACGTGCGCCTTTGTTCGCCCTGGAGGATATCAGGCCGGGTACGCATCTGAACGCTATCGGCAGCTTCACACCTGACATGCAAGAGTTTCCACCGGCCCTGTGTGCCACGGCGCGGGTGTATGTGGACGACGTGGCAGCGTGCCTGGCAGAAGCCGGTGAGCTTGTCGCCGCTGTAAGGGAAGGCTACACCGACCCGTCTTTTTTCACGCCCGTCGGGCTCGTGCTGGCCGGGCAGGCCGGCGGCCGGCAGGATGCCAACGAAATCACGTTATTCAAGAGTGTGGGGCTGGCAGTGCAGGACATGGCCGTGGCAGCCGCCGTGCTGGCGGCCGCCCGCCGCCTGCACCTTGGCCAGGATATACCACTCGAGAAGGGCGTATGAACGACCAAGACCCGCATCCTGATACCGCCGCACGGCCGGCCCCGGACCGGCCGGTCCCCCGGTCCACCGTCATAGCAGCGCTGGCAGTCGGCATCGCCGGCATCTCGTTCGCCTCCATACTCGTCCTCCTCTCCGCCGCCCCCGCCATCACCCTGGCCTTTTATCGCATGTTCCTGGCCGCCGCCATCTTGTGGCCTTTCGCCGCGGTATCGAAGGGATCCCAGGGTTTCCGGCTCCGTGAGCACGGTTTGGCTATGGCTGCCAGCGGAGTTTTCCTGGCCGGCCACTTCTACACGTGGAACCTGTCTCTCCGGTACACAAGCGTCGCGAGTTCCGTGGTGTTGGTGGACATACATCCGTTGTTCGTCTTGGCCGCCGACGTCTTCCTGTACCGGGAAAACATATCGCACCGCCACGTGGCCGGAGTGCTCCTTGCGGTGCTGGGTAGCATTGTCGTAGGGGCCGGTGACTTTGGCCTTGGCGGCCAGGCATTCTGTGGCGACCTCCTGGCTGTGGCCGGGGCCATGTTCGTGTCGGTCTACCTGCTCATCGGACGGCGGGTTCGCCAAGCCGTCCCCGCCTTGCCATATGCCGTGGTGGTCTACGGTACCGCCGCAGCGGTCCTGGCCGCCGCATCGCTAATCGAGCACGTACCGCTTTGGCCGTACAGCACCCGCGATGTCATGGTCTTTTTGGGTTTGGCCGTGATCCCCACCATCTTCGGCCACACCCTCTTCAACTGGGCGCTGGCTGTAGTGCCAGCCAGCCTCGTATCGGTTACCATACTCGGGGAACCGGTAGGCGCCACTATCCTGGCCGCCCTCGTTTTGCACGAGTGGCCAAGTGCCAGCCAGCTTGCCGGCGGTGCCCTGATTCTTTTCGGATTGGTAACTGCCATGCGGCAAGAAAAAACCTAGTCCAGTGGCAGCACAAGACTTGCGAGGGACGGGAGGCAGTGGACATGGAAACCTTTGATGTGGTGATTGTGGGCGGCGGGGTGATGGGATCGGCTGTGGCCTATCACCTGCTGAACCTGGGCTTTTCCGGCCAGGTGGCGGTGATCGAGCGTGACCCGGTGCACACAAAAGCCTCCACTGGGCTTTCGGCCGGGGGCATCCGGCAGCAGTTTGCTACCGCCGTGAACGTGAACCTTTCCCGCTACAGCGTCGAGTTTTACGAGCACTTCTCAGAAAGGCTGACCGTAGACGGGCAGTGTCCCGCGATCAACTTCGTGCAGGCAGGTTATCTGTTCCTGGCCAACGACCTGAACTGGCCCGAACTGCGGCGTCGTTACGAATTGCAAAAACAATTGGGAGTAGAAGTACGGTTGCTCACCCCCGCGGACATCGCCGCCATGGTCCCGGACATCAGTCTCGAAGGCATCGTCGGGGGTGTTTTTGGACCGCGGGACGGTTTTCTCGATCCCTACGCCGTCATGCAGGGATTCGAACAGAAGGCACGTGCCCTGGGGGCAAGATACCTCACGGATGAAGTGACCGCCATCCGCACGTCTGGCGGGCCAACCCCGCGGGTCACCGGCGTGGGGACGGCTACGCATGGCGACATTGCCGCCGACGTGGTGGTCAACGCGGCCGGGGCGTGGGCAGGCGAGCTGGCCAAGACCGCCGGCGTAGAACTGCCAGTGGTTCCCCTTCGCCGCCAGATTTACATCTGCAAGCCGCCCAAACCGCTTCCCTACCAGCTGCCCATGGTCGTCGACCCGAGCGGCGTCTACTTCCGGCCCGAAACCGGCGGGCGTATTCTCATCGGCAAATCGCGTGAAGACGAACCGGCCGGGTTCAACTTCCAGTGGGACCGCCAATGGTTCTTCGCCGAGGTTTGGCCGGAACTCGCACAGCGGGTGCCGCTCTTCGAAACCCTCGGCTTGGAATCCGGATGGGCAGGGCTTTATGACGAGAACCCGCAGGACCACAACGCTATCATCGGCGAACATCCGGATCTCAAGGGATTCTACCTCATCAACGGCTTCTCCGGGCACGGCATGATGCAAGGACCAGGGGCCGGACTCGCCCTCGCGGAACTCATCCTCTACGGAGAATACCGGACGATCGACGTGTCGGCCCTCAGCCCCGCCCGTTTCCGCGCGGGCAACCTAGTGCGGGAGGACGCCGTCATCTGACGGCACGCGACCGGCATACATCCTTGGCAAAAAAGGGGCGGCCTATTCGGCCGCCCCGTCTCTCCATTGTGCCAAGGCCGGTCGCACCCGCTCCCGGTCCGAGGCCATGTGCTCCCGCATGGCCTTTTCGGCCCCGTCCGGGTCGTGGGCCTCAATCCGTCCCACCAGCAGGTGGTGCTCTGCCAGTATGCGGCCATATTCGCCCGGGGCGTAGTTAATGATCGCCCGGAACAAAAGCAGCGGTGCCCTCACGGTCTCCAGCACGTCACGCAGGTGGCGCGATCCGGCGGCCGCATAAATCGTGTCGTGGAGAACAGAGTTAGCTTCCAGCACCGCGATTTTGTCCCCGCGCTCCCACGCTTCCTGGGCTTTCTGCAGGGCCTCCTTCATGGCCGTCACATGTCCGGCCGTGGCCCGCTCCGCTGCCAACCGTGCTGCCAGGCTCTCCAGCACCGCCCGTACCTGGTAGAGGTCCTCAAGCTCGGAGGCTTTCAGGGGGGTGATGGTGGCACCGCCATGCCCAGCCAGCTGCACGAGACCATCGCGCTGCAAATGGCGGAGTGCGTCCCGTACCGGGGTGCGGCTGATGCCGAGCATCTCCGCAAGACGCTCCTCCTGAATGCGTTGGCCAGGCCGGAACTCCCCCATTAGAATCTTCCGCCGCAGCTGGCTGTAGGCCCGCTGCGACCGCGACTCCCGCCGCACCGCGACGTTCATGTTTTACCTCTCCCCGTATCGCGCCGGTATGCCCTGCCGCGCCCGGTCCCTGCCAAGCCATGGACACCCGCCGCGCTGCTAGCTATTTTTGATTGCGTCCACGGTTTTTGCGTCCAGCCGGCGAATCACCGCCGCCAAGAGGCGGGCCGCGTTGTCGAGGTCGTCACGGTGCAGGATACCCACATGGCTGTGGATGTATCGCGTGGCGATCCCAAGGTACAAGGACGGGACACCGCGGCTCCACTGGTGGATGCGACCGGCGTCGGTACCACCCCCGGCCAGAGCATCGAACTGGTAGGGGATGTTTTCTTTTTCGGCCACCTCGATCACGAAATCGCGCAGGCCCACGTGCGGCACCATGGAAGCGTCGTAAAGCGTGATGACCGGACCCTTGCCGATCTTGGCCTGTGCCTGTTCCGGCTTTACCCCGGGCATGTCACCCGCGATGCCCACATCCACAGCGAAACCGATGTCAGGCTCGACCAGGGCCGAGCTCGTCTGGGCACCGCGGAGGCCAACCTCCTCCTGCACAGTGCCGCCGGCGTATACCGTGTTGGGATGGTTTACCCCTTGCAGCTCCTCGAGCACCTGGATGGCCACCGCACAACCTGCCCGGTTGTCCCAGGCTTTGGCCAAAAGCAGTTTTTCGTTTTTCATGGGTGTGAAGGTGGTCAACGGTACGATCGGATCGCCCGGGCGCACCCCGAACTCTTCGGCTTCCTTACGGTCCTTGGCCCCGATATCGATGAACATGTCTTTCTTGTCGACGACCTTTTTCCGCTCGTCCTGGTCGAGGATGTGCGGCGGCTTGGAGCCGACGACGCCAATCACATCGCCCTTGCGGGTCTTGATCACCACCCGCTGGGCCAGCATGACCTGTTCCGACCAGCCGCCGAGCGTCTGGAACTTGATGAAACCGTCCTCGGTGATGTACTTGACCATGAACCCGATCTCGTCCATGTGCCCGACCACCATGATCCGGGGCCGGTCGGACGTGCCGCGTTTTACCGCCACGATGCTGCCGAGGTTGTCGGTCTCCACCTGCCCGAGCGGCTGCAGGTACTTTCTCATTACCTCGCGCACGTCACGCTCCTGCCCCGGTACACCGGCGGCCTCCGTCAGTTCCCTGTACATTTCCAGCCGAGCATCAGCCAATCGCACGACCCCCCGCACTAAGCTAAGCAGTAAAATCTTGCAGTGTAAATTATCCCTTGGCCGGGACAAACCCTTTCACCGTATCGTCATACCCTTGCATACAAAAATACTTCGCGCATCTTCCTGCACAAAGCTATACATGCATGGTATAACATTATGCGATAGTTGAACCTATCCGTCTGTGCCACAGTCCATCCGATGGGGGGTTTAGGTGATAATGATACAGGAGTTATCCTGGGCGGTCGGTGGACAACAGGGAGAAGGCATCGAGAGTACGGGCGAAATCCTCGCCGCCACCCTCAGCCGCCTGGGATACCACATTTACGGCTACCGCACGTTTTCCTCGCGCATCAAGGGCGGTCAAACCAACTACCGGATCCGAATCTCCACCAAACGCGTCCTCGCAAACCAGGACTATATCGACGTGCTGGTCGCGTTCGATCAAGAAACCATCCGGCTTTTGGCCAACCGCCTCCACCCGGGCAGCCTGGTGATCGCCGATTCTACCGATTTCCGGGCCGAGCTCCCGGCCGGAAGCAGCGTCCGCCTCTTGGAAATCCCGCTCACCTCCATGGCCGAAAGCCTGGGCAACGCCGTCATGAAAAACATGGTAGCCATGGGCGCTACCGCGGCGGTGGTCGGCTTTGCGCCCGAAACCTTCACCGACGCCCTGCGGCGGCGGTTTGGCAGCAAGGGCGAAACTGTGGTCAACCAAAACCTGGCAGCGGTGCAGAAGGGTTTTGAAGCCGTCGCCGCCCAGCTCGGCAGCGGCGACACCTTCCACCTGGCCAAGGCTGACGGGCGCCACCGCTACCTGATGTCGGGCGACGAAGCCGCGGCTTTCGGTGCCTTGGCGGCGGGCTGCCGTATCGAGGCTGCCTACCCCATCACCCCCGCGTCTGAAGTGATGCACTGGCTGGCAGAGATGCTGCCAAAGTACGGCGGCGTCGTTGTGCAGACGGAAGACGAGATCGCGGCCTTGATGACTGCCGTCGGCGCCGGCTACACGGGCGTGCGGGCCATGACTTCCACGTCCGGCCCGGGCCTTTCGCTCATGATGGAGGCCCTCGGCTACGCCGGGGCAACCGAAACCCCGGTGGTCATCGTCAACGTGCAACGGGCGGGTCCGAGCACCGGCATGCCCACCAAGACCGAACAATCTGACCTCAACGAAATGGTGTACGGCTCGCACGGTGACCTCGCCCGCATCGTACTGACACCCGGCACGGTGGAAGAATGCTTCTACGACACCGCCCGGGCGTTCGACCTGGCCGAGCACTACCAGGTGCCGGTGATCGTGGCCCTTGACCTGGCCAACGGTCTCGGCGTGCAGACGGTCGAAGCACTCGACTACTCCTGCCTGAAATATGACCGCGGCGAGCGCGTCACCAACGAGGAGCTCGCGGCCCTGGAAGGCAGCCAGTTCCTGCGTTACAAATTCACGCCGAGCGGCATTTCCCCGCGGGCGATCCCGGGCCAGCCAGGCGGCATGTTCTTGGCCACCGGCAACGAGCATGACCAGACCGGCCACATCGTGGAGCGGGTGGATAACCGCGTGCAGATTATGAACAAGCGCATGCACAAGCTCGACCCGCTGGTGAATGATAGCCTGGCCTTCGTACGGCATGGTCTTCAGGATGCCGATGTCGTGCTGGTGGCGTTTGGTTCCACGATCGGGCCGGTACTCGAGGCCCGCGAGCGGCTGGAGGCAGCCGGAACCAAGGCGGCGGTAGTGCAGGTGCGGATGGCGGCACCGTTTGCGGCCTCGCAATTCAGCGATTTGACCGCCGGGGCCCGCAAGGTCATAGTGGTGGAAAATAACGCCGGCGGGCAGCTATACGGGCTTATCCGCCGAGAGGTGCCGGCGCTGGCAGAGCGGCTGGCCAGTGTCCGCAAGTATGACGGTACGCCGTTCACGGCCGGCGAGGTCGTGGCCAAGTGCCAGGAGGTGTTCTAAATGGCCGTCCAAACCAAGGTTTCTTTCAAGACTGACGCCAAGCCGTGGTGGTGCCCGGGTTGCGGCGATTTTGCCGTGCTGGCCGCCCTTCAGCGGGCAGCCACGCAGCTCGGCCTGCGGCCGGAGAATGTGGTGCTGGTAGCTGGCATTGGCTGCTCCGGAAAGATCGGCGACTACTTTGGTTCATACAATATCCACGTACTCCACGGGCGCACCATGCCGGTGGCACAGGGCATCAAGCTCGCGAACCGCAACCTCACGGTGATCGCTGCCAGCGGTGACGGTGACGGCTATGGCATTGGCCTTAACCATTTCATCCATGCCGTGCGTCGTAACATTGACCTCACTTACATAGTGATGGACAACCACATCTACGGTCTGACGAAAGGCCAGTATTCGCCCACGAGCGAAAAGAAATTCCGCACGGTGACCTCGCCTGCTGGTGTATATGAGCAGCCGATCCAGCCCCTCGTACTGGCGCTGGCGGCCGGCGCCACCTTCGTGGCCCAGGGGTTCTCCTCCAACGTAAACCAGCTGACGGATCTGATCATGAAAGCGATACGGCACAAGGGATTCTCGCTGGTCAACGTGCTGAGCCCGTGCGTCACCTTCAACAAGGTGAACACATACGATTTCTTCCGGGCCAATCTGGTGGACGTGGCGGACGGCGGCGGGCACGATCCGCATGACCGCACGGCGGCCATGCGCCGGATTACAGAGACGGGCGGGCTTGTCACTGGGCTACTGTACGAGGAAGAGGGCCCATCCTTCCAGGACTACATCCCGGGCTACCCCGAAACGCCGCTAACCGAAGCCAAGATTGACCTGCCCACCAGCGAATGGGACAAAATCCTAAAAGAACACTTTGGATAGTCCAGCCACCGGCTGGCAACAAGTCAGATGTAAAAGGCGGGCAGCGAGCTGCCCGCCTTGTTGCGCCCGGAGACTACGCGCCATGCCGGGAGCGCCACTCCGCCAGTTCCTGACGGATGGTGTCCGGGTGGGCATGCCATGAAAATGTGGCCACCTCCTGTCCGGTAGCGCCCCAGGTGATATAGATAGTATGGTCGTCGTACGCTACCACAAACCCCTGTTGCTCCAGCTCGTCCCGCAGGTCCTGAAAATCTGTCACTTCGTCTCCAGCCATCAGCGCTCCCCCCAAGCGTGTACTGGAATCGACATAGCGGTGATGGATTCGCTCCCGGAAGGATTTTCCCTTGCAAAATCGAAGTGCCATTCACATTAAAAGATCCTGAAAACAGCCACGCATGCTTGCAACCGTTTTCCTGAACCGGCCCTCCTGGGGAGGCATACCTGTGCACAAACGGTTATGGTGGGAAGCGGTCATCCTGGGCTCGGCTGTACTTTTACTGGCATTTTTGCGCCCAGCCGCGACTCCCGGCCTGTGGCGGTTGAACCTGGATATTGTAGATGCAAACGGGCTCATGTCGCTTTTGATCGCCGTCTTCGGCATGACCCACTACTGGTATCACGATGACGAGCGGGCCTATGTGTTAGCGGCGGCGTTTTCCCTCTCGGTCACCCTAGACTTTTTGCCGCATTTTATGGGCGGCGGCCACCTGCTGCACACGTACCCGGTCATGGACCTGTGGTGGCTGGTCATGGACGGCATGGTGGTGGCCACGGCCATCACCGCGGCAACCTATGCCCGCAAACGGTGGCACGCCCCGTCGCGCCTGGCCGCATTGTGGGCCTTGCTGGCCGGAGATGCCGCCGTCGCACTGGTCATGACGATGGCCCTGCAGCAGGAGCTTTTACCGCACCTGCTCGGACCTGACAGCTGGATGCTGCCTCCACTTTCCCTGGCCGCAGCCGCCCTCTTTTTCTGGGGATCCTACCAGTGGGGCGAGCCGGGCGACGAGCTCGCCCATGCCGTATTCGTCACTATGCACATTATGGGCGTCGGCCAGATTATGACCTTCACCACGCCCGCGGTCCCTGATCTGTTTATCAGTGCCGGGGCCCTTCTGGGCATCGGAGCCCGCGTGTGGCTGCTCCTGGCCGTACTGGCCGACCACGCCCGGCTGAGTGTGCGTCTTGCCCAGGTGGTACCGCTGGCGGCGCGGGCAGAGGTGATTCTCGACACCATGGACTCCGCCGTGGTGGCGGTAGACAGAAACGGCCTTTGGGTTGCGGCCAATCCGGCCGCCCGTGCCATCATGGGTATGAGTGATACTGACACGTTGGGCCGGCCGTGTACCGAGTTGCCGGCACCGTGGCTACCGCTCGTACAAGGCCTGACATCCACCTTGGGCGGCCACCCGGGGCTTTCGCACTACGTGTTTGAAGCTGTACTGGAAGGAAAGACCCACACCTTCGAGATGTCCACTCGTCCAGTGTACGCGCCCGCGGGCATAGTAGCCGGGGCAATCGCTGTCTTTCGCGACATCACAAGACAGATTGAACTCATGCAGGAAAACCGCCACCAGGAGCGGCTCGCCCTGGCGGGCCAGGCCGCCGCGGCGGCCGCTCACGAAATCCGCAATCCGTTATCCGTGGTGAAGCTGGCCGCGCGCATGGCCCTCGATCAGCCAGCCGGTGTGCGACCCTGGCTCGAAATGATCATGCGGAACGCCGCCCAGATCGACCTGATCATCGATGATTTTCTTACCCTGTCCCGGCCCGCCAGCCTGCAGCGGCGCGGCACGGACTTGGCCCCGATCATCGACGAAGCCCTGGCCGAGCTCACGCCCTCGGAACCGGCTACCACCGTCCAGCGAAACTATCACCCCGGTTTGTGGGTCTACGGAGACCCCGACAAACTCAAGCGGGTGTTTACAAACCTGGTACGTAACGCCCTCGAAGCCGCCGGCCCGCACGGTAGGGTGGCCGTCAGTGCCCGGACGGGTCCGGATGCGATCGAAGTCATGATAGAAAACGATGGGCCGCCTATTCCCGCCCATCTTCTGGAACGCATATTTGACCCGTTTTTCACCACCAAAAAGGCCGGCACCGGCCTTGGACTCACCATCAGCCGCAACATCGTGCAGGACCACGGAGGTACCATCACTGCCCACAACCGGCCAGACAACACCGGCGTGGTCTTTTGCGTGACCATCCCGGCCCTGAGCAAGGAAGAAATCGCCGCGGGGCTGGTACCCGCCCGTGCTGCCCCTGGCAAGCCGCGGGAAACCAGGTTGCCGCCCCGCATCATGGCGGAGCGGCAACCGAACACGCACGACGTCCTCTGACCCGGACTTTTAGAGGGCCTCGGACACAACCTTCATCTGGGTGAACAGCAACAGGTAATCCGGACCGCCGGCTTTGGAATCGGTGCCGGACATGTTGAATCCGCCGAAGGGGTGCACCCCTACCAGCGCACCGGTGCACTTGCGGTTGAAGTACAGGTTGCCCACGTGGAACTCCACCCTGGCAGTCTCCAGGTGCTCGCGGTTCCGCGAATACACCGATCCCGTAAGCCCGTATTCCGTGCTGTTCGCAAGCCGGATAGCGTCGCGGAAATCCTGGGCCTTCATGAACGCCAGCACCGGGCCAAAGATCTCTTCCTGGGCGATGCGGGCTTCCACCGGCACATCCGCAAAAATCGTCGGCTCAATGTAGTACCCGTTGCCGGGTGCCTTCCCACCGCCCGCTACCAGCCGGCCTTCCTTCTTGCCGATCTCAATGTAGCTGAAAATTTTGTCGTAGGCCGCCTGGTCCACCACCGGTCCGACCTGCGTAGCGTAGTCGGTGGCGGGACCAATGCGCAGAGCCTTCGTACGCTCGACCACCCGCTTGAGGAGCTCGTCGTAGATGGGCGCGGTGGCGATCACCCGGGAACACGCCGAACACTTCTGGCCCTGGAAACCAAAGGCCGACGTGACGATACCGGCCGCCGCGGCATCGAGATCGGCCGTCTCGTCGACCACGATGGCGTCCTTGCCACCCATCTCTGCCACCACGCGCTTGATCCAGATCTGGCCTGGCTGCGTCTGGGCCGCCAGCGTATTGATGTGCAGCCCCACTTCTTTGGACCCGGTGAAGGCAATAAACCGCGTCATGGGGTGCGATACCAGGTAGTCGCCAATGGCACCGCCGCTACCAGGCAGGAAATTGATCACCCCCGGCGGCAGGCCGGCCTCTTCCATGACCTCCATGAACTTTGCCCCCACCACGGGCGACGCACTGGCCGGCTTCAACACTACCGTGTTGCCGGCCACCACCGCCGCCGACGTCATCCCGGTCAGGATGGCCAGCGGGAAGTTCCAGGGCGGAATGATGATGCCCACTCCGAGAGGAATATACATGGCCTCGTTGTCCTCGCCCGGAATCCGGGTGAGATCCCGCCGGTTGGCCATGTCCATCATCAGGCGGGGGTAATACTCGAGATAGTCGATGGCTTCGGCCACGTCGCCATCGGCTTCCGCCCAGGTCTTGCCCTCCTCGAAGGCTTCCCAGGCGGCAAGTTCCAGCCGGCGGCGCCGCATGATAGCGGCCGCCTTGAGCATGACCCTGGCCCGGGCAAATGGTGACATGCGGCTCCAGGTCTTGTACGCTTCGGCCGCCGCCTGGATCGCCTGATTGGCCAGCTCGGTGTCAGCCTTGGAGACGTAACCCACCACTTCATCGATGTTCGATGGGTTGAGTGAACGGATCTTGTCGGCAGTCCTGATCCGCCGCCCGCCGATGATCAGATCGTACTCCTGTCCGAGGGCGGCGTGCACAGCCGCGATCGCGTCCTCCATCTGCCGGCGGTTGTGCTCGTCTGCAAAGTTGGTCAGGGGCTCATTCCGGAACTCTTCAAGCAAACCTCCCACCTCCTATAAGTTGGACTGGCGCACCACGGGACCGCAGTGGCCCCGGGGGTGACGTATGGATGGTGGCTACCCAGTTATGTTTTCCCCGCCGTCCACGTTGATGACATTCCCTGTCATCCAGTAGAGGCGTTCGTCGCACAATGCCGCAATTGCCGCTGCCACGTCCTGGGGAGTGGTCATACGGCCGCTCGGGTTTATACGCGCGGCCGTGGCAGCCAGGGATTCGTGGCCCGGGATTTTACGCAAGGCTGGGGTATCGGTGACGCCGGCGCGGATCGCATTGGCCGTGATGCCGAGTGAGGCCAGCTCATAGGCAAGCTGCCGGATGTGCGATTCCAGGGCGGATTTGGCGGCCGATACCGCCCCGTAGGCCGCGATCACGCGTTGCGAGCCCGAGCTTGTCATGGCGAAAATCCGCCCGCCGCGGCCCATGAGACCGCGTTGCAAAAGACCCTGCGTCCAATACACGAGCGTGCTCGACATGACATCCAAAGTCATTTCCAGCTGGGCCGCGGTAATGGCTTCCGACGGCTCCTGGGCAATAAACGGCTTCAGGGTGCCAAACGCTAGGGAATGCAATAGCACCCGCACCGCAGGTTTTCCGCCGGTGGCCGCCGCCATTTCATCCAGTACCTTGTCGCGTGCCGCGGCGTCCGCCGCATTGATGTTAAAAAATCGGGCCTTGCGTCCCATGTTTTCAATGGCCGAAACAATTCTTTCTACATTGGGCATGGTGGCCTTGCGGTCAAGATGTACCCCAAAAATGTTGAACCCGCTTTTGCCGAGTTCCAGGGCGGTTGCTTCCCCGAAACCACTGGACGCACCCAGGATGAGCGCCCACTCCTCGACGTTTGCAGCCGACAAATGCTACACCTCCATCCGTACGCACTACAGGTGAATTCGACTTTCCCTAACCAATTCCCTGCCGCCGGCCAACGTGCGCCCAGGAGCCAAGGTAACGGCTCCCCCTAAAAAACACCCTCCCAGGGCTCCAGGTAGTCGGTATTGAAAAACGGACGCTTGTCTCCCAGGGCTACCGCCCCGGTAGTCACGGTCAGCCCGCGCTCGGCTCCGCCCCGCTTCACAGTGACCTGGATGGCAGTCCCGGGAAGCACGTCGTCCACCACCTCCCGCAGGTCCGCCAGCGAATGGACAGGCTGGCCGTCAATCTGCACGATCTCGTCACCGGCGCTGATGCCCCCTTGTTCGGCAGGCGAACCCGGGGCCACGAACATCACCTGCAAACCGTCGCTGGTATTCTCCCCCATGTTCGCCACAAACGACTCCGACACCATCACGCCGAGATACGAGCGGGCCCGGTCGAGTCGGCTGGCAATTTCCTGCACCTTCTCTACCACTGACATGGGAATGGCAAACCCCAGGCCCTCCACCCCCGTACCCGAGTACTTGTCGGCTGCGATCCCGACTACCTCGCCGGCGGCATCGACCACGGGGCCGCCGCTGTTACCTGAGTTGATCGCCGCGTCCGTCTGCAAAAACGGGTAGCCGGTGTTATCGATGGAGCGGCCCTTGCCGCTGATGATGCCCATCGTCACGCTGTCGCGGAGCCCGAAGGGATTGCCGATGACAATCACCGGATCGCCAACCTGGCCGGTGCCCGCGGACGCCAGGGTGGCCGGCGTAAGGCCGGTGGCATCAATCCGGAGCCAAGCCAGATCGCTGTCCAGGTCCGCGTACTGTACCTGGGCGGGAAATTCCCGGCCGTCGTCCAGAAACACCTTGATGTCGCTCATGGGAGAAACGACGTGCCGGTTGGTGAGAATCAGTCCGTCTGCACTGACGATGATGCCGGTGCCGCCGAAATAACCTTCTGTGCCGTCGGAATCGATGCCCCAGCCGCGGATGGCCACCACAGATGGCGCCACCTTTTGCACAAGACTGGCGACGTCAAGCCCACCCGCCCGCTCTACCTG
>CADDZV010000041.1 GCA_902812875.1 Clostridiales bacterium
CTCGTTGAGACGTTCCAAATCCCCGTGCCCGGCCTTGCGTTCTTCGTCCCATGTCGCGTCCCGCCACTCCTCGCTGAACACCCGGTCGATCAGGATCTCGTCGACCGTGGCGCCCCGTGCGGCGAACCAACTGATAACCGTGTCCACGTTGTGCACCAGCCGGGTTTCCCCGGAGGAAAGGAACCTGAGTGGCACACGTGGATCGGCCTCCAGCACGAGGTGGGCCAGGACAGAGCTGTCCTTGCCGCAGGAGAACGCTACGTAGGGCCGCTCCACCAGTTTGAGCGCTGCAGCTATGATGCCACGAGCCTCATCGAGCCGCTCCCGGAACCCCGACGAGCGGCTGTGCAGCATGTATAGCTCCCGCTCCCAGTCGTCCATCGTTACCTCCTCAGCCAGTTCGCTGCCAGCCGCGGATCCTGCGGCCAGCGCACCCGCACCTGGTTTCGTGGTTCCCAGTATGGCGGGCGGATGCCCCAGAGTTCATCGCCGTCCGGATCAGGGATAGTCCTGGCGCCGGACAGGTCCTCTTCGGCTGCCGTCACGGTCCATTCCGCCACGTGCCCATAGCCCTGGGCGGTTTTCTTCCCAATGTGTGTCATGGTGCCGAGTAGGTCCCTGATCTCGGCGGCGTCCCCAACCACATACCACGTCAGCTGCGGCACAAGGATCACCGTCAGCGGCATGCGGTAGGCCTTGTAAGGCCCCTTGTTTACCTCAACCTTGCCACGCCGGCCGCCAAAGTCGATGGCATCCGCGTACTTGTCGTCGAAACGTTTATGCCAGTAGTTCCGCTGCTCGAGCACTGGCTCGCCGAACGCGAACGATGCTGCCCACCACCATCCCCGGTCCGCCTCTATCCGTTTAAGTGGTAGCGGCAGATGGATCAGCTCTCTGATCCCGCTTTGGGTCGCCTCCAGCAGCTCGGGCCGATTGCGCCTCACCCAGGCATAGGCTAGGATACCGTCAGCCGGCAGGCACAAGTCGGTTGTAGCTATGCGCCCATCTGTCAGCCGTGCCGTGATTCGCAGGGACTGCACGCTATCACCCCATCAACGCCCTTGTAATCGAACTCTTGTTCTCCTCCAGATGCCTCGCGTAGGCCCGCAGGAACTCGTCGTAGGCCTGCTTTGCCGCGGCCGCTACCAGGCCCAGAGCCAGCGGAGCTCCCCCTCTGATTGTAGCGAACGGCTGTTCGGTGCCACCAGCAGGACGCCAGACGATCTCCGCGTCCACGCGGCCGAGGCCGATGCGGTTTTGGCCGCCGATGAAGGGCACCTTCGACCATTCAGCAATGGCGGACGTCAATGCCCCCATCTCCACGTCCGTCACGTCAAGAACATAGATCTCACCCCACAGCGTCGCCCCGGCAGCCAGGCACTCGATCGTGTACCGCATCTGCTGGGGGGCATCCTTTTTCTCGCGGCCCTTTTTCTCGCTTGCGGTCCCCTCACTGTTATCCTCCAGGAGAGCACCCTGGGCAGGGGCTTGCGGTAAGGCCGATTGGACATTCTGCGCAAGATATGGTCGCAGGTTATCGTCCTTGCCATCATCGCGGCGCGTGAAGCTGCGCTCCACGGTCAGGACTCGCCATGATAGGTCGACCCCAGGAGCCTCGCGCAGCCGCTCCGGGATGAGGTGCCTGGTCTCCTTGCACACCGGCCACAGATCATTGCAACGGATCTTGCCGGGGAGAATTTGGTTTCCGACGCCGCCGCCGAACACGCTCAGCAGAGGCACAGCGTTGCGGATCCGCCTGGCCTGGTCTATGTCTGCCGACTGCTCGCCCCCGAGACTGCCGCCAGAAAAAAGCAGGTAGAACACATCGAGCGGCACCTGCACCGTGGCATCCCCGCTTGCCAGGTGGTCAAGCAGGTATTTCGCTCCGTGGTCCCGCAGCATGCCGCGGACGGCATTGCCGTGGTAGGAGAACACCTCCACCGGCCTACCCTCGGGCCCGATGATCGTTTGCGTGTCAAGATAGCTGTCGGTCCCGTGCGACTCGCCGATGTGGGACAGCGGCTCCAACAGGCGCACGGTGATGTCGAGCACGCCGCTATTGAGCTTCGACAATCTCCTCATCCCCCTCCGGCTTGATTAGTCCCCTGACCTCGAGCGGACGTTCGCGCTCCAGGCGGTCGCGAACCAGGGCGATGATCAGGGATGTTCTCTTGTACAGCCGCTCGAGGACCGCGTGGTGGTCCGCTTCTTCCAAAAGCCGAGTCCAAAAGTCCCTCTTGCCTTCCTCATTCAGCTCCATGATCTCGCCGCTGGCCGGATCGACGTAGGTCGACACCAGGGCGTCGGTGGTCTTCATCCACCGCGGCTGGATAGTGTCGCAATGCAGTTTTGGCTTGAGTTTTTCGACGAAGTCGTTTAGGTCAAGGGCCCGCTTCGCACACGACTTCACGGCACGCTCTATGACAGCCCACATGTCCGGGGTGACCTTGAACCGCCTGACGTCCCGGCTGCGGTATATGCCGTAGACCAGCAGCGCCCCGACGGCGGCATTCTCATCCGACGTATCAAAGCCGTAATACACCTTGCTCCACCTCCTCCGTTTGTTTCTGAGCCACATGCAGCAGCAGGTCAAAGAGCCTGCTGCCCCGGTGCATCCCGATCTGTTCCTCCAGTCGTTCCCACCGTTTAATTCCGAATCGCCGGATGCGATGCGGCTGGTAGTCACCTGTCTCGATCTCAGCCTTTGTGAAGCTGGAATAGAGTTCCTCGATGGTGTCCAGCAGTGCAGCAACAGCTGTGGGACGCACCAGCACTGGCGTCTCTTCCAGCAGCACCGAGAATGCCGCTCGGTTGTAGACCACACGCGCCTTGATATGTAGCCACTTTTGTCCGCTCACCGCGATGGTCAGGACGAATGGAGGCGCGGGTGGATGCAGCAGCACATCACGAATTTCGGACCGGGAGGGATGCCGCAATCCAGCCGGAGTGGCAAGAATGCTGTAGTTCCGCAGCTCCGAGTACGACAACGCCCACGTGCACAGCGGACACACCAGATCGCTGTCCGGGTCACGGGCGATGCCGTGGTCCGTGAATGTTGGCTTGATCACATCCCTGCGCGGCAAGCCCTCGTCGGTGGCCTCTCCGCACAGGTAACACCTGCCCGCGAGATCCCCATGCGGTGCAGGACCATACGCGATGGCCTTGCCGGCGGGCGTCATCACTGGTCCGGCCTGGGCTGCCCGGTAGACAAGCTCCAGAGTTGCCCTCATGGCCGCGTCGCCTCCAGCTTTGGTACTTCGGCCAGGTCCGGGTGCACGACGCACCAACGGCCCCAGTCAGTCCTGATGATGAGCGGGCGGCGGCCAGGGTTCGCTGTCTCAAACAACCTGACCACCGTTTCCGCCTCTCGTTGGCTGTCGCAGTACGCCCGTCCGTGCTCGTGCAGTTCAGACAATGCATCGCCGATCACGTCACGTCTACGGGGTCTAGCCATTGTTGACCACCTCGCACGCGTTCTTTATCCTTGGGCAAAAAACTTCACCCAGCTCAATCACGCGCCCGCTGTCCATGTCCCATCCCCGCTTGTGCTGCGTCCATCGCCTCGACCAGCCAGCCGCCGCGTGGAAATCCGCCAGCCATCACTTTCCCTCTGATGCCACCGCCCGCTCATCTCCACTTCTTGGCCCAGGGCCCTTGCCTGCTCGTAGACACGCAGGGCCTGGCCGGTATCTCTGACAATGACCTGTCCCGCGTCCCACAGCTGTTGCAGCAGGCTGCTGTCAGTCATGGGCGCCACCTCTTTACCATCTGGTGCCGGCGGGTGCGTGTATCGGCGTCCAGGATCTCGTCCTCTATTTCCGTGACCCGGGCCCGAGCCGCCAGCAACGCATACCTCGCTGCATCGCTGGCCGAGTCAGCGTCATACCGCATTTGGGCAAGTTGCAGCTCGCGTATCGCCGCCGCATGGCGGGAGCGGATGCCATCGTCCGTGTGCCCTGCTCCACGCAGGGCATCATCGATGTTTTCCACGCGGGGCAAGAATGGATCAAGCAGCCTGTTAGCCATGGTCTTCCTCCTTTCTCTCCAGACTGGCCAGCAAACGCCACAGGCGGGTAATATGGTTCAGTCTGGCGGAACGTGCCTGGCGGTATCTCGATTCGTCCTGGTACAGGTCCGGAGTCATCAGCTCCAGCTCATGTTGCAGGCGTACAATTTCGCGCAGGATCGTCTCAGGCCTCACGGGCGACCGCCTCCGCCGGCGTGATCGTGACCACCACGCGCTCGTCGTCATCGTCCACACGCACGACCTCCAGGCACCGCACCCGGGCATCATCGTCCCAAACGACTCCGTTACAGCCGTCAAGCACAGACTTGGCCACGTTATCGACATCGAGCCGGAGCGAAGGGCGCACGTGTATTTCCAGTCTGACCGCCACCGGCTCACGGTTACGCTTTGCCCCCGCCGCCAGGGCACACTGGCCGACCAACTGCTCGTAGTCGCGGGTCCGCCGCGGCGTATACATATGTCCCCCGCGGCCCATGCGAGGACGCTGCTTGGGCACCGGGCGGCCGGGCACGGTGAATGAGATGCCGGGTACGAGCATCATGAGGCAGCCCTCCCCAGGTTTGCCATCAGCCGCACCAGCTCGCTCGTATGTGGCGCCAAATAGGTATCCCGGATCTCTGTGTAGGTCCAACCGACACTGGCCAGGGCTTCGGGGTCAGGCCTGACCGCGTACCCCTTGGCGGTCCGTATCAGCCTGGTTCCCAGGCACCGCAGCCCGTGCGATGCTCCGGCCAGCTCGGGGGAAGCAGCCGACATGAGCCGCTCCCACAGCATGCTGTCCGCCCGGAGATCAGGGCGGGGATCGACAGGAATTGGCATAACCGTAATAACCTCCTTCCTTGTGCCCCACATGTGCCCCACATGCGCCCCACATGCAAGAGGCCGTGAAGTCGCGTGGTTCGGCCCTATGCCCCACATGCCCCACATGCCCCACATATTTAGTCCTTTAGCACTCTCTTCAACGAAACATGAATCCTCCCGCGTGTGTGGGCGGGCAGAAACCCTTATATATGTGTGTTTCTGTGGGGCACGTGGGGCACGCGGGGCGCACACTGTATTGATGCGGTTTTCCGTGTATCCGCGTGTGGGGCGCGTGTGGGGCGCACGCGGGGCGCTGAGAGACATGATCATGTGTTTGTCCCTCCATTGTTGTTCACCCGCAACACGATGACACGCACATAACCCAGGCCAGATAGCATGCGTTTGGTCTTCAAATGTCTGCTGTCGCCCCGTGCGATCCAGCCCTTTTCTGCCCAGTCCCAAAGTACTCGGTCCGGGTCGAACCCGGCGGACTGGATGGCTGGTTCCCATGCGGACGGCAGCAACATGAGTTCATCGGGCTCTGTCACCCACGGTGAGGAAGAATTCCAACGTCCGTACACCTCCCGCCCGCCCTCGCGGAAGTACTCTTCATGCTGGGCTACCCATGAGAGCGTCCATTCAAGAGCCCGCTCGGCGTAGCTGGCCTGTCGCTCCGCTCCCGCAATGCGGTTGGCAATGTCGCGTCCTACGGCCAGGGCCTGGTCCTCGGCCTCATGGCGGGGTATGTCGTAGAACCACTCAGAGACCAGGGCATCTGCCAAGACCACGACGGCGATAGAGTCCAGGTGGGCGGTGCGTAGCTGGTCATCCAAGTTTTCCGCGAGCTTATACCGCAGGTGTGCATGACGCGTTCGCAGCTGCTCGTGGTTCTCGAACAGCAGCCGGCTTGCAAATGCAGGGCCAGCCGTGCCGTGCAGGTCCTGCACTTGCTGGTGTACGCGCTGGCTTAGGGCTTTGTCTGCAATCGGCTCACCGTAGACGTCCAGTACACGGGCCTGCTGGCCCGAAAAGTCCCGGCTGGTGGTCATGGGTACTTCGCCGCTCGTGAGTGTGACCAGCCGCCAGGTGGGCGTGCTCTGCAGGCCTCCGCCCTTGGCGCCCCGGGTCTTGCCTGTGCCCTGGGCCAGCAGGTAGCTTAAGGCCCGCCGGAACTCGATGTTGTCCTGGAGTTGCAGCTCATCCAGACCCAGGAGCAGGTCGCTGAAAAGGGCAGCCAAGCGTTCCACACCTACCCGGGTCGCGTACAGCGAGGCCATTAGCCGCTCCGGGTCGCCCCAGGCGCTGACCGCCAGCTTGATCACGGCGGATTTGCCTGCCCCGCTTTCGTACCACAGGTGCACGATGAAGTTACGCTGCTTGAGCGGCCGTAAGAGTGGTCCCGCGAAGGCTGCCGCCAGGCCGAACCGGGCCACCGGCGAGGCCCGTCGCACGTCCGTGGCCAAGGCGAGCCAATCCGTAAATGTGCCGGCCGCCCGGAAGCCCTCGACGATAACATGATCGCCGGCCCCCTCGGGATGTAGACGGATCTGCTTTTCCCCCAGGCTCACGCCGGCCAGGAAGGTGGTGTCGTCGATCCAGCCGTTGGCCGCAGACAGGATCTCGGTCTCAAAGCAGGCGATGTTGTGGGCCTCGAAGGCATCCAGGTAGCGGACGATCTGTGATGCCGTCGCGGAGTTCACCGGCACACCGAAATCGGCCAGGTCCACGAGCTGGCGGGCGTTGAGGGCAGCAGCCCGGCTGACCCACTCAGACCGCTCCCGGTCGTGGCGGTACCGCAGCTGGAGGAAAACCCGCCCGGAATGGATCTCTTCGCCCCGGCCTGCCACCCAGAGCGGTGAGGTGGTCAGCGGGACCAGCTCCTCGTCCCCCTGCACGATCTTGCGGATGTACACGCCCTGAGCAGTCAGCACGTAGGGCCGGGGCACCTCTAGCGGAGCGATCGAGAACTCTTCCGGAGGTGTGGGAACAGGTGTGCCCTCCGGTTTCTTGGTCCAGACGGGGCACTGGTCACGGCCGGGGCAGAATGCCGTCCACTGCGGATCATCGCATCCGAGGGCGCGGTATCCCTGGCCGGCCGCTCCCGAGTAGGCGCTCTGCAGTTTCTGCTCCACGGTCTGGGCGTCCAGGGGCGGGGTGCAGCGGCTGTTCGTTTCGTGTAAGACTGCCAGGGCGACTTCTTGTGGGTAGCTGTTCCGGTGTAGATGTACGGCTAGCCGGAACAGGCTGTTGTCCCGTGCTCCCTCGTCCACGCCGGCAGCAATGAACTGCCGGGCACAGGGCAAGAGATCGTTCTTGAACGGACGGACATTTCCCCGCGCGGCCGGCATTGTCTCCGGGATCTCGTGCTGGCTGTAGACAGTGGCCAGGGTGTCCGGGGCAATCCGCTCCACTGTCTCGAGAAACCGTTCCAGGGTCATGGGCTGGCCGGCCAGATCGAGCATGACCCGCCGGCCGGCTTTGACCGAGTCGGGCCAGTAGGGCAGATGTATGTAGTTGCCATACCGCACCCGGCTGGCCTCGGCCTGTTTGGGGAATACCTCGGGCAGGGGCTTGCTGCCCGTCGCCTCGTTCCAGGCCGCGATGAGCACCCCGCGGGCTTTCTTCGCCGGTACCGGGGCGGAGAAGAATAGCCAGACGTGATATCCCTTGCTCTTGCTCGTCTCGATATATGCGGGCAGTCCCCAGGCGTCCAGCTGGTCCCGGAGACGGACCGCGGCCGCCAGGCCTGTCTCGCCCGGCTCGTCGATGTCGATAGCCGCGAACCAGACCGTGCTATCAGGCAGAAGCGGATACACGCCCAGGCTCTCGTAGCCCAGCAGGTGGGTCTTGTAGTGTTTGGGCTCCAGTGCCTCCTTGACGGCGCGGCCCTCGAGGGCGCCGCGGACGTCCTGACGGCCCCGGAATAGCTCCGCGAATCTTTGTACAAACTGGTCGGGGAGGTGTGGCCTCTCAGCGGGCACGGCCACGTTATGACCTCCTTTTCGCCCCCGGGGCGATGGGCCGTCCCGGGGGCTTTATGCCTCCGCGAGAACGGAATGGAAGAAATCTCGTGCCTCACTGAGTTCCGTTTCTCCGGGCGAGGCGGGCTCGTCTAGTGTCGAGAACCCGCTAGTCCTGTCAAGGCCGAGTACTGACCGGGGCAACCAGATTTCGGTCGAGGGTAGGCCAGCCGCGGCCGCCATCATTTCCTCGGCCGTGACCCGGTCCGGCCGCGGCAGGCCGATATGCTCGCAACACTCTGGGCCATAGCCGACGACCAAGCTGACGGGATTTGTGATCTCCTGGCCGCACCGGTGGCAATGGTCACTGGCCTGTACGACCGGCCGTACTCGGACCAGGACCGCCCGGGCGGTCTCTTGGAGGATCTCATCGATTACGACCGCCCGGGGCAGTCCCTTGTTTTCCGCCAGCCAGCGTGGCAAGCGGACTTCTTTCAGCAGCTCCAGCGTACTCATGGCTAGAACGGTAGGTCGGAGTCGTCCGTGTTGTGCTCGTTAACCGGTGCTCCGTCCGGGGTCCAGAGCAACCTCTGGATGTAAACGTTCTGGAACTCGCCATTGGTTTTCAGACGCAGCTCCACACCACGGCCGAGAAAGTCAGCTTCCCGGTCGACCAGGTCGCTGAGCTTGTCCAGCGTGATGCCGACCGTGGCGAAGTCAGCCTTCGCAAATCGCAGGTTATCGGGAGTGGCAAGGCCGCTGTGCTTGAAGATGTACTGGCCGGCATACTCGGCAGGCTCGACGATCTTGAACTGCCAGTTGAACTGCAGCCGCCCGCTCAGCTTGGCGTAGCCGACGTTGACATCGACGATTTCCGCCTTGTATGTCCCGTCAGGCAGCTGGCCCGAAGACCCCGTAGCAGGCTCCACCTCGCGCCAAGTCTGGTCCAGCTCGGAAAGTGCTTCATCGATGCTTTTCACAGACATTGCTCTCCCTCCTCAGGGTGTAGAAATGAATGGTTGCCCGCGTGCCGGACACACACCCCAGAAAGGACAGCGGTCGGGGTGGCAGTTCCGGCCGTGGGTGTTGGGCGGAAATATGCCTGTCCGGACGGACTTGATGGTTTGCTCGATCGTGTACAGCGCGGCTCGTTCTTGGCTCTCGGTTCGTTCGGTGATGATCGAAAACGTCCGTGGAGGATGGCCCTTCGCGAGGACATCCAGCCGTAGGGCTGTGGGGGCTTCGCCCGTCATCCGCCGGTAAGCCAGGCTGTAGACTGACAGTTGCATGCCATGATGCGCCTCGTGCTCGAGGTCGCGGCTGGGTCCGGCCACCTTGAAATCACCAACAACCCCGCGGTCGTCGATGTAGTCAATGACACCGACCAGCCTGGTGAAGCCCAAGTCAACCTCAAAGCGGGATTCGACCTGCACGGGGTGTCGTGGAAGGAGCTCTTCCGCCAGCAGGCGGGCGTACATGATCGTCTCGGCCTCGGCCTGGGCAGGGTGGAGGGGCCATACCTCGATCTCGTATTTCGCCTGGTCATAAAGCGACTTGGCGACCTCCGCCGGGTCCGGTTCGCTTTTCCCCTGCACCCGGGCTTCCAGGACGGCCTGAGCCACGCCGTGTACCACCCGGCCCTGCACCATTTCCAGGCTGGCCGGAGCTTTCCGGCAGAGGACATACCGCTGCCGGAAGGCCTCCGGGCAGTTGTCCCAGGTCTCTTGCTTGCCACGTACCGACCAGGTGCCGGTTACCTGGTCGAGGTCGGATGCCGCGGGCCCGAGAGCCGGATACGGCTCCGGCTCCCGGAGCACTGCGTCGACCCAGGCGGCAAATTCCCCTGCCGTGCTCATGACACGGCCTCCTGCGTTATCCTGGCCAGGAGCTTCTGCGCAGAGGCCTTGAGCTTGTCGGGTGCTGTGTTCGACAGCCCGGCGATGAGTGTGGCGGCCTGGTCGTCGCTGAGATCAGCCGTGCTGCTTACACCGAACCGCGCGAACATGAGCACGTGCAGCTCATCTTCGGTCAAGCCCACCTCGCGGGCTTTGGCATGTATCCGCTGCCACATGGCCCGGCTGATGTGGCCGTTCTCCATCTCCACCGCCTCGGCCGCTATCGCCTCCATCTCCTCTTCCTGGCGTTCCGCCTGGGCCGGGGCCGCAGACTGATGGTTAAGGATGTCACCAAACATCGCGAAGCTCGGGTTCTTGATCCGATGAGGAGGCAATTTTCCGGACCGGTCTTTCACGACCGTGGCCCAGAAGATGCCGTGCGTGTCGCGCTCCATCTCGAGCAGGATGTCCGGTTGGTACAGAACCTTCTTGTCCGCGTCGAGAGTGGTACCAACCTTCCGGGACGGCTCGTCCGGGCCCGTGGTGTCAGCATAGACATCCTTCGTCCATCCGGTGATCACGACGTGCACGGGCAGGTTGTAGAGCCGCGTCATCAGGGTCCGGATGCGGTTACGCAGGTTGCCCCAGTCGCGCATGGTCATGACGTTGTCGTCTATGTTGCGGCCTTTGGCCCGGGCCCGCTCTTCCGCGACCTTGGCCACGGCTTCCCGCATCACGTCATTGATGACCGTGAACGAGTCGATGACAAGCGTCTCGCAGTCCACCTCGCCGGCCTCGACAGCCTCGATTGCCGCCAGCACCTCCGCCGGACGTTTCGTGTGCAGGACCTGGAACTGGAACCGATCGGTGAACAGGTCCGTGCCCTGCTCGGTGTCGATAACGGCCACCTTCGGGAACGTCAGGGCGAAGTGGGTCTTGCCCGAACCCGGCGGGCCGAAAACCGCGACTTTGAGATACTTTTTGGTGGCCACGGCGGGCTTGAAGGGATTAGGCATCAGGGTTCACCTCCGCGCCGGTGGACACAGTGAAACTGACAGTTTCGGGCTTCACGGTGACGCCCGGGACCACTTCGCCCGTGGTGGGGTCAACGCAATGGACCTCGTCGGGGTCGACAGCGAGGAGCTTCTTCAGGCCTGCCCAGTCGAGAGACTTCTTGACCTTCACGACCTCGGGCCGGGCGTTTTCGGCCCAGGCTAGTGTCGCCGACTCGTCCACCAGGGTCGGGCTGGCACCCACGACACGGGCCTTTACGGTACCGTGAGGCAGGCTGAGCGTTTTTGCACGCGGGTTGGTGGCCAGCACCAACCGGTGGTAGTCGACCAGGGCGTTCACGAAGAACCGCTCGTCGTGGTCAAGCTTGGCGAGCTCACGGTCCAACCACTCCTGTATGCGCCCGATCTCGCGCTGTGCGAGCTCCCGCCGCGCTTGCTTTTCCGCCCGCAGGCGGGCGACCTTGCGGAGCGCCCAATCCGCCAGGTCCTCCGTGGTGATCCTGAACCGCTGCCGGGCCTCCTCAGTGCCCAGTTCGGGCCCAACGTCCAGGACGCGTTCCAGCTCCTCCTCAAGAACTACCATTACCGCTCACCTCCAGGCAGGCTGACCACCGGCCCGCGCCCGGGCTCATAGCTTACGGACACAACGGGAACGAACAGCTCAGCCGGTTGCCAGTCTGGCCGCCCATCGACACGGGCGCAGTGCTTGCAGCGCTTAAGCAGCCAGCGTCCGGTTCCGACGGTGAACGCGCAGGTAGAACACAGCCATTCGGGGTCTGTCGTTACTATCCTCACTTGCACCTGCCCCCGTTCTCGGCTACACTGGTGGTAGCCTCTGGTGTCTGTTGAGCCTCGCGCGTCCGCAGCGTGCGGGGCTCTATCGTTTCCGCCGGTCGTGCGGCTTCCGCCACGAGCGCCAGCCCCCAATTCAACCGTTTCCTCAGTTCACGCAGGAACTCGCCGAACTCGCGGTTCGTGCCCTTGAACGTCAGGATCACTTGCCGACTCAACGTGTTCACCTCCTGGTACCCTTGGCGTTTGCCCAGGCAGTCATGTTGATCCACTCCTCCAGGGCCCGCCGTGGGATCACGTACTTGACCCCAACCCGAAAGTGGGGCGGTGGATTATCCCCTCGCTCGAGCAGCTCGTACATCGAGTGTGTGCTTATGCCGAGGAGCCGCGCTGCCTCCTTTGCCGTCAGGGTCACTTTGGTCACTCGACTCACCTCACGTAAGCGGCGACTTTCTTGCGGTAGGTCTCCTGGATCCGTGTCAGGCTTACGCCGGCCACCCGGGCCGCGGCCGCGAGGTATGCCGCCAAAGCGGCATACAGGTCGTAGAGCTGTACAACATCGGCATAATCCTGACTTGCTGCATGCCGCCACCGCATGTCGAGACGCTCTGCCGCCTCGATGGCCTCGGCCAGCTCCTCCCGCAACCACGCCAGAGCCTGCTCGATGCCGTCTGACGTGAACCGCGGTTCGGGCAAAAGCAGCTCCGGTGCCTGCAGCACCTCTGCGAGCCTGGCCGCCACATCGCGCGGTACCGGCTGGCCGCGTTCCCACCTTGATACGGCCGACTGGTCGACGTGCAGGTGGCTTGCAAGCTGTTGCTGGCTCATGCCCAATGCTCGCCGGCGTTCGCGCAAGATCTGCATGTGGTCACCCCCTTTCGTGATGAAATTGCTGATCAGACCGCAGTCACCGAGTCTATGCTCTTTGTGTCGAGCGTCCCGTCTTCGGTTGCAAAGAACAAGTCCTCGACACTGACGCCCAAAACATCTGCGATCTGTTTCGCGAGGCTGAGACTCGGGTTACGCTCGGCGACTTCGATCTTGTACACGTACGACGCCGATACGCCAACCTGCCGTGCGAGCTTCTCCATGGATAGCCCCCTCCGCTGGCGGGCCTGGCGCATGACTGTGCGTATCACTGCACGGTCACCCCCTTTGTCAATGAGTATATATACCCCGTGTGTGAGTGTCAACACAGAAATTGAACGCAGCGCGTCATTTTGTGTTCACACTCGTTGTGTTACCCTAAGGAATCGGAGGAGCGGTGACTATGGCGGAGACCTTTGGGCAACGACTGCGGGCCCTGCGTACAGAGCGCGGTATGTCTCGTCAGGAACTTGCAGCCAAACTGGGGCTAACGTATTTCTCGGTCGTGCAGTACGAGCGGGACGAACGTGCCCCGCGGCCTGAAGTTCTCGCACGGATAGCGGACATACTCAGCGTGTCGTTGGATTATCTGATGGGTCGTACCAACGACCCGACCCCTTATACCGCTCACGTCGATTGGCCCGAGGGCTTGCGTGCCATCCGTCGAGCCGGCAAGCGGCTCACAGAGCAAGATAAGAAGATGATCCTGGACATTATCCAATGGGTTACCGAAAAAGAGAAAGAAGCGCAAAACCCGGAGATCACTGATGACGACGAGGAGGGGCTATGAGAGCAGTACCACGCTATGCCCGCCGTGATTTCGCCATCCGAATAGCCGAGATCATCTTCCGCAATCAGGGTATTGCGAGGCCACCTGTTCCGGCGGCCGCTGTGTTAAAGGGGATTGCAAACGTACATCGTTTTGTTCATCCACTCTACCCCGACGAGGACGGCATAACGCTTTATGACACCCGCTCGTTTCGGTATGACGTTTATCTGAACTGGCAGGTGATTCGTGGGCGGCGCCGGTGGACCATTGCCCATGAGATGGGCCATATCTTGCTTGGACATTTGGTCGACTTTGATGTAAACATACTCGATGACGACGAGCTGTTCGTCCTCGACCGTGAAGCCAACATATTCGCAGCTTACTTCCTGATGCCACGAGTATGGATCGCCCCACTCCGCGGGCAGCGTCTTTCCCTATCGTTCGTCGGTACCATGAAGGATCTGTACGGCGTATCCTGGGATGCTCTGATTATCCATCTGGAAGAAAACGGAGTGTTCGTGGACAAGCCCTGGACCAATCCCGTCACGCCGTCTAGCTATGCATCGTAGAGCGGGCTGCGACCTAATGGGCCGGCTTTCATGAGGAGGGACATCCCGTGGCAAACGAAAACTGGCAGAACGCATATTTCACTTTCATTCGGACACGTATATGCGGTTCGGCCGTTGGCACGATGCTGCCCGGGTGGTCAAAGCCGTGGCGGAAGCCGGATTATACACGACAGGCGAAGAAAAGGCGACCCTCGGGTGGATTGCCGGATGCAAGGCTGCTGCTACGGCGGCTCTGGAACTCATCGCCCAGGAGCCTGGTATTCTCCAAAAGGATCTTTATGATGCTCTCTCTTTCATCGACCGGGAATGCCTCAATCGGACAACCACGCCGAACGCAGCCGACTAAATAGTACAGAAGGAGAGTAGTCGCGGATGGCTAGTTATCATGTGGTTAAACGGGGTCGACGATATTCGATCGTGATCGAGACCCGCGACGAATACAATAACCGGCGTGAGATCTGGCGGGCGCTCGTGGGGAAAGACGGCCGGGGAATCACGACACTAAAGGAGGCCAACGCCGCAGCTGCCCAGGTCTTCGCCGAGTGGCAGCAAGGGCAGTACGTACCGCCCTTAGGTATGAAGCTCTCCGAGTGCGTAAAGCTGTACATGGAGAGCCACAACACCCTGCGGGCGAAGACGTTGCAGCAGTATGAGTTTTTGGCTGCCCAATATCTGTCCCGTCTTGGGCATCTGCGGGTGGACCAGATCACGCCTGCCATTATCCAACGTTGGGAACTGGACTTGTTGTCGCATGGCGGCCGTGACGGAAGACCTCTCTCTCCCAAGACCGTACGCAATGCCCATACGTTGTTGTCCGCCGTGCTCGGCCAAGCCGTACAATGGCAGATGGTACGGCAGAATCCAGTCCGCGGGGTTAAACCGCCGAAAATCGAACGGCATGAGCAGCATATCCTCATGGCTGAGCAGGTTCGGAGTCTCCTGGCCCAGCTGAGGGGCCACCGCCTGTACGCCTTGTTCTATTTATTGGTCCTGCGGGGCATGCGCCCGGGCGAGGCCCTCGGACTCAAGTGGTCGGATGTCGACCTCCGCCGAGCATCTATGACGCTCCGCCGGCAACTCGTCAGACCAGGCCCGCGGCATTGGCAGTTCGCTGATCTCAAGACACTACAGAGCCGCCGGACCATTTACCTCCCCGCCGATGCTGTTGCTGTGCTCAAAGAACATCGGGCCCGCCAAGCCGAAGAAAAACTCAAGGCCGGTCCATACTACACTGACCTCGATCTGGTGTTCGCCGCCCCCGACGGCAGGCCCCTGTGGGAGCGCAATATTGTGCGTCGCGTGTTCAAACCGGCCCTGATCCGGGCCGGGTTAGATCCGTCCATCAGGCTCTACGATCTCCGCCACACGTGCGCCACGTTGCTCTTAGAGGCCGGCGAGAACCCGAAGGTGGTCGCGGACCTGCTCGGTCACAGCAGTGTCACGATCACGCTCGATACCTATTCCCACGTGACCCCCCGTCTCCGGGCACAGGCCGGAGACAAGCTTGCGGAATTATTTCGGATTCCGGAGGATAGCAAACGGATAGCAAAACCCCAAAACGAATGACCCTGGGTGCTTTACCCAGGGTCATAAATCCGCACCGCGTCTTTGTTTGCGCTGGTCGGAGTGGGCGGACTCGAACCGCCGACCTCCTGGTCCCGAATTAGCCACCCGCTGTTTTATGCCATGCGCTGGCGATGAATGGTTTCCCGCAAATCGCGT
>CADDZV010000042.1 GCA_902812875.1 Clostridiales bacterium
ATCGGGTCAAGTGGTGCAACTTTGACTGGGGCGTGTGGCCTGGTGCCGTGTCGCAAGTTTCAGTCCCCTCTTCATCGGGTCAAGTGGTGCAACCAGATTTTCAGCCAATTCCTCCGCACGGGCCCGGGTGGTTTCAGTCCCCTCTTCATCGGGTCAAGTGGTGCAACCGCGGTCGAGCCTATCTTGCAAACCAGCATCGTTACGCCATTTGCGGGTTTCATTGTGCGCGGAATCGCGACCGATTTTTCGACTGAGACGATTCTGCACGAAAACCCCCTTCTCGGTCGAAAATTGTTCCGTGCTCACTTTGTATTCTCCTTCCCATCCGTAACTCCTTTCCCGGCCGTACGCCGGCGGTTCGCAACAGTGAAATGCCGCCATGGTCGCAGCGTGTCATCCGCGGCACACGGAGTAATATTGGCACCAACGTGGACACGTGTCCGGGAGGCCCGGATCCATCTCTTCGGATACAATCCGCATTTTCTCATCCCGCTCTTCGATAAACCGCTGGCGCAGCTCATCATCTATAATGTGGAAATCCTTCTGCACGGACCAGTGCCCGTGCTCAAATTTCGCATACACAATGCAACCAATAGTAACTGGATACTCGTATATCGATTCCATCACCATTGCATATCCCGTAGTGGTGAGACGGTGGAAATCGCGTGGTTCACCGAATTTCAGGTCGAGGACGATGGCTTCCGCCATCATCGAGGCGTCTGCGCTCAATTGAGAGCTGAGCCCAAGCAGCGACCCGTCGAGCCGCTGTTCGACCACCACCGGGAGAGCGAGCGAAATCAAGGCATCATCACCCAGGTACGGGTGAGCCGCCAGGGTTTCCATGACACGGGCTCCAATGCGTATATTCTCAAAGTCCCACAGGGCACGGCCCGCGTTACGCACTTCTCCTGCGGTGGCTGCGTCCAGATTACGCAATAAGTTGGCTTCCAGATCTTCTGGGAATTCTTTTAAGGCTGCCAGTGCGTTTTGGTAGCCGCCCACACCATGCTGGTAGAGTAGCCGTTTTGCCCGTGTGATGACTTCCGCCAACAGGGAATGGTAATACGAGCCAGTGACCACGGCAGTGCTTGGTTCGCTATGGGCATGCAGCACGCGGCGTGCGTAAACGTCCCTTGCCGTCGGGCAATAGCGGCCGGCTACTTCGTAAAGCGCGAGGCGTGTATCGTAAACCGGCTCCAGTGGAGGCTCATTCCAATTCCAGCCCCGGAGTTCCGGAGCAACGTCGATGCCGCGAGACTTGGGAATCAAGCCCTTGACCAAGTATTGCTTCTCGTGTTCCGTGACAAAGTACAACCCAGTTTCCTCCTTTCGTTTAACTAGAAGCCCGCGGAAGCTTAACGTATCTCGTCGTACACCTGCGATCGATGTCGCGACAAAAGTTGGCAAACTCGCATTCACGGCACCGGTGGTGTGACCGAGTGGGTTCAGGCATCCGTTGCTGCCTTATCATGTTGCGAATTGTTCCCAAAATCCTTTTTACGTGCAGACGGCTATTGGCCGTGATCGGGACCAAGTGAATCTTTTCTGTAGGTACAAGGTAAATAAAGCCCGAACGGATTTGTGCTTGAAAAACATCCTCGAGGAGCATGGCGTATGCAACCAGCTGATATTTGTGGTTGATACCTGGTTCGCGGGTGGACGCTTTGAATTCGACCGGGATTATCCCGTCCGGCGTCCGGAATATCATATCGACAACACCACTAAGCGCGAGGCGGCGCGAAAAGACGTGCACATGGAACTCGCGGGTGCCCTCTTTTAGTCTGTAGCGGGCAAGTGTGCGGCGCTTTTCCAGCCGGTCTAGGAGATCGTGTATCTGTTTTCCGTATTCCATTTTGAACGTGGTTGCGTGCTCAACAGGAAGAACAGTGCGGAAATAAACGATCCGCGGGCAGTAAAGAAACTGCTTGATGTCGGAAACCGTAAGGGGGACAAGTGAGCTTTCATTTGCCTGGTCGACCATATTTCTGCACCCACCGTGGTTTCGGCCTGCCACCACGTTTTGCCGTTGTACGCCGGTAAACCGGCTGCGTTGTCGGTTGCGGCTTTTCGGCACCCGACTTTTCTAGCCCGTCCAGAGCCTTCGCCGGCACGTCGATCACTGTCCGCAGGGCGAGGTCTTTCTCGCAGACCACATATATTTGGATGTTCCCTTCGTGCTGGCCGAGCGTCTTTTTTAAGCGCAAAATGAGCTCTTCGCGCCGGTTGAAACTGAGGTCGCCCTCGAAAGCGCTGTATTGGATGTGCTCCAACCCATAGTCCTTGCACGCTTCCGCTACTCGCAGCCGGTATTTGTCGTCTGAGATGTCGTACACAACCACCGTGTGCACTTTTACCACGACCCCACAAAGGGTTTGTACGCACCGTTCCCCATCAGGAAATTGGCCAAACGGTGCGCCTGCAGCTGCATGATCGCATGCAGGCGGTGCCGGTGGCCGTCATGCGTTTCCTGGTCTTCCAGCCTGGACAAGATGAGATCCGCGACGTGTCTCCGGGATTCCAAATCCAGTTTCCCGTCTTCGAGGCGCGGTTCGAAGCCGCGGCTAAGATCGGCCAATATGGGCCGGTCTACCACCTGTTGCCGGAACTCCTCGATGAAATCGAGCACCAAGCTTGGTTTCCCAGGCCGGTCGACGTGGAGGAAACCTGCAAACGGCTCCAGGCCCGCCAGGAGCAAAGAGCCCCACACCTCGTTGTAGAGCACACCGTAGCCGTAATTGAGCATTGCGTTGACCGGGTCGGTGGCTCCCTGGTGCTCCCGGCCGGAAAACTGTATTTTCTGGGCCAGCAGGGCCTGCACCAAACTCCAGTACTTTTCGGCGGCGCGGCCTTCGGCGGAAAGAAGTTGCCCGCGCACATCGTCGACGGTTTCCCCTTGCAGGGCGGCCAGTCCTTCGGCCGTCTTGGCAATCTCGCCGGCACCGTCCCACAACAATTCGTAAAGTGCGACATCGCGCTGCCGTCGATGCTTGGCAAAGTATTTGATAACGTTGACTTGGTTGCGGATTTTGCCAGCTACGCTTGCTTTCGCGAAAACTACGCCGCGCGCATCCTGGTAGGCGGCCATCTGGGCTCGGCGGACTGCCACCGTTCCCGTAAGGATTGGGGAACTCAAAAGACCATACGGTCGCCCCGTGCTTGTCATGAAGTAAACGGGTACGCCATGGTTTACCAACTCCGCCACCACGTCGCTCGAGATCGTGGCGCCACTCGTGGCAATGGTGACCTGCTCGAGGTCCGCGAAGGGAACCTCGTCGACCACTTTTCCCTGCATCTTCACCACTAGTCGTTCGCTCTTCTTCCCCACGAAGGAGCCGAACTGGTCGATGATCAAAAGCTGTGGCATGGCGTACCTCCCGGGCGGCTCGAGCTACCTTGAATGAGGCATTGCCTCCTGTTCGTTACTGGAGTCCTTCAAACATGAGACCTAGGTCCGTGTAACTCGCGTCGACGATAACAGGCCCATTTCGTTCAGACCGGTGGGCTCGTCCGTTACGCAGCAATTGATAGAAACGCCTGTATGAGATGGATACTAACAGCTCGGTTGCTTCAATGATATTCGATTCTTTTTTTTGCTCGTATTCTGCCTGCAGCGGTGAAGGCAGGACTTCAATGCTGTCAAAAAGTCTTTCAAACCTTTCTTCCGACGCCGGATCACTTTCAAAGCCGTGGAGGTGGTTTAGAAAGGCGGTGCGAAAATCGGTTGTTGCGTTTGCGTACTCTTTGGCCCATTTGTCCAGTACGGCGTCAGTGTATATTTCATCGAGCCATGATTGTATGGCAGCTTCATCTACGAGACGTCCGTTAGCTTTCGATGACAACACATCGATGGCACGATCTATGAGAGCTGGATCATAAACGCCTTGGCCATCACGAGGGTCCGTATACACATGGACAGGCGCTTCAGGCACCATACGGCTGCGATTGACTCGTCCAAACCTTTGTACGAGTGCCTCCAGTGGTGCTGGCTCGGTGAACAGTACGTCCAAATCAATGTTCAAACTAACCTCAACCACCTGAGTGGCCACCACTATTGCGGGTTGTCGGTCTCTGGACTTGACGCCAGCGATCTGCATAATTCGCTTTTCTCGTTGTTGCCGATCGCGACTGTTGAAGCCTCCATGAATTAGGGTCAGTTCTTCTCGGCGATCGGGAAGCCTATTCAATAACTCAAGATAAAAAGCCTGGGCGTTGGCTACCGTATTGCAGACCACGAGCACCGAACGCCCCTCGCGGAAGCATGATACTACCCTGTCAACTCCGGCAGCACTTAGGAGCTCACCCGGCAGTAGGTGCACTTTGTGCCGGGCGAATAGGCGAAACGTTTCGAGGGAGCTGACGATATATTCCGGTTGCTCCAGGGCGTGCGAAATTCTGTCACGCACTGCGGGAGGCAAAGTGGCGGACATTACAAAAAACCGGGCATCGAAATTCCTTTTCAGGTAGGCTGCCATTTCCATTAGAAATGCCAAGCGGCTAGGCTCATACGCATGTATTTCGTCCAGAACAAATGACGCACTTGCATAATCGGTAAGCCGTGCCTCGAAGCCCCTTGTCTGGTACGCGTTTTTCAGCATTTCATACAAGCTAAAAACCCGCACGGGATGATAGTCCAATCTGGCGAGTTGGTCCATCCACCTCGCTCGCATGATCGCGTTTGCCGGGGCAGAGTCGTCCTCCGACAGCCGGTTGTACAACGCCACCAGACTTCTGCCATGGATCAACCCGGTGTGGCCCGGGAGCAGAGTATTAAGGCGATCGTACATAGCGTTCATGCTGGCTTGGTAAGGTAGAACGTAAAAAAAGCGGGTGGATGGATACGGTCGTCGGTTGGCCTGATTGGCAAACCACAATAGTGCAGCCTCAGTCTTACCACTGCCTGTTGGTGCTACCAAGATCACGGACTCCTTCGCTCTAGCAGCTTGCAGTTGATGATCATACAGGGATTCACTCGCTATTTGGACACGCTGCAGGATATTGTCTTGTGTGACATCGATTTTGGGGCTGTTCTCGACATGAGCCGAAGCTTGATGGTCGGCTTTTACTAATTCGCCTCGCAAAAATATGCTTGCTACCGTCACTGCATGATTGTGTTCTTCGCTGAGTGCCTCTACATAGCGGCCGCATTGCACGAGCATTTTGCGAATGAAAGGCAAGCTCCTCGTCAGCACTACCTTTACGGCCGTGGCCTCATCTGGGAGAGTGGGAGGCACAAGTCCCAACTCCTCAAAGTGGAGCTCTGGTACCCACTCTCCCAGAATGCCAGCCCACTTATACAGTTTTTCTATCGTTTCCACGTTCAGACCGGCTAGCAAGTCGTTGAGGGCATCTTCGCCTGCGGGCCCAGAGGGGTAAAATGACCTTAGCTCTTCTGGGTCCCGGTGATGGTACAAGATAGCGGCTCCGACTAGCACCATGTCCTGGTCTGATAAGGTCCCACTTAACCACGGCAAAAACGCCAAAGACAGCACCTCATGACGATGGCTCCACTGCGCACCACCTCTCAGCATCTCTTGAAAACCTGCCGCAGCTTTACCCCAGTCATGGAAGAAGCTGCTCCAAAACAGTATGGCCCACAGGTTCGGTACGCCGGTCAATGCTGGCAACCACGGTCGTTCCCTCGCATAGTCGCGCAATCGCGTGAGCACACGCCAGGTGTGTTCCGCCAGCGGTTCTCCTCGTTCCCGGGCGAGCGGTGGGCTCTTGGCCCAGATATCATCCAGCCAGGTCGGCCAGGTGCTAGATTTCACGGCGTATCGACCCAACCGTGAAAGAATAGGCCGAGCCGATCACCCTCAATCTCGGGTGAAGTAGGGTCTACCCAGTACTCGAGCGGTGCCTCAGCCTCGTAACGTAGGAAATCCCTGCTGTGCCTACGCCGCATGAGCACTAGATAGCGGGCGAACGTAGGCGTCCTGTTGTGCTGATAATCCAGCCAGCGGGGCATCAGCACCGTAATGCCCTGACCTATATAGCGGTTCAGCTCATAGGGTAAAAGGGTATGCTCGAGGTACGCGTGATCGGACCGTTCCAATTTCACGGTTTCCACTCCCGTGTACATGAAGAGATCTTGGGACCGGCCTAAGGCTACAGCATACCTGGGGCTTCGGAACGCTTCTGCCCACTCTGGCTTATTTATGTACAGCACCAGGCGTGGCCCAAATAGGATCTCCCTGCGAAACGGGTTGACGGCTCCCTCCGCAGTTTTCGGTTCTTTGCGGCCAGGTAGTCGCCCCGAGCTCGGCCAAAGGACGTGAGTGTGTTCCATGTCCGCAATCTTCTTCTTGTAAGTAAAATGGATTGCGAACTGAACACCAACCGGGTCAATCCACTCACCCAGTACACTGCACACGTGGCCGTAAATCGTGGCGGGGGGTGGCACGTCAAAGCTGGGTTGCACGCCTTGCATGAAGTGAGGATAGCGGAAAGAGGTTGCGGGCCCCTCCGCGGTGATCTTCAATACCTCCATAATAGATTCCTACCTCAGCCAGTCTTCGTGTGCCTTCAGTTCCTCCACCAAGGACGCCAATGTCACACGGGGATGAGCAACATCAATCTTGTGCCGCCACTTCGACAACTGCCCATCAAGCGAGAGTGCTGCTTCCAAGGCGTCTCTTTGCTCATCCAGATAGCCACGGACCCAGCCAATGTGGACTTTTGAGAGAACGTTGTCTCCAAATACTTCCATGGCCTCTTTCAAGGCAGCCAGCTTTAAGATAGGCCGCCCTTGGTTGTCGGTGCCGAAAATATGGCCAAAAACGTTGTTGCCTCCTTTGGTAACGGCCACCACGATGACATCGGGGCTCACGTCGGTATAATGCAGAGCCTGTTTTGCTCCCCCCTCTAAGCCTGCCAGCCCTTGCAGTAAAGCGGAAATCCGCTTAAGCCTTTCACCCAGCGGCAACCTATAGGCCTTCTCTTCCTCCAGTTGTTCCAGGCCCTGAGACTTAGCCTGATCGATGCGGGGTTGGTCAAGGTTCAGGTAGCCTGTTCTGTTTTTGTAGGAAAAGGTTCCTGCCGCGTGTAGATCCAAGGACAGCAGGCCGTGTAGCGTGGTTTTGTAGAATTGGTGCTCGTGAGGTACTGGCTTTCCCTCCTGCCGAGCCATAACACCGAAATCGTTTGTCAACGAGACAGGGGCCAGCGACACGAGGGTACTGACCCGGAAAGGCGACATGCGGGTAACAGTTTCGGCTGTAGGCGTCGCCTCTGCCATGCTGCCACTGCCTTCACGTGCCTCAATAGCCGATTTTTTCTTGGATGGTGCCCTCATATACCCGAAAAGATCGTCGTCCCACCAGAGGATGGGGTTAGCATCAGTGTAGGCAATCTTTTCCTCGCGATACACCGGTGCTTTTATCCATCCGAAATCGCCTTTTTCGAGAGTGTTTCGGAGCCAGTACCTGAAAGCTTGCGCAGAAACGTATGGGTAGGCTCCTTCCTTCGTTTTGACGTGTTTCACTGCCACGACGTTTTCCGTCATGGCCCCCTCGGAAGTACCAAGGTTATTGAGAGCGGAGGCAGGGGCATCAAGAATAAAAGCTCCAGTCACGAACGCCATATTTCACACCCTCCCTTAAAACTCGTTGTCCTCTTCGTCGTTGGTCGCAGGCTCCGCCAGTTCGTCAGGGTGCTCCTGCAACCAGCCCATCTGATGTAGTCGCTCGATCATGCGTATCAGCACCAGGTCTCTGGCCAGGCGCCAGTCCGAGTACGGCAACTCGCTGCCTTCCTCAAAGACTCGAATATAGGACTCGAAATCGATGAGGGGCGGCCGGCCGCTACGAATCTGGGCAGTGCTCGCCTTGATGAGAATGGCTCGAAGTTCGTCGTACCGTTGCGCGGTCATGAACGAGTGAAAGAACTTGCGGTCATTCTCTGACATCACATGCTGGGCGAGCACGTCACCCAAGCTCCTGATTGTGTCGATTCTTTCCTGCTGCATTTGCGTCACCTCCTTTAGAAAGAGTTCAGTTAGGGCAAATGAGACCAGGTTCGCTTCGGTTAGAAGCGAATACGTTGAAGTGGGATCGCCAGGTCGGTGCGTCTTTGATGGACGGCGGAGAAAGTACCTCCGAATGAACGCAGGAGCTTCTTCTGGTAGTCGGAAAAGATCTTCGTACAAAGCGTTGTACGTGGGCTCAAATGCGTCGGGCGACGTTCCTCCTTTTCGCTTCGGCTGGCTGAGCTGCCAGCCCCGCGCACGCAAAGCGTCCCACGCCGGCCTGTAGGGCGGGGTCATAGCCCTTATGAGAAAATTGCTCATCTCCATCGGCACGTGGTACATGTCGAGCGCTGGGCTCTGCCCGAAGTTGCTTACGTGATAGGCGGTTATTGACATAGGCTCGACCTTATCGTAATCCTCGCCTCGTCTCTGACGTTCATCCTCCAGGCTAAGTAAGGAGTCGATTAGCAGTGTGGTAGGCCGACGGGGCTCTGGCTGAAGGCTTGCCACACCATCCTCTCCTTTTGCCAAAACAGCTCGTTGGTTGTTCTTGAGGAAGCGTTTGGCGAAAGAGTACATGATATCCGGATTATCCGAATGTACCAAGAACAGTCTTCCGTCAATTTTGGCTGACCCCAGGGGAAAGGCATGGATAGCCACCAATGCTAGCCCGGAAACCGGCAGCCCTGCATTGCCGTTGGGGAAGAAATTCACTGCCGATTTCCCCGTTATGAGTGGTATGTGTCGGCGGTCTGCTGCAAAAACGGCTGGTTCACCTGTAAAAACGCATCGTTGGCCAGGTTTTGTTCCAGCCCGCTTCCAAGCGTTCAGTACCTCATTTGCGTACTTCAGTCGTTTTGCAGGGGTTTTTTCAAACGCAGGGTTGGTAAAGCCGGAGTCGGGGAAAGCCACAGTTAGGAAAGACTTCAATGGGTTGACAATGTAGTGCTCCGCCATATATTCCACGATGCTGTCTAGATCCGCTGCCGTTATGGTGGCCGGATCCCGCTTTTCCGCAAATGCACAAATCGTGGCTACACCTACGTCATAAAAGGGATGGCCAGTATAACTCAACATCCGTGATCCCCCCGCCGAGCGTTGTCCCTCTCATACACGTACCGCGTGGGTACGACAAATCCTGACATACCGCGTAGTCGAGGAAGAAATCTTTGCACGTTCACGCCACCACCTCATACCTCCCCAGCCCAAACGTGGTCCCTTTGCCGAGGTGCAACCACTGCCCGAGGAAGAGGAGCGGCAGAAAAGGCCCTACGTCCCCGTCGTACGTCACGTTGCCGACGAGCCCGCCCATCTCCATGAGCGCCTTTTGGCGCGTGGAGAGGCGTCGCCAGTCCACCCACTGCACGTGGGCATCGGCGACCGTGACCGTGCTTGCCTGATAAAGAAACCCGCGGAAATCGAGGTCCAGCCGCACGCCCTCATGGAAGTACAAAAGCGACGATGTCCGCGCCAACACCGTGCGCACCACCGTCCGGAAAGCGGGGGCCTCCCCGACCAGGTGATCGTCCTGCTGCAGCCGCGCCGGTGTGAGAAAACGCAACGTGACCCGGTGGGCAGGCCTGGCTTTCTCCCACAGGCTATCGAGCCCGCTGAGACCGTGATTGGGCCCCACCGGGCGGACCATCCGGTCAGTAGCGGAGTAAACCTGCCGGAGCTCGAGCCCATGTCCGGGGTTTGCGACCTCTGCGTGCACTTCCTTCATCAGATACCGCCCCCGGCCGCGCCCGATTCCGACTCTCTCACCCACGTCGCGGAACGTGATGAGAAAATACGGTAGCCACTCTACCGCCCGCCCGACGAGCACAAGACCCATGGTCAACTCTTCCCCACGTTCGAAGACGGTGCGGGCAGTCTCTGGCGGTTCGAGGACGTAAGGCCGTGGCACGTCGGCGTTTTTTCGCAAAACCTCACTGTCCGGTGGTGGGAACGAATCGAAAACCTGTGCATAGACACAGGCCAAGCGCAGGTCGCATTTCGCACAGTCGAGATCCCCTTGGGAACAGACCAGGCGCCGGAACGTATGGCCGAACGCACCGCGGAAGGTCGATCCCTTGAATTCGGGCAGCTCCACTGCCGTAGTAGCTTCCAGATGGAAGGTGTAATGGGCCCAGCGAAGCTTGTTCAATTGAGCAGTTAGGTTTTCCGTAGGCCGGCTCCCCTTTCAGCCGCGCGCCCATACAGCTCGGCGACGCGGGCGGCTTCTTCCGCGAGCGACACTCGCAAGGCTTCCGGTTCCAGCACCTCCGCGTGGTGGCCGAACTGGCGCACCCACCGCTCGACTTCTCCGAGCCCGGTAACTTCGAAATGGAGCACAAGGGAGCCGTCTGGAAGCTGCTCTTCGGTCTGGGTGGGGTGCCAGCGACGATCACGCATATACACTGCCTGTTCGGGATCGAAGCGGACTGATACCCGCTGTAGCGTTTGACCGTGTTCGAGCCGCCAGGTGTGGCTGAGGTAGCTACGTATATCAAAGTCCGCGGGCATCTCGAAACCGTGGCGGGTCTCCTGCAATGCCAGGATGCGGTCCAGAGCAAACGTCCGCACTTCCTTGCGGAGATGGCAGTAGCCGATGACGTACCAGGCTCCCTGGCTGTGGTGCAGCTGATACGGGTCGAGGTCGCGTTCGGTTACGCTGCCGCTACTAGCGGAGAAGTAGCGCATATGCACCCGGCGTCCCGTGCGTGCAGCGGTATGGAGGAGCTCGAACCAGCGCTTCACCTGCGCGGGGTCGCCGCGGAGCGGTTCGACATCGAAGGACACCTGCCGCACCATCAGGGAGAAATCGCTCGACACTTTGTCAGCGAACTGAATGGGCAGTTTATGGATGAGGGCCCGTAGCGGCTCTTGCAGAGGGGTGCCTTCATATGCCTCCAAAAGGTGCAAGGCCAGGAACATGGCCATTACTTCACCTTCGCTGTATTCGATCAGCGACGGCAACTGGTAGCGAGGGCTCGCATATTGATAGCCATTGCGGTTGGCGTCGTAGACGATGGGGGCATAAATAGGCTCCTGCCGCATGGCTTGGAGATCGCGGCTGATGGTGCGGGGGGACACCCCCAACTCACGGGCCAGCGAGGATACGTTGGGACAGCGGCCTGACCGGATGGCCTTGTCAATTTGCATGAAGCGCACGATCTGCGACCGGTTAATCGGAGATCCCTCCGGGTAGGAGACGGAGATTTACCATACGACGCTATTCCTTCGCCATGCGTAAGGATATTCCTGCCACTACGAGGAAGAATCTGACGCTTCCGGACGGGTGTGACCAGGTGGCGTCGAGTCTGAGTAGTTTACTGTAACAAATGTTATGTCAAATTGACCTATATCCAGACATGAATGCGTTTGGGGCGACACAGACAGGGAGAAAACGACGTAATCAGCATTACATCGCAAAAAGTCTATTTCCCACTTCAAAGCCGCCTTAACACTAGTGGGTGTCCGCGGGATCCGGGAGATACAAGACATCCCCAGGTCTGATGAGGGCGCCATCGAGATGATTGGTCTGTTGGAGGCGGTAAACGGCAACACGAGGGTCTTGCCCGGGGAAATACTGCAGGGCGATGCTCCAAAGCGACTCACCCCGCTGGACCACCACCACTTGGCGATGGGGTGCACTCACAGCGGTAGTCGCCATTACCTGGGCGCCGGCGAAAACGGCAGTGGCAAGAACAATCGCCAGGAGTACGGCTGCGACGAGGCGCGCTGGATGTGCCAGCCGGTAACGTACACCAGCAGTGCGGTGGGGCCTATCGGCGATGAAACCGGGACTGGACATTTCCACATCCCCCCAAACCGTTGTTCGCAGACCAAAGATAGTCTATACCGAACATCCGTTTGAGTCAAGGTCCCCGGCAAGAAATTTTGCAACGAACACCTGTTTGTCTTCCGTCTTGCGCGGTGCTATAATCGGATCGAACACGTGTTGGGTATCCGGCGGTGGCAAGCTTATGCGGGCATGACTTGATGGGGGTTGGTGGCATGCGTGACCTGAGTGCTCGTCAACGGCAGATTCTCGATTTTATCCAGAAGAGCATTACCGAACGGGGCTATCCCCCGTCTGTGCGGGAGATCGGCCAGGCGGTTGGCCTTTCGTCGAGTAGCACGGTTCACGCCCATCTTACTGCCCTGGAGAAAAAGGGCCTCCTTAGACGCGACCCGACCAAACCGCGTGCCATCGAAGTGCTCGACGATGAAGCCTGGATGCGGCGGGAAAGGCTCGTGCCGGTGCCGGTGTTGGGCCAGGTCACGGCAGGCAAACCCATCCTGGCGGTAGAGAACGTTGAAGATACCTATCCCCTGCCGTTCGACCTTGTCAGGGACGAAGACGTGTTCATGCTGCGGGTACGGGGCGACAGCATGATCGAAGCAGGAATCCTCGAAGGCGACCTGGTGTTGGTCAGGCAGCAGAATCATGCCGACGATGGCGATATTGTGGTGGCTCTTCTGGGCGACGAGGCGACCGTAAAACGGTTTTTCCGCGAGAAAGATTACATCCGTCTGCAACCGGAAAACCCGTACATGGAGCCGATCATCGTGAAAGACGTCCGCATACTGGGCAAGGTCGTCGGCTTGTACCGTCGCATTCGCTAGGAAGCGGTCCGGCCTCTGTTTATGTGGCCCTGGCTACAAAGGCAACGCCCAGGGCGAGCATCAGGAGTGTTTTGACGGCAATTACTGCCCATAGTTTCAGGGGGTCGGTTGGAGAGCTTCTGTGGGAACGGCTTTCGTTCACAGCGGATGCCATCATTTCACCGCTCACGCCGCCGATCAAGGCCCCAGCGGCCGCGGCAGGCCAGCCGGCCAGCACCAGACCCATCGCACCGGCCAGGAAGGCACCCGCCAGTCCATACGGGCTTGGGGGCTTTTGGGGAACGCGAGTCATAGCCTCCAATGCCCAGCCCGCCCCAGTGGCGGCCAGTGCAGCGCCTAGCATGGGATTGGCCGCTGCCCAGTCCCCACCGGCCGCTGCGTAGATGGCGATGCCGGCCGCGGCTAGTGGGAAATCCGGCCACCGCCGCACCCATATCCCTGCCAGGCCGGCGAACAAAAATACCAGGGCTATTGACAGGACGACGCCGTGTGCCACGCCACCAAACCCCTCTGTCGCCTCCGCTTGCGGGGAAGGTTTCTGTCAATCGCACCTTTCGCCCCAAGTTTATGCCCCGCCGGGGCGAAGCAGCCGGGACTCTTCGAGGGTTTTGAGGACCGCGAGCAAACCCAGGCGCACGTGCTGGTAAGTCAGGCCCCCTTGGACAAAAGCCTCGAACGGCGGGCGCAACGGTGCGTCGGCACTGAGCTCGCTCGTGGCTCCTTGCACAAACGTACCGGCGGCCATCACGATCTGGTCGGCGTAACCGGGCATTGGTGCCGGCTCGGGCACGGCGGCGTGGTCCACGGGGCCCGCGGCCTGGATGCCCCGACAGAATGCCAGCAGTGCCTCAGGGCTGCCGAGGCGCACCGCTTGCACAATGTCATAACGGGGCTCATTCCACGCCGGCGACACGTCGTATCCCAAGGCCGCCATCGTGTAAGCAACAACCACAGCCCCGCGCATGGCTTCGGCCACAACGTGTGGGGCCATAAACAAGCCTTGCAACAACAGACGGTTGGGCAAAAGCGAAGGGCCTTCTTCCCCACCGATCCCTGGGGCGGTGAGACGCCAAGCCACCTGCTCCAAAACATCTTTGCGCCCGGCAATGTATCCGCCAGACGGGACGAGGCCGCCGCCCGGGTTTTTGATCAGAGAACCCGCAATGATATCCGCTCCCATGGCGGTGGGCTCGCGGTCACTGGCAAACTCGCCGTAGCAATTATCTACCAGCACCACAGCTTGCGGGTAGGCTTTGTGTGCAGCTTCTGCCAAATCGCCGATGGCATCCGGTCCCAGGGAAGGCCGGCGGGCGTAGCCCCGCGAGCGCTGGATCAGCACCGTCACCGGTCCTTCCGTGCTGGCCTGCCGGACGGCGCCCGCGAGGATCGTATGGTCTGGCCAATTCGCCGTCCCGTTTGCATGCCCCTCCGCCGGTACCCCAGGGGTCCCGCCAAGGTCCGGTGCCGGTGGCAGCTCTACATAACGCACGCCCCGCTGCCGCAGGTGCTGTAGCACGGGCCACAGCGTGTCGTACGGGCGGCCGGTGGCGGCGACAATCGTACCGCCGCCGTCCAAAAGCCCCTCCAGGCAGATGGCCAATGCATGCGTGCCAGACACGATCTGAGTGCGCACGTAGGCGGCCTCGGCCTGCAGAGCCAGGGCGAAGGTGCGGTCGACCGCCTCGCGGCCCTTGTCTCCCAGCCCGTAGCCGGTACTCGTGCCCAGATGGCTGGCTGTCACCCCGGCACCGTGGAAGGCTTCCAGCACCCGCTTTTGGTTGGCTGCCTCGATGGCCGCAATCGTTTGCCAGACTGGCTGTACCGCCGCCTCCGCTTGTGCGATAAGCTCTTGCCATCGCTTATCCATTACCGTTCTTCTCCCCTTGCCCACTACCCGATACCGTGCCGTCGCCGCGTGCAAGGGCAGCCCGGATGCGACCGGCCCAGGCCTTCTCCATCTCGGCCGTGACCAGCACCGC
>CADDZV010000043.1 GCA_902812875.1 Clostridiales bacterium
AAAGCACCCCTGCGGCAGCGACCGCTGGCGGGTCTGGCGAACAGGGATGGACATCGGCCTCGAGTGTCTGGGTTGCGGCCGTCGCGTGATGTTGCCGCGCCCCACGGTGGAAAGGCGTCTGGTAGCGATAACCCCGCCTCCCCCGCCGCCGGCCCGCCCACTCTCGCCCGGGAAGCGGGGGCCCCGCGATGGGCGGTGAGGGTCCGTTGCCTCTACGGTTGCGGCTGCGAACGAGCGGGTGTTATAATTCGGCAGCACTGCTTGGTGCTTTGTTTCCCTGCCCCGGCGGAGCGGGGCCGGTTCCAAAGGCTAAAGGCCTTTGGACGACGTCCGAAGGGAGGTGATACCGGTGCGTAAGTATGAAATGATGCTCGTCCTGAAACCCGAACTCGACGACGAGGCCTTGAGTGGTGTAATCCAGCGTTTCACCGACACCGTCCGGGAGTTGGGCGGCAACGCACAGGAGCCCGAAAAATGGGGTAAGCGCAAGCTGGCATACGAGATCGCCCATTATTCCGAGGGCTTCTATGTAGTCCTTCAGTTTGAGGCTGAACCGAACGTTCCCCACGAATTGGACCGGATGGCGCGCATTTCGGAAGATGTCCTTCGCCACCTGCTTGTGAGCAAAGAGGAAGAATAGTCCTAACTGGACGAGGGGTGACGGCTGTGCTGAATAAGGTTGTGTTGATCGGCCGGCTGGTCAAGGACCCTGAGCTGCGGTTTACGCCGAGCGGTGTGCCGGTTGCGAGTTTCCGCCTGGCGGTAGACCGGCCCTTTACCAACCAGCAGGGGCAAAGGGAAGCGGATTTTATTCCTATAGTGGTATGGCGTAAGCTGGCAGAGACCTGCGCCAACCATTTGCACAAAGGCCGTCTGGTGGCGGTGGCGGGGCGGCTGCAGATACGCAGTTACGACGGTAACGATGGGCAGCGCCGCCAAGTGGCGGAAGTGGTGGCGGACGAAGTACGCTTTCTCGACCGTCCGTCCGCGGACCAGGCTTACGCAGGCGGCGAGCAGGCGGGAGCCGAGCGGACTACTGCCCGCGAGCGTGGGCCGTCTGAATCCATGCCCCCGGGTGAGCTCGGCGACGAGCCGGATCCATGGAGCAATGATTACCCATTCAATAACGACGATGACCTGCCGTTTTAGGCCGGTTTTATGCAGGAGGTAGTCCGGAATTGCCTAAACGGGAACGCGGGCACCGTGCCCGCAAAAAGGTTTGCAGCTTTTGCGTAGATAAAGTCGAGTACATCGACTATAAAGACACCGCACGGCTGCGGAAGTACCTGTCGGAACGTGGCAAGATTATTCCCCGGCGTGTCTCCGGTAACTGCGCACATCACCAGCGCCAGCTCACACGGGCGATCAAACGGGCGCGCATAGTGGCTCTTTTGCCGTTTACCGTCGACTGATCCAGCTGTAGCAGGGGCTAGAGTGGCCGCTGCCGTTGCGTAAACATGACGCGGCGGCCCGGTCCGGCTTGGCTTGGCACAAGGGGTGACGTCATATGTCCAGGAGCGCCACGGCAGTCGCTGAGGGTGGTGTGATGGCTGCATTGGCCGTGGTACTGGCCATGGCTGGGCTATGGGTTCCGGTGGCAGGCTTCGTGTTCAGCCTGCTGTGGCCGGTGCCGCTCATCGTCACCTACGTGCGGCAGGGCCCGGTCTGGGGTTTGTCGGCCGCCGTGGTCTCCCTCATTGTGGTCGGGTTTCTGGGGGGACCAATGTCGGCTTTGTTGCTGGCACTTTTGCTTGGACCGACGGTGGCGGCGGTGGGCGAAGGTGAACGCCGCCAGGCACCGCCTGCGGAGACGGTTGTGCTGGCGGGCGTGCTCACGGTAATTGGCCAGCTGGCGGCGGCCATGCTCTTTGGCATCATCAGTAAACAAGGCATGTTCTCGTGGGTGAGCGGTGCGGTGGACGCGTGGTTCAATGCCGCCGCGGAAGTTCTACCCACCGTGCATATGCAAAGCGTGGCAGAAAATCTGAGCATGTGGCAGCCGATCATCCGTGAGTTCATGAGTGTTTTGGCACCGGTTATCCTCAGCTTGGCGTCGTTTGCCTACATCGTGCCCGGCTTTGCGGGGGCGCGCCTGGTACTCAGGCTCATTGGCAACCGCGTGCGCGACATGTTGCCGTTTGCCCGCTGGCGGTTTGGCTGGTGGGTGCTCATCACCTACGTGATCGGGGCCACACCGCTTGCCATTTACCGCGAGATTGGGCAGGCCTGGTGGCAGATACTGGCGTACAATCTCGAGGTGTTCGGCGAAGCCTTCATGCTCGTCGAAGGTATGGCCGTGATCTACTCCTGGCTTGTGCGGTGGCGGCTGCCGCGGGGGTTTCGGGTACTGGTGATGATCTTCCTTTTCATGCTGGGAGCGCGTTTGCCGTTGATCCTGGCTATGGCCATACTGGGCGGTCTTGACATCATGTTCGACTTCCGGGGTCTTGGTGCGCGTACAAGGCGGGGTATCCGATGAAGGTCATACTGGCCAAGGATGTCAAAGGCTTGGGTGCCAAGGGCGATGTGGTGGAGGTATCAGAAGGTTACGCCCGGAATTACCTGGTGCCGCGGGGGCTCGCGACGGTGGCGACCTCCAACCGGCTGCAAGAGGCCGAGCGGCAACGGGTCATGCAGGCGCGGCGCCTGGAGAGGGCAAAGCTCCAGGCCCGGGAACTGGCAGAGCGCCTGACGGGTCTACATATTCAGATTGAAGCCAAGGCGGGCGAGGGCGGGCGCCTCTTCGGCTCGGTTACCAACAAACAGGTGGCCGACGCCCTTTCCCAGGCCACCGGCAGCACGATCGACCGCCGCCAGGTGGAACTGGAGGAGCCAATCAAAAACCTGGGATCATACGCGATCACAGTCCGCGTAGGTCCGGAGATTACTGCCCGCGTCGTGGTGGAGGTTGTACCGTCGGCAAGATCCTGAGCCTCATTTGGCCTCCTCTATGTATCCTTTATCCCAGTAGCCCTTTTTGTCGCCGGCTTCCGCTAGTTCGTTTGGATATACGTGCACGCACAGGCGGGCGCGGCCAAATACGGCCACTGCAACGGCCAGCTCTACCGTAACATGCAGCACGTCCTGGCGGATAGCCACGTCCACGCAGGTGGGCGGCGTCGTCACCGTGACAAAGCAGCGTTCGTCTTCACCGGTGCGTTCGTCCACCAACTGGCGCAGGGTGACGCGGCCGTGGAACGTCACGGTGTGAGTAACGACTTCGCTGCGGCGCATGTGGTCGTACGAGTACCAGACGTGGATGTCGAAGCGTCCCGTTAGATCGCAGTACTGGCGTCCCGGGTTGCCGCTGAAGCCGACATTTGTTATCCAACAGCCGAGCACGGTATCGGGTGTGTGCACGGGCTGCAAGGTGTACGAGGGTTCGGCCCGCAGCCGGCCCGTGGCTACGTTGGTTTCGACCGATACCAGACGAAAGTCGCCTTCTTCCATGGACTCATCTCTCCCCCTTTTGGCCGCTAGAAGCCGATCTGCTGGTTTCGTAGGGTGGGTCAGTGCATTGTATGGCCCTGCACAGCGAAACGTGAAAAGACAAGGCCAATAAAAAAGCCCCCTCCCGCAGGAGGGGGCTTTTCAGATGCGTCAGTGTTTCGATCCGCTGGCCTAAAAGTCCATATCAGGGTTGGAGGGGTAAGCCGGCTCTTTTTTCTCCTCCGGCATGTCGGCCACGAGGGCCTCGGTGGTGAGCAGAAGGCCTGCAATCGAAGCCGCGTTCTGCAATGCGTAACGCGTGACCTTCACCGGATCGGCGATGCCGGCCTGGAGCATGTCCACGTACTCCTCCGTGACCGCGTTCAGACCGATGCCGGGCTTCTCACGCTTGACCCGTTCCACCACCACGGACCCCTCAAGACCGGCGTTCTCGGCGATCTGGCGGAGCGGCTCCTCGAGCGCCCGCTTGACGATCTCAACCCCGACCTTCTCGTCGCCTTCGGCCTGCACGTTGTTGAGGGCCGGGATGATATTGATCAGGGTCACGCCGCCGCCAGGCACCATGCCCTCCTCGACACCGGCCCGGGTAGCGTTCAAGGCGTCCTCCACCCGATGCTTCTTTTCTTTCATGGCGGTCTCCGTGGCGGCACCAACTTTCACCACGGCCACGCCGCCGGCAAGCTTGGCCAAGCGTTCCTGGAGCTTCTCGCGGTCGTAATCGGAATCGGTTTCCTCGATCTGCCGCTTGATCCGCTGGATGCGGGCCTCAATGGCCGCCCGGTCGCCGGCGCCCTCGACAATGGTGGTTTTCTCCTTGGTGACCCGCACCTTCTTGGCCTGGCCGAGCATGTGCAGATCAGCATTCTCGAGCTTGACACCCAGGTCCTCGGAGATGAAGGTGCCGCCCGTGAGGATGGCGATGTCCTGGAGCATATCCTTGCGGCGATCGCCGAAGCCGGGCGCCTTGACGGCCACCGCGTTCAGGGTGCCGCGCACCTTGTTGACGACCAACGTAGCCAGGGCTTCGCCTTCCACGTCCTCCGCAATGATGACGAGCGGCTTGCCCGCCCGCAGAACTTTTTCCAGGAGCGGGAGCAGGTCAGCCACGGCAGAAATCTTCTTTTCGTAAATGAGGATGTACGGGTCTTCCAGCTCTGCCTCCATGGTTTCGGTGTTGGTCACGAAATAGGCAGAGATGTAGCCGCGGTCAAACTCCATGCCTTCTACGATCTCGACCTCGGTCTCCATGCCTTTGGATTCCTCGACCGTGATCACGCCGTCTTTGCCGACCTTCTCCATGGCATTGGCGATCAGCCGGCCGATTTCCTCATCGTTGGCGGCGATGGAAGCCACATGGGCGATGTCGTCGGTGGTCTTGACCGGGATGGCCAAGCGCTTGAGTTCGGCTACGGCAGCCTCTACTGCTTTGTCGATGCCGCGTTTGATCAGCATGGGATTGGCCCCGGCCGCCACGTTCTTGAGACCCTCGGTGACGATGGCCTGGGCGAGCACGGTCGCTGTAGTGGTACCGTCACCGGCGACGTCGTTGGTCTTGGAGGCCACTTCTTTGCAAAGCTGGGCGCCCATGTTCTCGTACGGGTCTTTGAGCTCGATTTCCTTGGCCACACTGACGCCGTCCTTGGTGATGACCGGCGAACCAAACTTCCGGCCCAGAACGACGTTACGGCCTTTGGGACCCAGGGTTACCTTGACAGCGTGGGCCACGATGTCAACGCCGCGCTTGAGAGCGGCCCGGGCCTCTGCATCGAACACGAGTTGCTTCGGCATGCTTTCCCTACCTCCCCGTGAATTGGTGCCAGATTAGGAGCGGATGGCCAGGATATCGCCTTCGTGGAGGATCAGATACTCCTGACCATCAATTTTGACCTCAGTGCCGGAATACTTGGCGAAGAGGACGCGGTCACCGACCTTGACCTGCATGGGGACGAGCTGGCCATTGTCGAGCACGCGCCCGGGGCCGACCGCGACCACTTCACCCTCCTGCGGCTTTTCCTTGGCCGTGTCGGGCAGGACAATGCCTGCAGGGGTTTTGCCCTCTTCTGTGATGGGACGTAGCACAACACGGTCGCCGAGAGGCCGCAAAGTGATGGTTTTCTCCGCCACTTCTGTCATGTGTGTTCCTCCTTTCCCTGCCGAATCGTCCATGGCGGTTGTTAGCACTCTCTACCGGTGAGTGCTAAAATCCGGACTCTAATTATATTGCCGGGTAGCCCCGTGTCAATATGCACCAGCGGGCCGGTAGCGGAGGAGGAGTGCGAAAGACAGAGAGCGAAGCGATTGCCCATGCCAGATGATCTTTTGCCATGGTCAGAGGTAGTAGCCCGTCTGGAGCGTCAGGGGTTTGTGCTGACGCCGCGCAGTCTACGCCTGTACCGGTCGCGCGGCCTCATACCGCGGCCGGTGGTGCAAAAGGCTCCCCAGGGTGGCCGCACCGGGTATTATCCGGCTTACGTGATCGGCATGTTGCGGCTTCTGCGGCACATGGAACAAAACGGCTACAGCCTGCAGGAGATCAAGACGCTACTTTCCGGGCTCCGGGAGCTTATCGAGCACGGGCAGGCCGACACCACCCTGTATGCCCGCGTGGCGGATGCGTTCAGTCCGGGCGGGCCATGGGCAGGCGTAACGGGGATCATGCAAAGGCTGGCACCGGCTCTGGTCCTTGACCTCGCGAGCAAGGGCAGGCCGCTTGTGCCGGGCGCCATCGAGGCACTGGATTTGGTGATTACGCCGGTGGACGGTGCCCCGTGGCAACGGCGCCTGTGGCAGGGGGAGGTCCGGTACGTCCTGCGGCCTTTTTCCAAGAACGATATTCCGGCCCTGGCCGCTTTGTCTCTGGTGGCGGGTGGCCCGCTCGGACCGCAGGCCGGCGCCGATGAGCTGGCGCGGTTTTTTACCGATTACGCGGACGTGCGGCCGGAATATCTGGTGGTGGCGGTGCAGCGCGAGCCGCCAGGCACGGTCCTCGGCTGGGGCGGTATCCTGGTGGACGACGCCCGCGTGGCGCTAGGCCGGGTAACGCTGGCGGGCCCGTGGGTGTCACCAGAGGGCGTCAAGCTTGGGCTTGGCGAGGCTATTGGGCGGCGGGCCATCGCGCTGGCACGCACCGCCGGTGCCAAGTGGGTGGACGCCTTTTTGCCGTTGGACGACCCGCTGGTGGGACTAGTGGAACGTCTGGGATTCGTAGGCGCGGGCCGTTGGTGGGATCTCACCTACAACCTTGCCTGGCCGCCCCCGGCCGCGAGTAGACCGTTGCCAGGCGTGACGGTAGCACCGGTGCGCTGGCCGCACGACGCTGCGGCCTGGCATGAGCTCTATGAGTCAGTCTTTGGGCAGGACAGTCAGACGGGCGACCAGTACCCGGGAGCGGCCGCTGCCGCCCATGTACAGGGCTACCTGGCCTGGCGGCAGGACCAGGCATTGGGGCTCACGGGGGTGGATCTCGACACCGGTATGATCATGCTTCTGGGGGCCCGCCCCGGTTCTGAGCGGCCGCAGTTGGAATCGGTACTGCTTCGCCATGCCTTGGCCGTCTTACGCGAGCTCGGATTTGCGGAAGCGCGTGCCCAGGTGGTCGGGCAGGACCAGTCGGCCCTGGTGCCTTTTCTGAACTGGGGGTTTCAGCTCCGGTCGGAGCGACTGCTCATGGTCCTGGCCGTACCGGCCGGCCCGCGCGGCCAAGGCTAGCGCCACAGAATCATGATGACGATAAACGTACCCGCTGCCGCAGCCACGAACGCCGTCCACGCCCACCAGGTCATCACCGGCCACAGTCCTGCACGGGGTTTTACCGGGTTTGGGGGCAGCGGATCAGACAGGGCTTTGATCGGGGCGGTGGCATCCAGAATATCCTGGGTCAGATCGAGCGCGGCGGCTTGGCAGTCCGGGCACACCTGCAGGTGCTCTGTAATCCATCTTCTGGTGTCCGGGGCCACTTCGTTGTCCACATAGAGAGGGAGGAGCTCCTGCACCAGTACGCAGGCCGCCTTGGTGGCAGGCAGAGAGTTTTCACCCACTCGTGATCACCTCCGGCGTGGGTCGCCGGCTGGCCGCGGGACGGCACCGCATTGGGCGATGACCTTCCGGCTCCTTGTCGGCACCGGACTGTGGGGCGGCCGACGGTGTGCGGCTGGCAGGCTGCGGAGCCGTTCCCGACGGACTGTGCTCGTATCCCGCCACGCACTGCCGGTATACCGTGCGAAAATGCTGCCTTGCCCGGTGCAGGCCGATCTTGACTGCCCCGAGCGAGATGCCCATGATCTCTGCGATTTCCGCATACGTCAGTCCCGAGATTTCCCGGAGCACAATAAACTCACGTTCGCGCTCGTCAAGGCGCTGGATGGCGAGCTGCACGAGTTCCTGCTGTTCCGAGTGCAGGGCATACTCCTCCGGGAGCTCGCCGGCCCGGTGTGGTCCGAGGAACGCCGTCACCACTTCCGCCGGCTCGACGACCGTGCGGCGCTCCTGGCGGCAGTGAGTCAAAAAGAGGTTCCGGGCGATGCGATAAAGCCAAGTGGACAAAAGGGCATCGCCGCGAAACCCCGGCAACGCGGCCAAGGCGCGGATAAACGTCTCCTGGGTGAGCTCGTCGGCGAGGTAATGGTCGCCGGACATGCGGAAAAGGAATTTGTACACCTGTGGCTGGTAGCGGCGGTAGAGTTCCTCTGCCTCGGCCGGCATCGGGAAGGTCCGCAGCTTGCCACGGGTTTTTTCGCTCTCCGTGCTCATAAAGCCACCGCCACTTTCCACAAAACGGCTGCCACCAGGCCGGCGGCGAATCCGCCTGCTACTGCCCACAACCAAAGCCGGCGCCGCAGCTTGAAAAGGTCTTTCTGCAGGGCGAACGGTCCTTCCGACGGACCGAAGCGAAGACGCAGTACACGCCGCGACAGGGCGGTGGGGTCTCTGCGGCCCAGCTCATACACGTCGCGGCAATCGGGGCAATGGTCGAGATGAGCTTGCACCACGGCGGCCGCCTCCGGGGTGAGCTCCGATTCGATGAAAAGCGGCAAAAGATCCAACACCACGGTGCAGGGCACCTCCGCGCCAGTAACCTCTTTCTTCTCCGCCATGGCTCCCCTACCTTTTTACCCGCATTGTGTGATCATATTTACCGTGCAATAAGACCCATCGGTGACCGCCAAGGTTACACTTACCGGGCAAAGTCTTGCTTGTCCCTGGTAAAAAGGATTCCTGGAACGGTATCGCCAAAATCACAAGCCAAAGTTTTGGTGACAGGAGGCCGGTGCCATGCCGGCAGATGAGCCGTACCGGACCTTCGCCAAGGTGTACGACCGGGTGATGAGCGACGTTCCCTACGACGAGTGGGTGGATTACCTCGTCGGCATTTTCCGCCGTTTCCGCATCGTGCCGCAAGATATTTTGGAAATCGCCTGCGGCACGGGGAACGTTCTCATCCCGCTTGCCCAGCGCGGTTACCAAATGGCGGGCTTGGACCGCTCTGCCGACATGCTGGCGGTCTGTCGCGCGAAGATCGAAAAAGCCGGCCTTCACGTCCCCCTGTGGCAGCAGGACATGCGGACCATGTCGTTGCCGGGACGCTTCGATGTGATCCTGTGCCTTTATGACAGCATAAATTACGTCCTCGAGGAGGACGAACTGGCCGGGGTTTTCGAGCGTGCGCGGGAGCACCTCCGGCCGGGCGGCTATTTCATCTTCGACATGAACTCGAGCCACCGCTTGGCGAAGATTCCGGATGACACGATCGTCATTGACGAGCCGGGTTTTTTCTTGTGCTGGGAAAACAACTACGACGCCGTCAGAAGGATTTGGAGCATTACGCTGAACGGGTTTGTGGAGGATGAAAATCATCCCGGCCTCTGGCACCGGTTCCACGAACTTCACCAGGAACGCGGCTACCCCCACCGGCTCGTCCTGGAACTTTTGCGAAGGGCCGGCCTGGTGAGCCGGGCTGAGTTCACCGCCTTTACGTTTTTGCCCGTCAGCCGTTACGCCGGCCGCATCTACTACATCGCCCAGCGCCCCGGCTAACCCCGCATGCAATCGGGCCGCGCCGCGTTGACACCCACTAGGGCCTTTGCTATGATGGCGGCGCCGTGGCAGGGGGGGCGACCGTATGCCAAGTGTGGTAGTTGTCGGTGCCCAATGGGGCGACGAAGGCAAGGGTAAGGTCACCGATTTTCTGGCTCGCCAGGCGGACGTGGTGGTCCGATACCAGGGCGGAAGCAACGCCGGGCACACGGTTCATGTCAACGACCAGGAATTCCGGCTGCATCTCGTGCCATCCGGCATCCTTTACCCCGGGACCATCTGTGTCATCGGCAACGGTGTGGTCGTCGATCCGGGTGCGTTGGTGAGCGAGCTCGACCACCTGGAGTCCCGCGGGGTCGACACCAGCGGGCTGCGGATCAGCGACCGGGCGCACGTGATTTTCCCCTACCACCACCTGCTCGACGCGGCCGAGGAAGACCAGAAAGGCCAACTGCGGATCGGCACCACCCGCCGCGGGATCGGTCCGTCGTATGCCGACAAGGCAGCGCGCATAGGCCTCCGCATGGCAGACCTTCTTGATTGGCCGCTTTTTGAGGAGCTGGTAACCCGGAACCTGCAGGCCAAGAACAACCTGCTCTCCAAGGTTTACGGCCTTCCCACCGTGGACCCGGGGGAGATCCTCGATAACTACCGCCAGTACGCCGAGCGCCTGCGCCCGTACATCACTGACACGAGTCTGCTCGTGAATAACGCCCTCGACCGCGGCCAATCGGTGGTGTTCGAAGGGGCACAAGGTACGATGCTCGACATTGACCACGGCACCTATCCGTATGTCACGTCCTCGCACCCCACGGCCGGCGGGGCGTGCATCGGGGCTGGCATCGGTCCCACGCGGGTGGACGTTGTGGTCGGAGTGGTGAAGGCATATACCAGCCGTGTCGGTGACGGGCCATTCCCCACCGAACTGACCGATGAACTCGGCAACTGGCTGCGGGACCGGGGCGGCGAATACGGAACGACAACGGGCCGGCCACGTCGGGTTGGCTGGCTTGATGCGGTCGCCTTGCGCTATGCGGTGCGGGTGTCCGGCATTGACGGGATCGCTATCACCAAGCTGGACGTGCTGAGCGGGCTCGATGTGCTGAAAATCGCCGTCGGATACCAGTACCAGGGCGAGGTGCTCACCGAGGTCCCGGCCAGCGCAGCCGTCATGTACCGGTGCGAGCCTGTGTACGAGGAAATGGCGGGCTTCCGCGAATCGTTGCAGGACGTACGTAGCATGGATGGTCTGCCGGCAGCTGCCAGGGCTTATCTTCAGCGCATAGAGGAGCTTTTAGGGGTACCGATCGTGCTGGTATCAATTGGCAGCGAGCGGGCGCAAACCTTCCCGGTGAAAGATTTGTTCGCGGTCAGACGCGCTGTCACGGGGCTGTGATTGAGCGTTGCGGCTGCCGCCGCGGTTTGATATAATCATCGCGCATGCGGGAGTAGCTCAGTGGTAGAGCATCGGCTTCCCAAGCCGAGGGTCGCGGGTTCGAATCCCGTTTCCCGCTCATTTTTGATCGACAGTTTACCTACGCAGTACGCATCGTGTAACGCCGGCGTAGCTCAATGGTAGAGCAGGCGATTCGTAATCGCCAGGTTGCGGGTTCGATTCCCATCGCCGGCTCAGTCGCCGATCCATTGGGGCCGCTTGCAAGCGGCCATTTTTATTTCTGGATGACGCCGTGTGAACACATACCGTGGCGCCCGTATATGTAAATAAATGCTGCACGGAGCATATGATGTGTTAAAAAATAATGTCTATAGTAGCGATGGCGTCGTGGCGGCGGAAAAGGGTTTTCTGTGAAGTATGCTGGCAGAGCGTTTGCATAAATGCCAGGTGTGTGGGTAAAATCCTTGCCTGGGATTGTGATAGCGCAAGCAGGACTTTGGTGAAAAAAAGCGAATAGGAGCCGACAAAGCTTTTGCCCGTTCCGTGAGACCTGGAACTGGGGTTCACTGTCCCGCCAATATACCGTTTTCTTTCATACGTACTGCGGGACAAGTGTGAGGGTAATCCCAGTTTTCAGGAGGATGCATTGTGGAAACCAAGACGGGAACGGGTCACCCATTGGTTGCCAGGTGGTGGCAGCGCTATCTTGCGCTTTGGTCGCGCGCGCCGAGGCGGTTCCGCTTTCTAGTGCTCGGCGCGGCAATGTTGTTGGCCCTGGCAGCCGGCTACGTGTACTGGCTCTACTCGGGCTTATGGGCAGTGGAGGTGGACGGCCACGTAGTGGCAGTCACGTCCAACCGCGCGAGCATCCAGTCCATGATCAGCGAGATTGCGCATAATGCCGCCCAGTCGTATGGCCGTGATATCACGGTTTACAGCCAAGTCGTCTTTCGGCCGGTAACCCGTGAGCAGGCCAGGGAGCTCGACCAAGCCCTGTACATGCAGGATGCCGCCAACGCTGGTACCACGGCTTCCAGTGCACGGCCGGGGGCAAACGCGGCGGGCGGGCCGGCGCCGGCTGATGTGACGCTCGGCCGGACCTACGCTGGCAGTTCTTCCGTGAGCGGCGGGTTGGTCGGCTTGGCAGCCGGGAGTTCGTCGGTCACCAGTCTGGTGGAAGACCCCAACGTGGTGCGGCAACGCCTCTCGCAGGCGTTGAAGCTTGGCACCAAGGCGGCGGCCATCGTGATCGGGGGCCAGCCGGTGGTGTACGTGGATTCCGTGGCGGTAGGCCAACAGGTGCTCGACAAGATCCTGGCCGACTACAAAGCCCGCTACGGCGACAGCGGGACCAACTGGCAGGACGTGCACTTTGCCGAGAACCCGACGGTAGAAGCCATGGATGCTCCCATCGACCAGATCAAGTCGCCCCAGGATGCGGAGAATATCTTGCTGCAGGGGACGGACGAAATCCGCAACTACACGGTTCAGAAGGGCGACTCGTTGTGGCTCATTGCCAGCCGCAACAGCATGAGCGTGGCAAAGCTCGAGCAGGCCAATCCGCAACTGCAAAGCGAGACATTGCAGATCGGCCAAGTGCTGAATCTGGTTGTCGCCCGGCCGTACCTGACGGTGCTTTCCACCGAACAAAAGACGTACACGCGGAGCGTGCCATTCCCGGTGCAGGTGCAGGAGGATCCCAACCGGTGGCCGTGGGAGCATGTGGTCGAACAAAAGGGCACGCCCGGCAAAGAACAGGTCACTGAAATCATTTCCCGCAAGAACGGGCAGGTCGTGGGCCAAGAGATCACCCAGGTGGTGCGCCTGCAGGATCCCACGGTGCAGATCGAGCTGACCGGCACGCGGCAGGTACCCAAGCTTGGCAGCGGTGAATTCGTCTGGCCGCTGGCGGTGCCGGGGGTGATCACCTCGCCGTTCGGGTACCGGTCGTGGCGGTACTCGAGCGAGTTCCACACGGGCGTCGACATTGCTGTACCCATGGGCACGCAGGTGCGGGCCGTTGATGCCGGCATGGTAATCTTTGCAGGGCGGGACGGTAATTACGGCAATCTGGTTAGGATCGATCACGGCGATGGCGTGGTCACGTTCTACGCTCACCTGTCGCGGATCTTGGTGCACGTTGGGGACACGGTGAAACAGGGGCAGGTAATCGCCCTCTCTGGCGACTCGGGGCGGAGCACCGGTCCGCACCTGCACTTCGAGGTGCGGGTAAACGGTGACCCCGTGAATCCACTGAATTATTATCCGTCAGGAGGCTAGACCCACATAGAAAACGGCGTGGCGCAAATTACCGGCCGGTGTGAGTCCTTTTTGACGTTATAATTTCGTGGTAAGGCCCGGTGAGCACAAACCGGGTCTTTTATTTGATACGGGGGAGGGTAACCCATGCCGGTCAAGGTGAAGCTTGGGCCACGGCGTCGCCGCGCCGGCGGAAGCCGGAGCCTGGCGGTGGCTTTGGTAGTGCTGTTGGGCATTTTCGGCGGGCTGCGGGCCGGTGCGCAAAGCCTGGCCGCAGCGCCTGTGTTGGCGTGGCAGGACGTGGAGGCGGCGGCGGAGGCGGCCAGGCGGGCCGTACTGCTGCACCGGCTAGGCATGCCCGTTACTTTTACAGCACATTTTGCAGTCTATACTGTGGGTGCGAGTCCAGATGACGCGGCGGCGGGCGCGGCGGCTGAGGTGGCCTGGGCTGAGGTGATAAAGCAGGCGGGCGCGGCGGGAGCGGTCCCCGCCGGCGGGGAGCGGATCCCGCTTGTGGTGGCAGGGAGCTACAGCGATCTCGGGAATCTTCTCGGGATCCAGGGCGCCGGTGCCACCGCAGGGGCAGAGCAGGATGGTGTGGTATTTATCGTCCGGCCCGGATCGGACGGTGCGACGTCTCCCGGCGGCTGGGCGGCGGTGCCCCTGGTGCACGAGCTCGTGCATTACTGGCTAGACAAAGAGGCGGCCGACCGCTACCCGCGTTGGTTCACCGAGGGGCTGGCCGAGTACGCCCAGTGGCAGGCCACGCACGCCGTTTTGCCGGCGCCGCCGGACTGGACAGCCGAGATCTACCGCCCGCAGCAAATCGACGGGCAGTTTGACAGTAGCGGCCAGGCCGTGGCTTACCGTCAGGCCCTGTCGCTGGTGCAGTTTATGGCAGCACACTTCGGCCCGGGGGCTCCGTGGCAGGTAGCGATGCGGCTGCACAGCGGCGATGGTTTTGCCGCCGCCCTGCAGGATGTCACCGGCGGTGACCAGAACGCTCTTTGGGC
>CADDZV010000044.1 GCA_902812875.1 Clostridiales bacterium
GTGCCGCGTTCGATGATGCCATTGGTGATGGTGTAGATCTTACCGTTGGTGATGGCGAGCACGCAAAAACCTCCTTGCCTTTTTCCGGCATGCCGCCGGATGTGTTGGATACATACTTCGGCCCGGCGACGCCATTACCTGCCCGCACCGCGGCCCAGCAAAACCGGTTATACTGGAAACGGTTTGCACGTCAGCACGAAAACTGCCGCGGACCGGCGGCCTTAGTGAAAGGATGATCGCCCTTGCAGGTAGGCATTGTGGGCTTGCCCCAGACCGGAAAAACGACGCTCTTCGATCTGCTTACCGGCGGCAGCATCCGCCGGAGTCCCGGGAGCCGTAACAACACCGGGGCTGCCCTCGTGCCGGATGCCAGGCTCGAAGTTTTGCGTGACATGTTCAAGCCCCGTAAATTCAGCCCCGCACAAATCACGTTTGTTGACATCCCGGGTTACACGCCGGGTGAGCTCAACCGGAGCCGGGTGAACGAGTTTTTCGCCGCTGTGAACAACGCCGACGCCTTCGTGCATGTGATCCGCGCCTTCACTGGCGAGGCCGACTATCCCGCCCTGGGCGACATCAACCCGGTACGCGACTTTGAAGCCCTCGAGACCGAATTCATGCTCGCGGACCTGCAGCTGGTGGAAACCCGCCTGGAACGGCTCGAACATGACGCCAAAAAAGGGGCCAAGGTAGGCGGCGACCTGCCGGTACTGCGGCGGTTTCGCGAGGTTCTGGAGGCGGGCCGGCCGCTGCGGACGGTAAGCCTTTCGCCGGAAGAGGCCAGGGCGATGGCTTCCTATCGATTTTTAAGCGACAAACCGGCCGTGATCGCCGTGAACACTTCCGAGCAGGCGGTGCAAAGCGGGGAATACCCGCGCCGCCTGGAGCTAGAAGCATATGCGGCTGTCCGCTCCATTCCGGTGGTGACCTTCTGCGGGACCGTGGAAGCGGAAATCGCCAGCCTGCCGCCGGAAGACCGGAAGAACTTCCTGGCAGAGTACCACATCACCGAACCAGGCATTGCCCGCGTGGCACGGGCCGCCTATTCCTCTGTGGGCCTTATCCAGTTTTTCACGGTGGGCGAGGACGAGGTCAAGGCATGGCCAATCCGCAAAGGCAGTGACGCCCTTACGGCGGCAGGCAAGATCCACACCGACATTGCGCGGGGGTTTATCCGGGCGGAAGTGGTCTCGTACACGGATCTGGTGGCGGCAGGCAGCATGAAGGCCTGCCGGGAGCAGGGACTGATACGCCTCGAGGGAAAAGATTACATAGTCCAGGACGGCGACATCGTGCATTTCCGTTTCGCCGTGTGAGGCCACACCACAACTGCGGCCAGATGGGGTTTAGCCACGGCCGTATGTCGACATGGGGGTGAACAAGCGTGTCGACCAAAACACCGCTTCCCTACGAACTGCTGGAAGGTGCTGTGGGACCAGGGATTTTTGCCAACCTTCCTGCCAGGGTGGAGATCGGGGAGTGCTGGGCACGCGATGGGTTACAGAGTCTTGATACCGTGGTGCCTACGGACAAAAAGATCGAAATGATAGACCGCTTTTCGGACGCTGGCTTCTCACACATAGAGGTAACTTCATTCGCAAATCCCAAATATCTGCCGCAGTTTGCCGATGCCCGTGAGGTTTTGGCGGGGATCAAACGCAAGCCGGGTGTGGGCTATCGCGTCGTCGTTCCCAATCTCAGGGGCATGGAGCGGCTTGTGGCCATGTTGGACGAGGGGATCAAGGTCGACGAAGCCCTGTTCGTCTGCTCTGCCAGTGAAGCCCACAACCTCGAAAACACCAACCGCACGGTAGCCGAGCAAAAGAAAGAAGTTGCCCAGATGATGGACATGGCCAAAAAAGCCGGCCTGAAAATCGTGGGCAGTGTGTTGACCTCGTTCGGCTGCCCGATTACCGGCGACGTGCCTATCGAGGTGGTGCGTGACCTTGGCCGCTGGTACGTTGACCACGGGGCCGATTTCGTGCAGTGGGGCGATACCACTGGTATGGCCAATCCCCGTCAAGCTTACGCTTTCTACCGCTACATGTTCGCGGCCCTGCCATGGGTGCCGTTTATCGTCCACTTCCACGATACCCGCGGGACCGGCATGGCGAATAATCTCGCGGCCCTTTTGGCCGGCGCCACCATCTTCGACGGCTCCGTGGGCGGCATCGGCGGCCAGCCAGCGGGATACCGGCCCAAGTACCATCAGGGTTACACAGGCAACACCGTCACCGAAGACCTGGTGTGCATGCTGGAAGAGATGGGTGTCCACACCGGCATCGGCCAAGACGAGGTGGTGGCAATCGGTCGCCAAGCGGAAAAGATCCTCGGACAAACCCTCCGCGCCCAGGTGACCCAGTGCGGGCCGGTGTTGCACCAGCCCCGCAGCTGAGGAGGTGGCTCCATGTCTGTGTCCACGGGCGGGCTAATCGTAGAAGAAAAAGGGCCCATCACGGTGCTCACGCTCAACCGTCCGGAGCGGATGAACGCTCTGGATTTCCCCACCCTCCTATACCTGCAGGCGGCGGTGGCGAAGCTGGCCGGTGACGAGGAGACGCGGGCGGTGATCATCACCGGGGCAGGCGAACGGGCTTTTTCGGCCGGTGCGGACCTCAAAGAGCGTGAGACCATGACCCCGGAGCAGGTGCGCCTTTACATACGCACCATCCGCGACATATTCAGCGCCATCGCTAGCCTGCCGCAGCCGGTCATCGCGGCCGTGAACGGCCTCGCCTTGGGCGGCGGCACGGAGCTGTGCCTGGCCTGCGACATCCGTATTGCGGCAGAAAATGCCGAATTCGGGCTTACGGAGACGAGCCTCGGCATCATCCCCGGGGCAGGGGGGACACAGCGGCTCCCCAGGATCATAGGCCGGGCCCGGGCCAAGGAGATGATCCTGACTGCCCGCCGCATCACGGCCGCCCAGGCGGAGGCCTGGGGCCTGGTCAGCCGGGTGGTTCCGGGCGAAAGACTGTTGGCGGAAGCCATGGCCGTGGCGGAGCAGATTGCCCAGAACGCGCCCCTGGCGGTGCGGCAGGCCAAGTACGCCATTGATGCGGGGTCGGAAGTGGACCTGTATACCGGCCTCGGCATCGAAACCAGGGCATACGACGTGCTCATTCCTACCGAAGACCGCCGGGAAGGTCTGGCGGCCTTCCGCGAAAAACGCAAGCCGGTTTACCGGGGGCGGTAAGCATGAGCGAGCTTGATTCCCACTTGGCAGAAACCATCGCCCGCATCAAGCGGGGCGGGGCGCCCAAATACCACCAGCGGGCGCGCGAGCAGGGAAAGATGTTCGTGCGCGACCGTCTCAGCATGCTATTAGACCCCGGGTTCATGCTGGAAGACGGTATCCTGGCAAATGTGCTGGACGAGGAGTTGCCTGCAGACGGCGTGGTTACCGGCATCGGCAAGATCAACGGCCGGCCGGTGGCCTTCATGGCGAACGATTCCACCGTCAAAGCCGGCTCGTGGGGTGCGAGAACAGTAGAGAAAATCCTCCGCATACAAGAGACTGCCTACCGTCTGGCTATCCCGATTTTTTATCTGGTCGATTCCGCCGGTGCCCGCATCACCGACCAGATCGAGATGTTTCCCGGACGCCGGCATGCCGGACGCATCTTCTACAACCAGGTCAAGCTTTCCGGGCATGTGCCGCAGATTTGCCTTTTGTTCGGGCCTTCGGCGGCCGGCGGAGCGTACATCCCGGCTTTCTGCGACGTGGTGATCATGGTGGAGGGCAATGCCTCCATGTACCTCGGTTCGCCTCGCATGGCGGAAATGGTGATCGGGGAAAAGGTCACCCTCGAGGAAATGGGCGGCGCCCGCATGCATGCTACGGTCAGCGGCTGTGGGGACATCCTGGTGTCGTCCGAGGCCGAGGCGATCCAGGTGGCCAGGGCATATTTGAGCTATTTCCCCCAGAACTGGCGCGAGGATCCTCCCTCGTGGGCACCGGCGCCGCCATTGCCGCACCGTCCCTTCGACGAGATGATCCCGCGGAACGAAAACCGTGCCTTTGACATGTATGAGTTCATCCACGCGATTATCGACGCCAATTCTTTTCTCGAGATCAAGGGGCTTTTTGCTCCCGAGGTGATCGTGGGCTATGCCCGGCTGGCTGGCAAGCCGATCGGCATTGTGGCCAACCAGCCCAACGTCAAGGGTGGAGTGCTGTTCGTGGATTCGGCCGACAAGGCCGCACGCTTCATCTGGCTTTGCGATGCGTTCAACATTCCGCTTCTTTTCCTGGCCGACGTACCTGGGTTCATGATCGGCACCGACGTGGAGCGCCAAGGGATTATCCGCCACGGGGCGAAGATGATCACGGCGGTGTCGGAAGCCACGGTGCCCAAGATATCGGTGATTGTGAGAAAGGCTTACGGGGCCGGGCTTTATGCGATGGCGGGGCCGGCCTTCGAGCCGGATGTGTGCATTGCCCTGCCGACAGCGTCGATTGCGGTGATGGGACCGGAGGCGGCCGTCAACGCGGTGTACGAGCGGAAAATCGCCGAGCTGCCGCCGGAACAGCGGGAAGCCTTCGTGCTGCAAAAGCGCGAAGAGTACCGCCAAGATATCGACATCTACAAACTCGGCTCCGAGCTCATCATCGACGAAATCGTTGCTGCGGACGACCTGCGGGAGGAGCTCATCCGCCGTTTCGCGGTGGCCGCCTCCAAGGACCGGGCCTTTTCGGACCGCCGGCACGGTGTCCCACCGGTCTAACTACTTGCCGGACTCGGTTTTGGACGACTTGCCGCGGTTGCACTGGCGCTTCTTGGCCGGGGCAGGCGTTTCGCTGGCGGTGGCCATCGGTTGTCACCTCCTTCGTATCAAGTGATTGTAACACGCACATGGGTGCGTGGGTAGCGGCATAATGCAATAGGCAGGGAGGGACGCGTCATGGGCACTGGCTCCATCATTGCTCTCGTCGTAGTCGGGCTTTTGGTCATCGTGTTTATCGCTATATACAACCGGCTGGTGATACTCAGAAACCGCGTGCAGGCTGCTTGGGCTCAGATTGACGTGCAACTCAAACGGCGAACCGACCTCGTGCCAAACCTTGTGGAAACGGTCAAGGGTTACGTACAGCACGAGCGAGGCACCCTGGAAGCCGTCACCGCGGCCAGGACGGCAGTCTTGAATGCCGGCACAGTGGCCGAACAAGCGAAAGCGAACAACGCTCTCACCGAAGCCCTCAAGTCGGTGTTTGCAGTGGCAGAGGCCTACCCGGACCTGAAGGCAAACCAGAATTTCCTCATGTTGCAGGAAGAACTGGCGGGGATTGAGAACAAGATCGCTTATGCCCGCCAGTACTACAATGACAGTGTCATGGCCTTCAACCAGGCACAGCAGGTGTTTCCCGCCAACCTGATTGCGGGGATGTTCGGGTTCCAGCCGCACGAGTACTTCGAGATTCCCGAGAGCGACCGTGGCCCAGTACACGTAAAATTCTAGCGGCCCGGGGCCGGCGGTGAGGTTTATGCACCAGAACTTTTACGATGCCATTGCGGCCAACCGGCGGAAGACCGCGTTTATCATCCTGGTCTTTGTTCTGCTTGTCGGCGTCCTGGTGTGGGCCCTCGCCCAGGCGACGGGTTTGGGGTATTATGCCGTGCCCTTGGCCGTGATTTTCTCCATCGCCATGTCCTGGGGCGGCTATTACTATTCGGACAAGATTGTATTGGGCATGAGCCAGGCACACCCGGTGGATAAAAACGAATTTCCTTATCTAGTGAACATTACCGAAGCGATTGCCCTGGGCGCCGGCGTCCCCGTGCCCAAACTCTACATGATCGAAGACAATGCCCCCAACGCATTCGCCACTGGCCGTAACCCCCAGAACTCTGTGATTTGTGTGACGCGCGGGCTGGTGGACAAACTCAACCGTGAGGAGCTCGAGGGCGTGGTCGCTCACGAGATGTCGCATATTCGCAATTACGACATCTTGCTGAGCACCGTGGCAGTGACCATGGTAGGCGTGGTGGTGCTGTTGTCGGACTGGATGCTCAGGTTCGGTTGGCGCGCCGACCGGCGGCGGTCGCGCGGGGGCGGCGGCGAAGGCGGCAATGCGGCCGCAGGCATCTTCCTGGTGATCGGCTTCGCCGTGGCCATCCTGGCGCCGATCTTTGCCCAGCTTTTGCAGTTTGCCATCAGCAGGGAACGCGAGTACCAGGCAGACGCATCGGCGGCGATGATCACCCGCTATCCGCTGGGCCTGGCAAATGCCCTCCGCAAGATTGCCGCCGACCCGGAGCCGTTGGAAGTGGCCAACAAGGCGACCGCACACTTGTATATATGGAACCCGCTCAAGGACAACGAAGGGCGGCTGGACCGGCTATTTGATACCCACCCACCGGTTGAGGAAAGGATAAAGCGGCTGGAAGCGATGGCATAGCGGCAAGTGTCTGTCCCCGGGCGGCACCGCCTTTCTTTCCGGCCTGGACAGATGTTGACGGTTAGCCGGGGGAAACATATAATCGGAAGAGCCTTGCGCATACCCCCCGGGGTATCGCCGGCGGGACAACGACCAGGGCGGATCACAGGAGGTGCGGGAATGCCTCTTCTCGCCAAAGAAGACCAGGATTTCATCCGCAAGAAATTTGAGCAGGAGCTCGAGGGCGACGTCACGCTTGTCCTCTTCCGCAGTGGCGGCTCCAAGCTCACCATTCCAGGCCGGCCGGAACCACGCGGTGCCGACTATTCGGATGAAACCGAAGAATTGTTGCACGATCTGGAGGAGCTGTCCCCCAAGATCAAGGTCCAGGTTTACAGCATGTACGCCGACAAAGACATGGCGGAGCGGTTCCAAATCGACCGGACACCGGCGATTGCATTCTTGAGCAACGAAAAAGACGTCGGCATCCGGTTCTTTGGGATCCCGAGCGGCTACGAGTTCGGGGCCCTGCTCGAGGACATCATCGATGTTTCGAAGGGGAAAAACCGGCTGGCGGCGTCTACCAAGAGCCAGCTCGCCGCGATCGAAAAAGACATTGTCATCAAGGTCTTCACAACTCCTACTTGACCGTACTGCCCGCAGGCGGTTCGCCTGGCTCATCAGATGGCCATGGAGTCCCCGCACATCCGCGGCGAAATGTACGACGCGGCGGAGTTTGAGGACGTTATACGCAAGTACAAGATTCATGGCGTGCCCAAGATTGTGATCAACGAGACCATCGAGTTCCTGGGTGCGCAGCCCGAGCGGGCCTTCCTGTCGCACGTCATGAAGGCGGCCCAAAGCCCGGACGGGCAGAAGTAACGGGGCGCGGCGGAGTGAACTTCGCAACCCTACTTGGAAACGCTTGTCTATAAAAAAACCGGCCGGGACCATCCTCCGGCCGGTTTTAATTTTTCCGCTCATGAGCTGGCCCGGCGAGCTGCCTGCCCGCTCTTCCTCCCCGTACAAGGTTTCTTCCTCCTTGATCCCGCTTTCCTCCTGCTGGTAAGCTGGCGATTGGGTACGCAAAGGAGATCGCCGTCCTGGACCACGGAGAAACGCCGGTCCTGCTGGAGTTCTTCGTTGACCGGTGCTGGCGGAGACCGGCAGTCTGTAACCTGCCGGGAGTGACGAGCCGAAGGAGTGTGAACTCGTGCGTTTTCTAGCCTTCCATGTTGAGAAGTTTCGGTCCGAGATTACCGAGAAAGGGCGGGCCCGCTTTGTCGAACCGCCCGAGCCGGCGGTGACCGAGGTCAGCGAGGCCCTGGTCATCCTGGTGAGCGTCGAGAAGGAGGACGAAGCGGCTCCGGAGCAGGTGGCGGAGGCCGCGACTTCCGAGATCGCAGGCCTGGCCGCCCAGTTGGGCACAACCACCGTTCTTCTGCACCCGTTCGCCCATCTATTCGCGGAACTGGCGGCGCCCCCGGTGGCGGTACGGGTGCTAGACCTCACTCGGGATGCCCTGGTCAAGCGGGGGCTGCACGCGGAGCGCACGCCGTTCGGCTGGTTTAACACGCTGGAGATCAAGGCGAAGGGGCATCCGCTGTCCCGGGTGGCGCGGCGGATCATCCCGCGGGCGTGAGGGGCAGGCGGCAGTACCGTCGGCCGCCTGGAGCGGCAGGACACTACTCTCCGGGTACCGGGCATGCCTCCCAGGGGGAGGGAGATTGGTGAAGTGGGATGAAGCAGAAATTGAGATTCTGTCGCCAATCCTGGCACGCATGGAGGCGGATCTGGGTCTGACGCCCTCAGGGGGCGGGCAGCCTGGACAGGTGCCGCGGCCGGAGAGTGCACCGGCAGCACGCAAGAGCATCTTCGTCTTGTGCAGCGCCGGCGGCGACGTGGCCCTGCGGCTGGCGCGATACCCACAGGTGGACCGCGTGGTGGGAGTGGAGCTGGATGACGGGCTGCTGGCGGAGTCCCGTCGCCGGGTGGCCGCGGCCGGGCTGGCGGGGAAGGTTGAGTTTGAGCCGGCGGAGAAGACTCGCATCCCCGCGGCCAGCGGCACTTTCGACGGTGTGATAAGCGAGTTCATCATCTACCCGACTTGCGCACCCACAGAGATCGGCCAGCCGGAGATGGCCCGGGTGCTCAAACCTGGGGGGACCGTGCTCTTGACCGACGTGATCGTAACCAAACCTCTGCCGGCGGACGCACGCGCCGAACTGCTGGCAATCGGTCTGGACTACCTCTGCGAGGCCACCCCGGACGATTTCCGGCAGTGGATGGAACAGGCCGGTCTCACCAGCGTCGAGGTTGTGGATATGACGCCGGTGGTGCGGGGGGCATGGGAGCACAGGCGCAAGGCCGGTGCGGCCGCCCGCCGGGGCGCGGGGAACCGCGGGTTTGGGTTGTTGTTGGAAGATCCGAACATTGGACTGGGGCATGCCATCCACTACGTTTATGTACGGGGCCAAAAGCCGCGGTGAGACATGTCGGTATGAAGGTGGCGGCAGTCAGGCATTACTGACCGGCAAGCTTCATCTTGGCTTCCGCCTGGACGTTCCTCCAGTGGTACAGGTAGATCGGCAGGGCGACCACCAGCAGTGCCAGGGCCCCGGTGCGAATGTTCCAGTCGCGACTTACGCCAGAATGCCTCTTTAAGCTGGGTGCTCATTACTGGCCGGTGGCTTCTGGGCGTCATGCTGGATCTTCCGCCAGTGGTAGAGGTAAACAGGCACTGCTACTAACAGCAGTGCCAGGCTTTGGGCCGTGCGACGGGCGCGGTCATACCGGGCTTGCTGCAACTGCCGTTGTTCTTCGATACGGGCTTGCTCCTGCACAACCTCAATGGGCACGTTTTGGTTGGCGGCCTGGATCTTGAGGTCCGCCGGGGTGGGGGAGTAGATGGGAGGCGGATAGGCAAAAGCCACCATCACGTTGATGAACTGCACCGTGCCCCAGATGATCATCATGAGGGTGACAAAGCTCACCAGGTACAGGTAGATGGTACGAATACTCCAGTCACGCATGCGTCGCGGCCTCCTTTTGCGCTTGGCGGAAATAGGGACACAGCTTGCCCTGGTTCCCCAGAATCGGGGCATTCCGTGCCCTTTTTCGGTTACTTTATGAACGATATGGGCATGCGATGCCCACTTTTGTCCGCTGCTACTGCCCGCCCGCGATCAGGTTGAGGTGCGAGACCAGTACGTCCGGCGCGATCTCGCCGATGTCCACTGCCCGGATTATGCCCTTGCTGTCGATGTAGAACATGGTCGGCGTGTACTGGATGTTGTAAGCCTGGGCGACTTGTGCCTGGCTGTCAAGCAGGACGGGCATGGTGATGCCGGCCGAGGACAGGTACTTGCGTACGTCGTCCACGGACGACTCGCTGAAGGTGAGATCCACGGCCCAGAAGTCGATTTTCTGCCCGAGCTTCTCGAACTGCTGCTGCACCTGCGGGAACTCACCTTTGCAGGCTGGGCAGGTGCTATCCCAGATGAAAAGGAACACGCCGTGCCCCTTTTGTTTTGATAACGAGTAGGACTGGCCATCGAGGCCAGTAAGGGTGAAATCAGGGGCCGTGTAGCCGACGGCCGGCTTTACTTCCGGGCTGGCAGACTGGCCGTGGAAAAAGGCCAAAAAGGCCGCGATGACGAGGAAAGCCAAAAATCCAACGCCCAAAAAGGTGGGCCAGGCAGAACGCTTTTGCGGCTTCGAGGAAGCCTGCTTGTGGGCATCACGCGTCTGGTACGAGCGGGATGGCTCCGAGGTTGAACCCCTGCGGGCACGACTGGACATACCGTTTCCCCCTTTGTGCAACCGGCAACAACCGGCCTCCCGGTAAGAATAACACCGGGCTGTGCGGGACTGAATCGGCTCTGCACAGTGGGCTGGTACCTAATTAACCGCATATGAATGCGGTTCCTTCTTTACGCTCATGGCAATGCTTATGCAGGCGGGGTTGGCAATGTCCCGGGGCTACGTAATTGTGAGCTATACCCCGATGGGGTACACTAGTACAAGACAGTGCAAATGGCGACGGTGGCAGGTGTATAAACATGACCGAATCCAGTACGAAAACCCCTGGAACCGGGGCCGCGCACGGGGTGCCTCCGGGGCATCACTTTCATGCTCGCCTGTTCTACCTGCAGGACAAAGATGATCTCTTGGCACGCTTGCGCAAGATTGAGGGGCAGGTACGGGGCTTGCAGCGGATGATAGAGGAAGGGCGCTACTGCGTCGATATTCTCACGCAGATTGCGGCTATCCGTGCTGCGCTCAACAAGGTGGGGCTTTCTGTGCTGGAATCGCACACGCGGGGATGCGTGGTCGGGGCCATCGAGGAAGAGGCGGGGGACGAGGCCATTGCCGAACTCATGGCAGTGCTGAGTAAATTCGTGAAGTAGGCGGCGTCTCGAGGGTATACTTGCATAGAGAGCCTCGAGCGCTTGACATATAGAGCTACCGCGGCTATCATTGGTTTGGTACGGGTAGGGGGTACCAATACGCGGTGCCCCAACCGTGCCGAGTGAAGGTTTCGTCAGGGGGTGTAAAAGGATGGCGTCGGTACAAACTGGCGCCGTACTGGACAAGTCGGCAGGCGGCGAGAACGCAGCCGCCAGCACCACATTACGCATTAAAGGAATGACCTGCGCCTCGTGCGCCGTGCGGGTGCAGAAATCGCTCTCCAAGCTGGAAGGCGTGAAAAACGCCAACGTCAACCTGGCGACGGAAAGGGCCACTCTGGTTTTTGATCCCAAGCTTGTGTCCCCGCAAGACATTGAGCGGGCAGTGGAAAAAGCTGGCTATGGCTTGGCGTTCGAGGAGAAGGAGTTCTCGGTCCCGGGCCTCGCCGATACCCAAGGGGCGGAGCGGGTGGAAAAGGTTCTATCCGCGTTGCCGGGGGTGGCGGAAGCCCATGCCAATATTTCCGCCGAGAACGTGGTCATAAAGTACATGCCGGGTCTTTGCGACTCGTCTGATTTTGAAAAGGCGATCACCCGGGCCGGCTATACCGCTCACGAGGTGGCGGACGAAGGCCGGGCCGAGCGCGAGCAGGCGCGGGAGATGCGGCGCCAGGTGGGCATTTTGATAGCGTCCATCGTTCTGACCATCCCCGTGGTGGTGGCCTCCGTCGGTGAAGTGGTGCGTATTCCCATGCCCGCGATCTTGATGTCCCGCTACTTCCAGTTCGTTCTCGCCACGATGGTGCAGTTCGGAGCGGGCTGGCGGTTCTACCGCGGGGCTTACCACTCGCTCCGCGGCGGCAGCGCCAACATGGATGTCCTGGTGGCCATGGGTACCACCGCTGCCTACCTGTACAGCGTAGCCGGCACCTTTTTCATCCCGGTGCCGGGGGTGTATTACGATGCATCCACGGTCATCGTCACTCTGATTCTCCTGGGTAAGACACTGGAAGCGGTGGCCAAGGGGCGGACGTCGGCGGCCATCAAGCGACTTTTGGGGCTCCAGGCCCAGGTAGCCCACGTGGTGCGGGACGGGCAGGAGCAGGACGTCCCCGTGAGCGAGGTCGTCGAGGGTGACGTCTTCATCGTCCGGCCGGGCGAGAAGGTGCCGGTGGACGGCGTCATCCTGGAAGGACACTCCAGCGTCGATGAGTCGATGCTGACCGGCGAAAGCATGCCGGTGGAAAAGAATGTGGGCGACACCGTCGTGGGGGCGTCGGTAAACTCGCAGGGCCTTTTGAAGGTACAGGCCACACATGTGGGCAAGGATACGGTACTTTATCAGATCGTCAGGATGGTGGAGCGGGCGCAAGGATCACGGGCACCAATCCAGAGGCTTGCGGACGTGATTTCCGCCTACTTCGTGCCTGTGGTGGTGGGCATTGCCGCCATCACATTTGTTGGCTGGTATCTCGCCACGGGCGATTTCGTACGTGCTCTATTGAACATGACGGCGGTGCTGGTGATCGCCTGCCCGTGCGCCCTCGGGCTGGCCACGCCCACGGCCGTGATGGTGGGCACCGGTGTGGGGGCCGGGCATGGCATCCTGTACCGGGGCGGCGAGTACCTAGAGCGGGCCGAGCGCGTGGACACGGTGGTACTCGATAAGACCGGTACGATTACGAAGGGCGAGCCGGCGCTCACCGACGTGGTGGCAGTGGGGGGCTGGCAGAAAGACGAGGTGCTTCGCCTGGGCGCGGCGGCGGAACGTGGGTCGGAGCACCCGCTGGCTCAGGCTATCGTCCGCGGGGCGGCCGGCATGGAATTGCCAGAGCCGGAGGATTTCTGGTCCACACCCGGCCAAGGCATCGAGGCCACCGTGGAGGGGCACAAGGTGCTGGTGGGTAACCGCAAGCTCATGGATGAGAACGGCATCGACTATACGGCGTTGAGCCGTGAGGCGGACGCACTGGCGGCAGATGGCAAGACCGCTATGCTGGTGGCAGTCGACGGGCAGGCGGCCGGGATACTGGCAGTGGCGGACATGCTCAAGGATGGCTCGGCCGAGGCCATCGCCGAATTGAAACGCATGGGCTTGGACGTGGTAATGATCACGGGTGACAACGAACGGACCGCCCGGGCGGTGGCCGCGCGGGTTGGGATCGAGCACGTGCGGGCGGAGGTGTTGCCTGAAGACAAGCAGCACGAGGTCGAGCGGCTCAAGGAGGAAGGCCGCGTCGTGGCCATGGTGGGCGACGGCGTGAACGACGCTCCCGCCCTGGCGGCGGCCGACATCGGCATGGCCATCGGCACCGGTACGGATGTGGCGATCGAGGCGGGGCATGTCACGCTCATGAAGGGCGACCTGCGGTCGATTGCGGCGGCCGTGCGGCTTTCGCGCCGCACTATGCAGGTAATCAAACAGAACCTGTTCTGGGCGTTTATCTACAACGTGATCGGCATTCCCCTGGCGGCTTTGGGGTTTTTGAACCCAATCATCGCCGGCGGGGCCATGGCGTTCAGTTCGGTCTCGGTGGTGTCGAATTCGTTGCGGCTTCGCAGCTACGACCCGGAGCGGGCGTAGGGAGGTGACAAGGGTGGAACAGGCGACGTGGCAGGTCAAGGGGATGACCTGCGAGCACTGCGTGCGGGCGGTAACGAAGGCAGTACAGAGTGTGACGGGCACTGCCGACGTGAGAGTGGACCTGAAGTCGGGACGACTGGTGTTCAAATACCAGCCGGGTACTGACCTGGAACAGATCAAGGCAAACATCGAGGATGCCGGTTACGAGGTGGCGTAAGCTACCACGCTGTACCAGAACGGGCACAAAGCTCACGAGGAGGAATTGACGATGGCGATTGATCCGGTTTGCGGCATGACGGTGGATGAGAAGACGGCCCGTTTCACCGCGGAATACGAAGGCAAAACGTATTACTTCTGTGCCAAGGGCTGCCGTGACGAGTTCCTGGCCAACCCGCAGGCCTATGTGGGTGGTGCGGACCACGGCGGGCATCAGCATCCTGGCCACATGCATGGCGGGCACGGTCATATGATGCATGGAGGTCATCACTGCTGCGGGCATTAGGGCCAGAAAGGTTGCGCGCGGCGGGGTGGGGACCGTGAGTGG
>CADDZV010000045.1 GCA_902812875.1 Clostridiales bacterium
CACACAAGTTACTGGCCCTGCTTGGGCATGAACTGATCGACGTTCCTGGCGGTGATCGGAATCACGCCAGTGTCGATTTGTTCAGGCAATGGGTTGATACCGGCACTCTGCCAATCGGCCACAATGGGTAGCTGGTTGTGGTGCAACCAGTAAAGAAGGTGAATAGCCAAATACGTCTCCGTGTACGACTTCTGGGCGACTGATCCGTAAATGGTGCCATCCTTTATGTACGGCAGCATGTCCGCGTTGCGGTCCATGGCCACGATCTTGATTTGTCCTTTCTTTCCGGCCTCAATTACCGCCCGGGCCGCACCAACACCGGAGTCGCCATCCGTACCGCCGATGCCAGCCAGGTCCGGGTATTTGGCGATGGCTGCGGCGTATGCGCTCGGGGCATAGGCCGGGTCAGCGTGGTCGTCAACTACCTGTACAACTTGTACGTTGGGGCAGTTCTGTGCCAGGTAATCCTTGTAACCACGGACGCGGTCCAGCACACCAGCGGCCTGGAAGGTTCCGATGACGACCTTGCCCTTGCCGCCCACAGCCTCGCACAACATCTTGGCCCCTTCCTGCCCGGCCCGATAGTTATCGATGCCGATGTGGGCAAACCGTTTGCTGCCGGGGACGTCACCAATCATAGTAATGACAGGGATTCCGGCAGCCACCGCGCGGTTGATGCCATCCACCAGCGTCTTATCGTCCGGCGGGAACACCATGATGCCCGCCGGGTGACGAGCGATGATCTGGTCGAGTGCAGCCGCCTCAGCCTGCGCGTCAGCCGTAGTCGGCCCTTCGAACGTAGCCTTCACGCCGAGCTCTTTGGCCGCGTCGTCAAGTGCCCGCTTCTGATCCGTCCAGAACGGCACCTGCGTAACGTTGGCCAGGTATACGTACCATTCTTCAGACGAGGTCCCTTGGGTACCGGTACCCGTGTTGGCTGACTGGCTTGAGCTTGGTGCGTTGCCGCAACCGGCAGCGCCAATGGCTACTATTGCAACCACCAGCAGCATTGCCAACACCATTAACGCGTGCTTCACTTTCGTGCTCACCAGACTCCCTCCCTTAATCCGATCAGTGTCACAACTGCTGATTGGTCCACTCGCCCGGTGACGGTACAAGCTCCTGTGTCCGGCTCCCCCCTCCTTTCGGACCCGAGCAACGCTAACAGTTACACCACTACCTGGGCGAGCTACGCTGGCGGATGAACATGTCGGCCGCCACCGTCAGCACCAGAATTATGCCGGTGACGACTCCTTGCCAGTAAATGGAGATGCCCAGGATAATACTGGCATTGGAAATTATAGCCAAAAAGAAAGTTCCCAACGCCGCTCCGAGGATGGTGCCCTCGCCGCCTACCAAGCTGGCACCGCCGATCACGGCGGCCGCGATGGCACTTAGTTCCATACCATTGCCTGCTGTGGGTGTTCCTGCCATGAGGCGCGAGGCCAGCATGATGCCTGCTGAAGCCGAAAGTAGACCTGAAATGACGTATGTAGACATCTTCACCCGGTCTACCGGAATGCCGGACAGGAGAGCAGCCCGTTCATTGCCACCGACGTAATAAATCTCACGGCAGAAGGTGGTATGGCGCATGGCAATGTCCGCTACAATGATTACCAATATCATCAACCACACCATTGGAGGCATTCCTAAAAGCGAACCCTGCCCCACGTAGCTGAAAGCACCCGGCAGATTGGTGACTGTAAAGCCTTCTGTCAGAACCAATGCCACGCCGCGGGCAATCGTCATTGTACCCAGAGTGGCGATCAATGCGTTGACGTGGATCTTGGTAATTAAAAGCCCATTTAGAAGCCCTATTAAGCCGCCGATGATCAAGGCCAGCAAGACCGACAGGGCGATCCCCAACCCAGATAGCATGAAAAGCCCGGCCAGGGTACCGGACAATGCCATTACAGCTCCGACCGAAAGATCAAGCCCTCCGCCTACTAGGACCATGGTTTCGCCAATGACTATGAGTCCAGAGGGTACAAGACCAATAAGGATGGCCAAAAAGTTGCTGGCAGTCAGGAAGTATGGGGTCACAAGACGCATGACCACACCCGACAGTATGATGACAAGGGTGATCAAAAACTCCCTGACACGCAGGATGCGTCCCAACCAAGTCCCCGCACCCGGCATGAAGGTTTTGTGCTCATTGCCCGGCTCAGTCATGTTCGTACACCATCCCTTGTGTCCCCGTTGCAGAGCCCCCGGCTGCTAAAACCATTACGCGTTCATCGGAAAACTCTACCGGAGTGAGCTGCCCCACAACACGTCCGCCGCGAAGCACCATAATCCGATGGCTGAGAGTAAATAGTTCCAACAGCTCCGAAGAGATCAGGACAATCGCAGTTCCCCTGGCACTAAGATCAGCAAGCAATTGGTGAATTTCAGCCTTGGCCCCGGTGTCGATACCGATGGTGGGGTCATCAACAATCAGAACCCGGGGACGCTTTGCCAACCACCGTGCCACCACCACCTTTTGCTGCGTACCACCGGACAAGGTGCTAACCGGCTGAAAAATGGAACGGGATCGAATGCTGAGCTGCGTTCGGTAATGTTCGGATAATCTGTCGCCTAACTCATTTCTCACAAGCCCCCATCTGGAAATAGCCCCCAGGCTGCCAGCAACGATGTTGTCCCGGATCGCCATGCGCATGAACAGGCCCGAGGTCTTTCTGTCGGGCGGAATGTAGCCAATGCCACGTTTAATTGCGTCAAGCGGCCCGGTCAGTTTGAGCGGCTGTCCATCCATGCGCAACTCGCCGCCGGTTAGGCGTTGCAACCCGAAAAGCACACGGCCGAGTTCGTTACGGCCCGATCCTCCCAAGCCCGCCACTCCCAGAATCTCGCCCGGATGAAGCGTGAAACTGACCTCCGACAGACCCGGCGTGCTGATCTTGCGGGCCTCCATGACCACCGACTCCAATTTGAGGCCGGTACGGTGGCCTGCCTCCTTGACTTCGCGCCCGACCATGCTGACCACCAAATGGTCCGGATTGGTCTCAACTGCTCGCCAAGTCCCCACCACCCGCCCATCTCTCAGAACCGTAATGCGGTCGGCCAGATCAAACACCTCTGCTACCCGGTGGGTGATGATGACGATGCCGATACCCCGCTGCCGCAGGGCCCGAAGCAGCGTGAATAGCCGGTCTACTTCATCGCGTGACAACGAAGACGTCGGCTCATCCAGCAAAACCACCCGGACGTGTAGCGAGAAGGCTTTGGCGATTTCCACCATCTGTTGCTGACTCGGCAACAGATCTTTGACTAGTGCGGATGGATCCACATCCATCCCCAGTGACTCAAGCAGACGACGCGTTGCCTCTTGCAACGTCTGCCAATCAATTAGACCCAAAGGGCCGGTAGGGGCGCGATTAAGAAAAACGTTCTCAGCCACCGAGATGCCGGGAACCAGGCTCAACTCCTGGTACACGGTGGTGATCCCGAGGGACTGGGCATGGCTTGGATTCATGATGCGAACCGGCTGCCCATCCAGCAAGATCTCGCCGCTGTCTGGCTGGTACACCCCCGACAGGATCATCATCAAGGTGCTTTTCCCGGCGCCGTTTTCTCCCACCACCGCGTGAATTTCCCCGGGGTTCAAAGTGAAATTCACGTGTGACAAGGCCGTGACGCCGGGGAAAGTCTTTGTGACATCACGCACTTCTAGCAAGGGGAAAGCACGGTCGGACAGGTCCGCCATACTTACGCATCTCCCGTCACAGCCTGCCAAATTCCTTCAACAATTGGTCTACCGTCTTGTCCTGCTTGATCCACTCCCGGGTACGCTCTTCCTTCTCCGCCTGGGCCTGTGCTTGCGCCAACACGTCCGCTGCTTTGGCCAGCGGCACCACCACTACACCGACTTCATCGGCCAGCACAATATCGCCAGGCCGGACGATCACCCGCCCAACTGTTATGTCTACGTTCACCTCGATCGGTTCCAGACGCCCTGAAAAAGGTGAATGCGTTGAGCGTGGCGTCACGGCACGCGCGTACAGAGGAAAAGCGAGGTCTTTGACCTCGTCAATATCACGCACCGCCCCGTTCACAACGGCCCCTACGACACCTCTTTTTTGGGCGAGACCAGTCATTAGACCGCCCCAAATAGAGGTTTCAGTCTCCTCGGCCGCGTCTACGATGATCACGTCACCGGCTTGGGCTACTTTCAAAGCGTCCAAGCAGTCCACCAAGTCACCCGGGTCCAGGCGTACCGTAAGTGCAGGACCGACGAAACGTCCTGAAACCACGGGCCTTATGCTACTCGGCAGCACTCCTGTGCGCTCCATCGTATCTGCCAAAATGCAGCTCGGACTGTAAACTTTCAACAACTCACGAAACCAAGACAACAGTTTTTCGTCGGGCAACGTCTGGCGGTCGTTTATGATGTGCCGCACTACTGAACCCCTCCTCCAGAAGGTTGGTGGCTTCTCGTCCATCCGAGCCTGGCTGATATGGCATCCGCCGTCCCCTTGACAAGGCCCACCATCTCACGAGCCTTCTCCCGAGACATGCGAAACGCCGGGACAGTTAGGCTTAGGGATGCCACCACTTCCCCCGCGTGATCGTAGATGGGTGCTGCCACGCATCGGATGCCTTCCTCATGCTCCTCGTCGTCAAAGGCCACGCCCTCCCGTCTGATCTGAGCCAAATTCTCCAAGAGTTTTGACATACTCGTGATTGTGTTGGAAGTGAAGCGCCGCAAGCCTCGTTTGGCAATGATTGCCGCGATCTCTTCGTCAGAGCGAAATGCAAGTAAAACTTTGCCAACGCCCGTGCAATGAACCGGTGAGCGGCGCCCAATTCGCGAGTACATCTGAATGGACTGCTCCCCTTCGACTTTGTCCACATAAACAGCTTCTCCGTCGTCCAGTACGGCTAAGTGGACCGTTTCCCCGGTCACGGACTCCAGTTTCTTAAGGTAGGGTCGTGCTTCCCGGATGAGGTCGGTCCTTGCAAGCACGTTGCTGCCGAGCTCGAAAAGCTTGATTGTGAGTCGAAATTCTTTCGTTTTGGGATCCTGTTCCACATAACCTTGGCTTTCAAATGTGGCCAAGATGCGCAGCACCGTGCTTTTGTTCAGGCGTAGCTGGAATGCTAACTCTGAAATACCCAGCCATTCGCGGTCAGCCCTGGCCATCATCTCAAGCACGTTCAAGGCGTTGATCAGCGTATTGATTACCGGAACGCCGGAAGAAACCACATGGCCACCCCCGAATGAATGAAACTCCGTTCTAAATAGAACGGCGTTTCATTCTTTCGTCGCCAAATGGATTCTTCCTTCCGCTCGAAATTCCTGCAAGGGGTAAAAACAAAAAACAGCCGGCCAAAGGCCAGCTACCTCAACCAGAAAAATAGCTGCGGTGGGAGCAGGAAATCCAGCAAGTGCTCCCACTCCCCAGGCAAAGTACTTTAGCCCCGCACTGCCACCTTTAGGCTGGCAACGTGGTCTTTCTTTCCGCCCGCGCCGCCAGCTCATCGAGCCAAGCCTTGTCCTCCACCCGCAGCACGTACGGGTTGAACAGCTGGGCCAGGGCGAAGGCTGCCATGACGCCGCCCATGCTGCTCACCATGCTGAGCAGGGCGAGGGCCGTCTCGAAGCTATACCCGCGCGCGGACCAGTCTCCGGCCCGGTTGAACTTGACGACAAGCGGCATGAAGACGCCCGCTGGGGCGGAAAGCAGATTGACCACGGCAAAAGTGCCCAGCAGCCACAGCAGGGGACGCCGGAACCAGATGTATAGCGCCCCCTCCCTCACGTCTGCCCAGATGCTCTTTTTCGGTCCGCCACTGGCTTGCCCAAGATCGGTCCGCTTTGGCGACAGGATGTGCAGGAACACGAGTGCCAGCGCCGCCTGGAAAAACGTGATGGCATCGATGGTAATCGCCAGTGGAGCGCCGTTGGTGAGCCCTCCCAGTGCCTCTCCCATCACCCTGGGGATATGCCCCTGGCGGGCCAAGGCAGGCACGGCGATGATGGCAGCCGCGGTGGGCAGGGAGAGAATGCCGGAGAGGGACCAGATGGTCTGCATCATGCCATTGGCCCGCGGCAGAAGCCGCTCGGGGACGAGCATGGCGTACGACGAGTCGAACGCGGAGAAGTGGAACGCACCCACCGTCGATGCCAGGACGACAATGTCAACCAGCATCCATAGTCGTAGCCCGTGCGTGAGCATGAGCACCGCCACGGTCAGGCTGATCAGGCCGCTGACCAGGTCCATCATTATCATGGTGCGCTTGCGGTCGTGCCGGTCGGCCCAGGCCCCAGCCAGCGGTGCACCGAATACAGTCGGTAGGGCAAAGGCCAAGCTGATGACGGACAGCGCAGCGGCCAGTTCCGGTTTCTGCTCCGGTTGCGGGTAGAGAACCTGAGTCACCCAGATGGTGATCGAAAAGAACGTCAGCGCGCTGCCAAACACGGAAATGGACTGGGTGACCCAGACGATCAGGAAAGTCCGCCGCCCTTGATGGGGTGGCCGGTAAGGTGCCGCTGCCTCCGACACGGGACCACTCCTCCAAACGTGCACCGCCAGAGAAAGGGCGATCGGGTCCCAATATAGAACGGCGTTTCGTTGGAGAACGTATTCTTCCTGCCCTACAATAAAAAAGCAGCCAGCAAAAGTCTGGCTGCTTGCCCATGGAAGACCTCACGAATGGGTGCAAGACCTAAACCACCACGGGGAACCGCCCCTGCGAAAGATCCTGCCCGCTGATTATGGCCTGTACATATGCTGGCAGGACGAAGGCCGCCGTAGCCAGCTCCGGCGTGAGATATGCGGTCTCAAGCCAACGTTCCTCCCAGCGCGCTCTAATCTCCGGTGGCGTGGCCCATGCAAACGGCTCCTTGCCTGCCATGAGAAATCCCAGGAGCACCGCCGGGTACGACGGGATACCCGCCAGATACGCCCGGCAGTGCGGGAATAGGGCACCGAGCCCACGGTACGCCTCCCGCAACTCGCCCGGTAGAAGAATAGGTGAACCGACCTGCGTCACGTAGACCCCACCCGGGCGCAGTGCCCTGTACGCGCTGGCAAAGAAATCGGCCGAGAATAGCACCTGGGCAGGACCAACGGGATCAGTGGAATCGACGATGATGGCATCGAAGCTTTCTCCCGCTGCCTCCCGGAGATAAGCGGCGCCGTCAGCAAACACCACGTTGGCACGCGGGTCGTCAAACGCCCCTGCCCCCACCGCCGGCAGATACTCCCGGCTCACCCGGACCACCTGTTCATCGATTTCCACCATGGTTGCCTTGGCGACCCCGTGGGCCAGGACACGCCTCAGTGCCCCGCCGTCGCCGCCGCCGATGATCAGCACGTCCCTGGGATGTTCGACGTGCAGTAACGGCACGTGCACCAGCATCTCATGGTAGATGAATTCGTCCGCCTCGGTGGTCTGAACGGCACCGTCCAAGACCAGCATGCGCCCGAACGGTACCGTCTCGAGCACCCGCATGTCCTGGTAAGCAGACCGCGTGTGTAAAAGCTCTTCCCTGACAGCAAAAAGCTGCCGGAACCCTCGTTCCGGCGCCTCTCCAAACCATTCCGTCACCGGCCGGTTACTCACTCGGGAGCCCCCTCTTCATCTCCATAATGTGCACGCGGTCGGGCTTGAAATAGTCTTTCAGTACTGGAATGGCAGCATCCGGGTCGGCGGCGTCACCGCACGTGAAGACGTCCACAGCTGCGTACCCGAGCTCCGGCCAAGTATGGATGCTGATGTGAGATTCAGCCACCACTGCCACTGCCGTGACCCCGACGGGTGTGAAGGGAACCACCGTGAGCTCCATGAGCGTGGTCTTGGTCGCCGTCACTACATCGCGTAACGCTTTCTCCACCAGGCTGGCAGACTCAAGGTTCGAACATCCCCACAACTCCATAATCAAGTGCGTTCCAATGCTCTTCATTTTGCCACCTCCGCCCTTGAAAGACTAAGCTGCCAAACCACAATGTGTTTGGAAGGGGAGATAGCATTGGATCGCCGGTGGACTTGTGGGCAAACAATAAAACACCACCCCAAGGTAGCCCGGCTCTCCGCCGCTTTTGACTTGCGAAGCCAACCCCCCAAGATGGTGCCGGACGTGCTGCGTTAGCGATCTAACGAATAGATGGTTCTGCAGTGTTATCCGACCGCGTGCTATTATAACAGACCACTTGTCAAATGGTGCACTCAACTTCTCGTTTCACGTCCGTGACGCAAAAGGATCGATCGTTCGAGCGTAGAAATATTGCCGCAATCAACGGCCACCCAAGGACCCACCCGGTGGCCACATACAGGAGGCATGCCGATGCAAAAACGTCTGACCCGTGCTGAAGTCCCAGTAGAACAGACCTGGAACCTGGCCGATATTTTCCCTACCGACGAAGCCTGGGAGAAAGAGCTGGTCGCCGTCGGCAACGACATCGACACTGTCACGCAGTACAAAGGAAGACTTGGCGAAGGTGCCTCGGTCCTTCTGGCTTGCCTCAACGCCCTGGAAAAGCTGCAGGAACGGTTTTTCAAAGTGGCCTCCTATGCGTCCCTGAACCAGTCAGCAGATGGCACCTCCGCGGGCAACCAGGCCATGGCAGCCCGTGCCGCGTCCCTGGGGGCCAAGCTGCAAGCGGAAACATCATTCATACGTTCAGAAATTCTCGGGCTGCCGGCGGGCACCGTGGAACATTACCTGGCTGCCGAGCCGGGCTTGAGCGAATATAGCCGTTTCCTCGAACGGGTATTGGCTGAAAAACCTCATACCCTCAGCCCGGAGACCGAAAAGGTCCTCGCCGCGTTGAGCGAAGTCCTGGACGCCCCTTCGATGATCTACGCCCGCTCAAAGAGCGCGGACATGAGTTTCGATTCTGTGAAGGACGCCGCCGGGAATGAGCTGCCCATGTCGTTTGCCGTGTATGAAGGGCACTACGAACGGTCCGCCGACACCGTCCTTCGGCGCAATGCCTGGGCATCGTTCACCAAGGGACTGAAAGCGTACCAGAACACTTACGCCGCCACCTGGGGCACCGAGGTCCGCAAAAACGTGGTGATGGCAAAGCTTCGGGGGTATCCGTCTGCCATCCACATGATCCTGGACCAGCAAGAGGTGCCGGTGGAGGTCTATCACCAGCTGCACGACATCATCCTGAAAGAGCTTGCACCCCAAATGCGGCGGTACGTGGAACTGCGTAAAAAAGTGCTCCGGCTCGACAAAATTCTCTATTGCGACATCGAGGCGCCGCTCGACCCCGATTTCAATCCGCCTACCACGTTCGAAAAAGCCGGGGACATCATTGTGAAGGGCCTGTCAGTGCTTGGACAGGACTACGCAGATATCATCGCCACCGGGCTGAAAAACCGCTGGATTGACTGGGCCGACAACGTGGGCAAATCCACGGGTGCATTTTGCAATTCCGTATACGGCGTGCACCCCTATGTGCTGATTACGTGGACGAACAGCCTGCACGATGCCCTCACGTTGGCGCACGAACTGGGTCACGCCGGCCACGGAGTGCTCTCGCAACGGCACCACCTCCTCCTGAACAGCCGGACGTCCATGTTCTTTGTCGAGGCGCCGTCAACGATCAACTCGCTTTTGGTCGCCGACCGTATCCTCGCCGAGACCAACGACATGCGCATGCGCCGTTGGGTAATCATGCAGCTCTTGAGCATCTACTACCACAACTTCGTCCGGCACCTGATCGAAGGAGAGCTGCAACGCCGCATCTACGCCCTGGCCGAAAACGGAACGCCCGTCACGGCCAGCCTGCTCTCCCGCGTGCAGGGCGAGATCCTCGAAGAATACTGGGCCGGCGTAGTGGAAATCGACGACGGGGCCCGTCTCACGTGGATGCGCCAGCCGCATTATTATCGCGGCCTGTATCCATACACGTACTCGGCCGGCCTTACGATCGGCACTGCCATGGCGCAGGCGATCCGGCAGGAAGGCCAGCCGGCGGTGGAACGCTGGCTCACAGTGCTCAAGGCCGGCGGCACCAAAAAGCCGCTTGAGCTTGCCCAGATGGCCGGCGTGGACCTCACCAAGCCCCAGCCGATCAAGGACGCCGTCGCCTATGTGGGTTCGTTGATCGACGAGGTGGTCCGGACTTTCTGAAGAAGACCCCCGTCGCCTCTCTACGAAACAAAGAGCCGCCCCCGGGATCGCCCGGGAGCGGCTTTTTGATTAACGATGCGGGAGTGTGTGGGAATCGAACCCACCGCGGACGGTCTTAACCGCCCGCCAACGGATTTGAAGTCCGTGACCAGCACCAGCCAACCTCCACTCCCAAGTGGCAGTGTTGCGATTTTATCTTGCCGCAGGCGTGCGCCTTTCCGCAAGGTAATGCTCTGCCATCATGGCTGCCACCGCACCGTCGGCCGTCGCTGTCACCAGTTGGCGTATTTGCTTCCGCCGCACGTCGCCAGCGGCAAATACGCCCGGCACATTAGTAATGGTGTCTTCGCCGGCGTCCACGTAGCCGTATTCGTCGCACCGGACTTGGTCCCGGAAAAGTTCGGTCTCCGGGTTCATCCCGACGTAGATGAACACGCCGTTCACCGGCAACCGGGACGTTTCTCCCGTCTTGACATGGCGCAGCACCAGCTCTTCCACCATGTCGTTGCCCCGGATTTCTTCTACCACGGTGTCGAAGAGCACGTCCACTTTTCCGGTACCAAGAAGGCGGTCCTGCAACTCTTTGGTTCCGCGGAATTCGTTGCGCCGGTGGATGACCGTGAGCCGCGAAGCATAGCGTGTGAGGAAATACCCCTCGTCCAAGGCCGAGTCGCCGCCGCCCACCACCGCCACGTGCTGATCCTGGAAGAACGCGCCGTCACAGGTTGCGCAGTAGGAGACGCCGCGCCCGGCGTATTCCTCTTCGCCTGGCACCCCAAGCTTGCGCGGTGTGGCACCAGTGGCCAGAATGACGGTGCGGCCGCGCCGTGGCCCGTCAATGGTTTCGATCGTCTTGATTTCGCCGGTCAGCTCGACGCCGGTCACCTCGGCCATTTCGATTTCGGCTCCGAACCGGCGAGCGTGCTCCTCGAGCAAGCGGGACAGCTCGGGGCCCTCGATTTCGTCTGGAAAACCGGGGTAGTTGCCAATTTTCCATGTGTTCATGGCCTGGCCGCCCGGCACCGCTTTCTCCAGCACCAGCACAGACAAGGCCGCCCGCCCGGCGTACATGGCTGCCGTCAGTCCCGCCGGCCCGGCGCCCAATACCACCACATCGTATACCTTCTCGTCTGCCACCCAAGACTCACCCCCACTCACCATCAGCAGAACTTCCGCAGCAGATCGATCAGCGATTCCATCGTACCCGGCAGCTTCTCTTCCGAGAGCAGGTTGTCCTGTGCACAGCATTGCACATGGCGGGCAATGAGCGCCATGCCCACCTGGTTCACCGCCGACCGGAGTGCCACGACCTGGATGATCTGTTCCCGGCAGTCGCGGCCTTCCAGGACCATGCGCTGCAGTCCCCGCACCTGGCCCTCGATACGCCGCAGGCGATTGACAATGCTTTCGATGTCAGTGAGGACTGCGCCATGAACAGTATCACCGGGCCCAGTCTCGCCTTCACCGTCAACGTAGTCAGCCAGTCGGAACCGCTTGGATACGTCCTGACGGGGCACCCAGTATACCCCCCGGGGTATTCAGTCCACGACGATCATATTCGGAGCGGGTAGGATGTGTCAACGCACCCATGACTCCCGGCCCTTGAGCCCGCCGTTATGTTGCCCCATGCCGTCAAGGTTTGTTCGGCCCGCCCAGCGTTTCAAGAGGGCCTGGCGATGCTGACGCCGCTCAGTGCCAGACGATGGCCCCCGCCACCATGGCCATGAGCACCACCAGGGCGGGATGAATCTTGAGAACGTACAAAAGTACAAAAGCCGCCACGGCAAATACGGCCGTCGCGACCGAAGTGATCGACTTTGGAACAATTTCCACCACCATGAGGGCCAAAAGCACTACCACGACGGGGCGGACACCGCGGATGATCCCGCTTACCCAGGGAACATTCTTGTACTTGTTGAGCAGCACGAACAGAATGATCATTGCCAGTGCAGACGGAACCACCATACCGAGGAGGCCCGCCACCGCTCCCGGCCAGCCGCTCACCTTGTAGCCAACGTATGCCGCCAGCTTGGTTGCAATCGGACCGGGCAGGGCGTTGCCAACCGCGATGGCGTCCACAAACTGTTCAGCCGTCATCCAATGATACCGTGTGACCACTTCCGCCTCGATGAGGGGAATAAAGGCTTGGCCCCCGCCGAAGCCCAGGACACCAGCCCTCGCCATGGCTATGAAAATCTCCCAAAGCACTGCCAACCGCTGCATCCTCCCATTCCTTCACATCTCGTGCCACACTGATATGCGGGTACTGTAATCCACAGTTCCAGACGCACATGGGCATGAGCAAAACAGCATCGATGTTCGACACGGAAGGTCATTAACCTGCCGGGGCCCTTGGGGGGATGCCAATTGAAACGCTGGAAAAATTCGAAGAAGAGTAGTTGCCTACTCTTCTTCAGCCGCGCCCAACGCGCCAGTATTGATTTAAAGTCGCCGAATTTCACTAGGCACGAGCTGTGCCTGCCCCCCGCGGCTGTGTGGCGGCACCAAAACCTGCCGCCGGCGCGGCCGCACCACCGGCCAGCTGCTGCTCAGCCAGCTGGATCATACGCCGCACCATGTGGCCGCCGACCGCCCCGCATTGCCGTGCCGGCAGATCGCCCCAGTAACCGCCCTGAGGCGGAGTAATGCCGATTTCGGCCGCGACCTGATACTTGAAGGAGTCAAGGGCCTGCGTAGCCTGTGGAACCAACGCTCGATTCCCTCGTTGACCCTGTGCCACTATGATCACCTCCTTCCAGGCTCTATGGCTATATTGCATGCGGCCACTGGTATATATCCTTAAACTTTTTGGCATTGGAGCCATGCCAAGGCATGCACCAACCCAGAGTGCTTCCAAACATCTATGGCATGATGATCATTGCCAACCCCAACCACAGCCATCCGCGTTTTATCTCGTCGGCCGACCGCGCCTGGTCAATGGTCCAGAAAGCCAGTGTTAAAGGACATAGGCCTATCCAGAACCGCAAGTTGTACAGCACCTGCATGCCCTCGAACAAGGTCTCAACTACTACAGCGAACACAACCGCCAACGACACAGCCTTGATCGGGGTTCAAACTCTTAACGACACAGCACCTGGTCTCCCAGGTGCCGTTATGGTCACTCTTGTCCAGGTGCGGGCCCAGCGCTTGTCAGGCATTCCTCCAGCGACGGCCAAAGGTCCGGCCGGTCCGGGTACCACCACCAGTGGGTGGTGGGAATGTGTTGTTCTTCACGCTCCAGTATGCGTCCGTCGTTGTAGTACCACTGCCAGTACTCAGCAGCATGTTCACGCAAAACCTTATCGCCCTCAAGCACCAAGGCTTTCTCCTGGGTGAGGTCTATTTTACCGTCCAGTTCTTGGAGGAGCTCGTCAATGCGCTCCCGAGACAACACCGCTCTACTACCGGCTTCCTCGGTAGACAGCCATTCGGGATCCCATTCCACCGTCCGGGCACGGTAACGCCTGATGGCTCCTCTTAGCTCATCAAGCTTACGTTCCAATTCATCCACAGCCCTCAACTCCCAAAATCTCGACCCAGCAGTTTATCGCCCTCTCTCGTACTATATTACCAATCCATGGAGATTTTTCAGCATGTAGGCCGCAACGGATAGCACAGCCGCAAAACGAACGGCCCTGGGTACGCTACCCAGGGCCATGCACCCGCACCGCGTCTTTGTTTGCGCTGGTCGGAGTGGGCGGACTCGAACCGCCGACCTCCTGGTCCCGAA
>CADDZV010000046.1 GCA_902812875.1 Clostridiales bacterium
GGCCCGGTTCAAGGCCGGCCCGGTCTCCGTGGTCACCGTGCGGACCAATCGGACTGCCAGGGGCAAGGTGAGCCACGGCAGCCAGAACAGGCCGGAGGCCAGCCCCGCCCAGCGCAGCACCAGCGGCATGAGCAGGGAGCCGGCCACAAACAGCCCGTACTGCAGGCGCGTGGCACGCGCGCCGATGAGCACGGCCAGCGTCCGCTTGCCCGCCGCCCGATCGGTTTCGACATCGCGAAGGTTATTGACCACGAGAACCGCCGTAACCAGCAGGCTGACGGGTATTGAAGCCAGCACCGCGAGTTCATCGACCGTGCCCGTATGCACGTAGTAAGTACCCATCACGGCCACGAGCCCGAAGAAAACGAACGAGAAAAGATCGCCCAGGCCGTGGTAGCCGAACGGCCACGGCCCGCCCGTATACATAAGACCAGCGGCAATAGAGGCCAGCCCAATGGCCAGGATCGCCCAGCCCCGCACGTACACGAGATAAAGGCCGAGGAGCGCCGCCACTCCGAATGCCAGCCACATCCCGGCCGCCACTTCCGCCGGGCGGAGCAGCCCGGCCTGCGTCACGCGCGTGGGTCCCAGGCGCGGCCCGGCATCGGCACCGCGCTTGAAATCGAACAGGTCATTCGCCAGGTTCGCCCCGATCTGAATGAAAAGGGCCGAGAGCAGGGCGGCCACGAAAGCCAGAGGTAGGAAGTACCCGCGGGCCACCGCGGCCGCGGTACCAACCAGTACCGGGGTCACCGATGCCCACAGGGTCGGCGGGCGAGTGGCCATTACCCAGACCCGCCACCTGGGAGGTTGTCTCAACGGCCTATCGCCCCCTTCCCGAGCGTTCCCTGCTGGTCGCAGGTCGGTGCTGGCTTCCTTTTTCGGCACCTGGTGGCTCGCTCCTGCTCACCTCCCGAAGCCGGCACGTCGATCTTTCTCAGGTTCATGTGGCGCTCCCCCTTAAGATTTTCCTGGCCCGGGCATCAAGAAAGCCTCCCTGCCGGCCGGCAAGAAGGCTTGTGTCTTGTCAGACAACCGTGGTTTACGAAAGCCTTGCGTTGCTCCTTGACAAATATGTCCGATCAGGCCAACGTTAGAAGATGACCGTCAAAGACAAATCAGGGTGAGCCTATTGCACAAGAACTTGACTGTAATTCTCATGCCCGGCCTGCTTGCGCTTCTCCTCGCCGGTGCCTTCTTTACCGGCGGCTGTGCTCGTCGTCCGCCAGCGAGCGCAGACCAGACCGCCTCGCTGGGCAGCCCGGTGGTCGTCTTATATGCCGGCTCCCTCGTTAACCTCATGGAACATGACCTCGGTCCGGCCTTCCAGCAGGCCTCCGGCTACAGCTTCCGCGGTGTGGCCGGCGGCGCGTTGGCCCTGGCGAACCAGATCAAGGGCAAACTCCGCCGTGCCGATGTGTTCATTAGCGCGTCGCCCAAGGTCAATGACACACTTGTCGGCGATGCCAACGGAAACTGGGTCCAATGGTATGTCACTTACGCCGAGGCCCCGCTGGTGATCGGATACAACCCGAAAAGCCAATTTGCGAAAGACCTGGCCACAAAGCCGTGGTACGAGGTGCTGGCGGAACCCGGGTTTCGCCTGGGCCGCACGGACCCCGTACTTGACCCGAAGGGCGCCCTCACAATCCAGTTGCTCGACCAGGCCTCGCAGTATTATCACCGGCCGGGACTGATGACGCAGTTGCTCGGGCCGCCCGACAATCCGGCCCAGGTGTTTCCAGAAGAAGAACTGGTGGGCCGGCTGCAGGCCGGTCAACTGGACGCGGGGTTCTTCTATTCGAACGAGGCCACCGAGCAGCACATGCCGTACATTACCCTGCCCGATGCCATCGTTATGAAAGCCCGGTACACAGTAACGATCCTCCGCGACGCCCCGGACCAGCCGGGGGCGCTGGCGTTCGTGCAATTCCTGCTCGGGCCGCAGGGACAGGCCATTCTCAGGCAACACGGGCTCACGGTGCTGAAACCCACCCTGACGGGAAATGCGGCCGTCGTGCCTGATGCCCTGCGCCCGCTGATATCGCCGTAAATGAAGTCCTGGTGGAAAAACCCTCTGCCCTGGCTGGCCGCGCTGCTAGGGCTATATCTTCTGGCCCCGCTGGCGGCACTGATCGGCGAACTGGCATCCGCCTCCTGGACGGGACCTGGGATGGAAGCCACCTGGCGGGCTCTCGGCGTATCCGCCGCCGCCGCCACCGTGTCCAGCCTGCTTATCGCCCTGGGGGGTGTACCGCTGGGGTACATGCTTGCCCGTGGACGCGCCCGCTGGCTCGACTGGCTGGGCTTGCTGGTACAGCTCCCACTGGCGCTGCCACCCCTGGCCAGCGGGATCCTGCTACTGTTCCTCGTGGGCCCGTACTCTCTGATCGGTCGGCTCACAGGAGGAATACTGACCGATTCGTTTGCCGGCGTGGTGCTGGCGCAGACGTTCGTGGCGGCGCCGTTCCTCATCGTGGCTGCCCGCTCGGCCTTCGCGGCGGTCGATCCCGCCGTCGAGGCCGTGGCGGCCACGCTCGGACACCGGCCTTGGGGGCGCTGGCGCCGCTTCGTCCTCCCGCTGGCCTGGCCGGGCATCCGCGCGGGGCTGCTCCTGGCTTGGGTACGTGCGTTCGGCGAGTTCGGAGCTACCGCGGTGGTGGCCTACCACCCGTATACCCTGCCCGTACTCACCTGGGTGCAGTTCGGCAGCCTGGGGCTGCCGGCCACCATACCGCTCGTGCTACTCGCCCTGGTGGCCGCCCTGGCCTTCCTGGCCCTCATCCAGCTCCTGCCGGCGGATCGTGCAACAACGAGGGCCACCCCTCGCGCCACCGGTACCGCTGACCCGTTCCAGCCTCTGCTGGAAATCGGCGCGGCGGCTGCCACAGCCGCAGTTCCACAAGGCGATGACCATTTGCTATCGTTTGCACTCCACCGGCAGCTGAATGGTTTCCGGCTTGACCTCGCCCACAGTGCACAACACCGGCACCTGGCGCTCCTCGGCCCCTCCGGAGCCGGGAAGTCAGTTACTCTACGATTGCTGGCCGGAATCGACCAGGCGGACGACGGATTTGTGCACCTCGGTGATGACGACTGGACCTCGCGGCCGGCCGAGTTGCGTTCCGTGGGTTACGTACCACAGGATTACGGTCTTTTTGAACACCTGACCGTCTGGGAGAACCTGACCGCCGGTGCCAGTGCCCAGCCTTCGCTGGCTCGCTACTGGCTGAACAGGCTGGGGCTCGCCGGGCTGGAGCGTCGCCGGCCGCGGGAACTGTCCGGGGGACAGCGCCAGCGCGTGGCTCTGGGACGCGCCCTCGCACGTGCCCCGCAGCTTCTTTTGCTCGACGAACCCCTCTCGGCCCTCGACGCTCCGGTTCGACGCGACCTTCGCCTGCAGCTGCGGGAACTGCAGCGCGAGTTGCGTATGGCCACCGTGATCGTTACCCACGACCCCACCGAAGCCGCCCTCCTGGCTGAGGAGGTGCTTGTGCTGGACAACGGCCAGCTGCTGCAGGCTGGCCCGGTGGGGGAAGTGTTCACGCATCCGCGCAACGCCCGGGTAGCGTATCTCCTGGGTCTGCGGAACGTACGCCGGGGACGGATCGCCGCGCCGGGTACGATCCAAGCCGGCGGCGTTGTGCTGGCGGCTCCAGCCGCCGCCCGCTTCTCCCCAGGCGAAGTGGTCAACTGGTGGATACGCCCAGAGCGGGTGATCATCCGGCCACCCGGTGATCCGATGAGTCTGCCCACACACGTACTGGACGTCTACCCGGCGGGGGATGCCACCGAACTCGAACTCGCCGTAGGTGGCGGGGAGTTACGCCTTACGGCCCGGCTCGCAGCTGGCGCACCAGGCTCTGATCTGGCCCCGGGAGCGCCCTGCGGTGTTACCCTCCCACCAGAGGCCATCGAAGTATTGGATCCACCCCGGATCACTGACCCTCCCGGTTTGTGCAGGTTTGCTGCACTAGACGGCGAAGAGTGCGGGTAGTTGTTTCCGATCCTCAATATAAACGAGTGATTACAGTCGAAGGGGTAGGTCATGAATGATCTATCTGCTTGCTCTTGTCTCCATCGGCCTGGGCGCCGTCGGGCAGCTCCTGATCAAGATCGGCTCTGGCAGGCTGATCGTTTACGGAAATCCCATAAGAACGCTAATCGCCCTGTTCACCATACCCCAGATCGTGGCCGGCCTTATCCTTTTCGGCATCAGCTTCGTGATCTGGGTATTCGTGCTCAAAAACATGCCACTGAGCATCGCCTACCCCATGGTAAGCCTGGAGTACGTGATCATTTTTCTACTGTCGGCCGCGTTCCTCCAGGAACCTGTTTACGCTCAAAAGGTCGCCGGTATTGCTCTGGTAGTGGCAGGCATCATTTTGATGAACGTCCGGTGACGCCTGCGTCGGCTCCCTCCAGGCGCAAAAGCCTGATCTCCAGCGGCAGCCCCCCGCCGTAGCCCCGCAGGCTGCCATCGGCCCCGATAACCCGGTGGCACGGGACAATGATTGGCACCGGGTTGGCGCGGTTTGCCTGGCCGACAGCCCGTGCCGCCCTGGGCCGCCCTACGGCTTCCGCCACCTGCCGGTAGGACCAGGTTTGACCGTACGGGATGCCCAGCAGTGCGGTCCAGACCGCCTGCTGGAACGGAGTACCAGCACTCAGGTCAAGCGGCAGGTTAAACTCCCGCCGCCGGCCAGCAAAATATTCCTCAAGCTGCGCGATGGCGTGCTCGTGCAGGGCCGCCGCCAGGGAGCCCGTGGCAGGTTCCAGCCATGAGCCGCGCCCACGGCCGAATTTTTTCACAAACCATGTCTCAAAAGCCGCTGGATCCGCCCCTGGCAAGGACAGGCAGCATAGGCCCCTCGCCGTGGAACCCAGGTATACCTCACCCCAGCTGAGGGACGCCGAAGAAACCCATATGGCCGGCGCGGCTACACCGCTTGTTGCCATTCATGCTCACCTTCCGGCCATTATTCCCCTGCGTCTTTACGTTCGTCGCGTCCGGTGTTTTCCCATCCGGGTACGCCAACTGGTGACATACCGCTGGAGCAGGCCACTTACCTCCGCAGGAGCACGCCCAAAAGCGTGAGTACGAGGCTGATCAGTATGGATGTGACCAGGGGGAAGTAGAACGTGAAGTTGCCGCGCTGAATGACGATATCCCCGGGCAGCCTGCCAAGTGGTATCACCCGCGCCCCGAAGGTCAGAAACAGGCCCACGAGCACCAGGACGACGCCGGTGATCAATATGAACCGTCCAAGATCAGGCACGAGCACACCCCTCCCACACACCACCATCATACCCCGTCACGTACAACCCGGGCACTGTGGACGATCGGAATCCTCGTTTGCCCCTCGATGCAATCACGGCCCCGTACCCATCCCTTCGATCTTCCAGCCCAGGTACGAATGGGAGAGGACAACGAACCTGCTATCCATGCCCGTGGGCGTGTTGAAGGCGTTGTCCCGCCACCGGATCTGCAGTTCGGCAGCCACCTCCACCCGATCCCCCGCCGGCATGACCTTTGACTTCTCCATGCGCCTGCTCGTCTTGTCATTAGGTTACAAACGACCAGGATAGCAGCCGCCCGCTTTCAATATTCGCGGCCAGGGAATTGTTCGCTCCAAAACCAGGGTTGTAGAGCCGGTTGGGCAACAAGTTTACCGTAAGCGCATCGAGCATCTGTCGTGGGCCCAGGCAGGCGTTAGCTCGCACCATGTCTCCATTGTTGATGGCATCGAAGAAGGCATTGATAACCGCGACCGGGCCAAGACCAGCCAGGTCAGTATTTGTACCGGCATCGGTAAAGTACCCCTTCCGCTCCAGCCATTGCTCGAAGGACAGACCCGTGATGTCCTGGAGGCTCCTTTTCTTGAGCGAAAGGCCAATACTCATGACATTAAACTGCAGCCAGGCTCCGGAGACCTTACCATTCCGCACGAGCAGCACCACGTTCGTGGGATAGTGGAACTGGCTCTGCTCGCCCTCACCCGGGAGACCACCCGCCAGCGAATATACCCAGGCCTCCACCTGCTGGCCCTTGAGAGCGGTCAGATCCAGCCCGACGTCGCGAGACAGCTCGTTGGCCAGTCCCCAGTACAGGCCTTCCGGGTAAGCCCCCAACGGTACTTCCCAGGACGCCGGCACTGTGACCGGAAAATGCGTTGGCTCACCCTCCACCTGCAGGTCATATTGCTTGAGAAAGGCCACAAGTGACTCCGCCTCATCCGGGCCCGCACAGCCCTGCACGACGAAGATCAGGCCGGCCAGGGTGGCAGCGACGATCACATATAGCAACCAGGGGGCCCGGCGCTGTGTCGGCCACGTAGACATCCAATTCTCCCCTCCCGGCGCATGTCATTCGCGGCCACTCGTGCCAGTCCTGCAAACAAGTACCTTGTCTCACCGCCAAGGGGTAGCCAACGAAAAAAAGACATGACCCCGGCTATTGATGCTGGGGTCATGAACGCGTACCACGGCGGTAACCACATCGTGGACCCGACGGGATTCGAACCCGTGACCTCCTGAATGCCATTCAGACGCGCTCCCACTGCGCTACGGGCCCATCGAAAAACCTGTCAAGCTGGTCGCGATCAGAATTATAGATACCGCGCCCGGCCGCTGTCAACGGAAGTTATGTAAACCTCAAGCTTGCCGGCGTTCTAACCGCACCACGCCATTGTCGGCCAGCACTTCAAATGTGTGCAGCAGATACCCGAGATCGGACGTACCTGCCTCCAGCGCAACCAGCTCGTTGATTTCGGCAACGGTGCGGTGGCCGTCTGCCCAGTATAGACCCAGTACCGCCACGCGACCGAACTCGCGATGCTGTTTCTGGAACTCGTACCAGGCGTCGCGGGCCGCCGGACTCGACTGCCGCAGCACCGCCGACGGCTCGGCAGGACCGGGCAGAAGACGCACCGGTACAAGGGTCCTGGCCCGCTCGGTGTCGTCGGACGAAATACCATGGCTTTCGCCGGCCTTTTCGCCGGCCGCCGCCATGCTGGACGCCGACCCGGCAGCCTCGTCCGCCAACTCATGTCGCCTGGTCTCCATGGCCACGATCATCTGCAGATCAGCGCGGGCGCTATCAAGCACCGCTGCGAGCTTTGCCTGCTCCGCTGGCCCAACCAGTCGCCGCAAGGACTCAAGGTCTGCCTGTTTGCGCTCCAAAAGAAACGCCAGCCTGCGCCGCCAATCCCCGCCAGCTGCCGCCGCCCTGTGTGCCTCGGCAGCAAACGACGCGGCCATTTCCCCGGCCAGATACATCGCCTCCGGCAAGCCGGCCGTAGCCACATAATAGGCATAGACCGCCGCCAGCGTAGCCGCCAAAGCAAGCATCTGAGGGTCAACCTTGTCGAGGGTGTCGAGACTCGTGTGGTAGAACCGGTCAGGCCACTGAATCAGCATCGGACAGCCGACGCCCACCGTGGGATCCGAAAGAATATAATGATCGCTGCCACCGGAAAATGGCGTCACCGCGTACCGGAATAGGCTATACGAAGCAGTGCCGGCAAGGTTGTTCGCCCCCCGTGCCAAAAGCCGTTCCAGCACCACCGCACCGAGATCGCCGGCAAACGTGGCCATAGCCCGCGGCGGCCGCTCCAGGGTCAGGGTACTGCCACAAAAGTCCTGCCGTTCCCCCACCATGTCCAAATTGATGGCCGCCAAAGTCCGCGCCGCCGCCCCAGAATCGTTCGCAAGGTACGCGTACGTCCCGGTCATCTCCGGCACGAGCAGGAACCGGATCGTGCGCCGGGGACGAGCAAGCACGCCCGCCGTGACCAGCGCCTGCAGCGCCCGTGCCGCTTCCATGACCGCGCCCGCACCGGAAGCGTTGTCGTTGGCACTGGGCCGCGGATGGCACAGGTGAGCCACCACGAGCACTTCTTCCGGTGTTGTCCCTGCGATGGTCGCCGTCACATTTTCGATCGTCCCGTCGTAGAACCGGCTTTTCACGACCGCCCGCAGCCGCACCGTTTGGCCCCGCCGGGCGGCTTCCTGGGCAAACTTCCGCAGATGCTCACCCTGCCGCGGCGACAGCACGAAACCGAACCCCGGCTGGTCATCCCGTCCCCACCAGTACGACGTGTACTGCACCGCATCCGGCACGTCCGTCCGCTCCCGCACCGGCGGAAATTCGTTCATACCGTCCAGGATAATCCCGACCGCCCTGTGTTTTTCGACCGCCAGGCGGTGGACCCGCATGGCGTTCCCCTGCGTGAGCACAAACTTGCCCCGCACATCCACGCTCGCGTATGCACTCTCGTCCTCACCGTCAGGCAGTACAACGAGAGCGGCCTCCACCCCATCCGTGGGCGTGGGAGCGCTGCGTTGGATTATGCACAGGGCGTTTTCTTGAAACGAACAAAGACGTTGGGCATGCTCATCCGGTGATACGATCCACAAGGAAGCCTCGTCGATGTCCCATTCGCGTGGAGGTACATCCGCCCAGTTGGCCGTTTGACCATCGGCCGGATACGAGACGATCTCCGCGGGCACCCCGCTTTGCCGCCACAGCACCGTGACGTGGCCAGCGGCCTGCCGGTACCCCGGACTCGCCTGGATACGGTGGTAGCGGACAATCTCCGCCACGTTGGCCAAAGCCCTCTGCCCGGAAACCTCTTTTTGGACGACACTGACAAGCTCGCCGAGGTCCATGCCGTACCCTCCTCCGGCCTAACCTAGCCCCGGTAGTCCTCCCCCTGACGGACCACCGGCGCCTGTCCCCACAGGCGTTCAAGACTATAAAACTCGCGCTCCTCCGGCGTAAACACGTGCACCACCAGGAACCCGTAGTCTATGAGAATCCAATGGCCGAGCTCATAACCTTCGGTATGAGTGGGATGCACACCGCTTTCGGCCAGCTTTTCTATGACAGCGTCGGCGACTGCACGTGCCTGGATGGCGGTATTGGTGGTACCGATGAGAAAATAGTCCGCCAGCGGAGTAATTGCCCCTACCTCAAGCAGAACGAGCTCTCTGGCCTTTTTCATGTCCATCGCGGTAAAGGCCAGCATGGCTGCTGCCGCCTGGTCCGTTCCTGCCAAAGAAGGCGTGAGGCCCGTGTGGCCGTTCAGGTCAGTGGGCACCATTGGCCAAATCCGTACCAAGAGTGATGGTGATCATCGGTTCGTTTTGCGCAGCCGGTTCGCCTTGTTGGAACTCCACGTTGTTGATACCCAACCTTTCGAGGGCCCTGGCCACCGCCTGCACCGCCTGGTCGTTCTGCCCGTGCGACAGCACTACCGTGGACGCAGAAAGCTTGCCGGTAGCAGTGCCAGTGCTGGTCACCGCGAATCCGAGCCCCGACAGATCCTTGGCCACCTCACTGGCCTTGCCCGGCGCCCCAGTGCCGTTCAGCACTTCCACAGTAACGGATTGGTTGGCCTGGTAATCGATACCCCAGATGATTTTGTCCACCAGGGTCTGCCCGTCCTTGGTATCCGGCAAAAGGACGTCGGCACCGCCGATGACTGTGGGTGTGCCTGGATAAGTAGCTGTCTGCAGCGCGGTCCCTTTGCTTTTTAGGGCCAGCGTGGCGAGGTACATGATCTCGGACGGCGGCATATTGGTGTCCACGTATTTGGTGATTTCCCCCTCCAGCTGGGGAATCTTCAAAACGGTGCCCACACTCAATAGTTTATCCATCAGGGCCTTTACCACCTGCTGCTGCCGGCGGATCCGTCCGAGATCACCTTCGGCGTCATGACGAAAACGCACATACTCGAGGGCCTTTTCGCCATTGAGCACCTGCACACCCGGCTGCAGATCAATGTAAAGGCCTTGGGCTCTGTCCACGTAGTAAAGGCGTTTTTCGACATCGACAGTAATCCCGCCGAGCAAATCTACGATGTCCTGAAAGCCCTGAAAATTAGTACGCACGTAATAATGCACCGGGACACCGAGGAACTGTTGCACCGTCTCCATAGCCAAGGCCGGGCCGTCTTGGGGCCCGCCAAAGGCATGGGCCGCGTTGATGCGGTTGTGGCCGTGACCCGGAATGGAAACCCACAAATCGCGCGGGATAGACAAAAGGCCGATCTGACCGGTATTGGGATCGATACTTACCAGCATAAGCGTATCCGATCTAGTCGGATATTTGTGGAAGTCCGCCGCAATGCCCTGGTACGGTCCCGTGTCCATCCAGGCGTCAACACCGATGACCAGAACATTGATGCGCTGTCCCGGCCCTGGCCACGTACTAGCCACGGACGTTTGCAGCCCTTTCAGGAAATGCCACAAGGCGTAACCGCCAGCCGCAACCGCCAGTGCCAGCACCACCAACACCACGGTCATGAGCCGCCACCATTTGACCCGGTATTTCACCCGCTTGGGCTTGCGAGCAGGCGCCTGGCCTGGATTTTCTGGAGCCGGACCCATAGAAAACAACATCTCCGCGCGTTAAATGTCCTTACCGTAATGTTACTCCCTACAATCTACATAACCTTAGCTGAGTGTTGCAACTAACTATGAAACCGGTATGAAAATACCAAGAAGAGTCGGCGTGTAATAACACCAAATCAACTAGTCATGCTCCAAATACCAATTTCGGGTTACCACTGCCTGTGGGTGAATGAATTCGCGCTGCGCAAGCAAAAACCGGATCATACCATCGGCACAAAGATAGCATGCCTCCCGCACCTGGCCAGCCCAGGCCGCCTGCCGGATTTCCGTCACACCGTTGTAATCGCGCCCGGGCTCGCAGGCGTCCGCAACATATATGAGCGCCGCCAGACGCCCCATCGCCGGCGCCCCCAGGGTGTGCCGGGCGATCGCCTCGAGAATAGCGTCATCGGTGATGCCGAGCTCGTTCTTGGCCCAGGCCGCAGCCACCGGTCCATGCAAAAGCACCGGCCGGTGCCTGGTGTCAGCGTCGACCACGAGCCCGTAATGCTCCGCGGCTCCAAGCAACTGGTCGGGCGGCTCGTCACGCATGGCGTCATGCAAGAGTGCTGCCCACAGGGCTTTGTCGGCGTCCACCGCCCAGATGGCTGCCAGCGCGGCAGCCGTATCCATTACCCGGACCGTGTGTAGCCAGCGGGGCTCCGTGAGGCGCGATCTGATCAACTGAGTGATTTCAGGTCCCGGTGTAAGCGAGTTGATGGCGCCAGTGGACAAATCCGTCTCTCCAGTAAACGATCAGTCTGTACGGCCCCATTGTGCACCACCGGCGCCATAAATACAAAGGCCCCTTGAGAGCCCGAACGCGCGGAGCATATCCCACAGGAGCCTTGCAGTCGCAATTAATTGCCCACTGGCCAATCAGTTGTTACGTCAGCCGGTCACCCCGGCAGCCATCAGAACCGGTTCTGGCGGGGCCGGGCTTCGTTTACGACGATCTGCCGTCCTCCCACTTCTGAGCCGTTCATGGCCTGGATGGCACCCTCGGCGTCCCCGTCCGCAACCTCCACGAACCCGAAACCCCGGGAGCGTCCCGTTTCGCGGTCCGTGATGATCCGGGCAGAGATCACCTGAGCGTGGGCCGAAAATACCTTGGCCAGTTCCTCTTCTGACAGACTCCACGGCAGGTTACCCACGTACAGCGTTTTCGTCAACTCGATACCCTCCTAACGCACTCGAAAACCCCGTCCAACACGACTTGAACCCCCTCACCGCTGATTCCGCTTCGCTTCACAACCGGCCTTGGTACAGGCCGTGGCTGTGCACATACTCTTCCACCGCAGGCGGTACCAAATATCGAAGCGATTTGCCGCTCCTCACTCGCGCCCGAAGCTCGTGCGACGACATGGCCGTCCCCGGTGTGCGTAGGAGGGTGATGTGGGCGTGGAACCGCTCTTGGACCGTTCGTATGGACTCCTCGACCGCCGCGGTATCATAACCGGGCCTTGTCACTGCCACGAACTGGCAAAGTTGAAAGAGCCGCTCCGGCTCGTGCCACTCCGGCAGTTCCGCCACCACATCTGCCCCCACGATGAAATAGATGTCTACCTGATCACCCCACACCCGACGCAGCTCCGCCACGGTGTCGACCGTGTACGAAGGACCTGGCCGTTCCAGTTCCATCCGCGACACCACAAACCGCGGATTGTCCTGCGTCGCCAGGACAACCATTGCGTAACGGTCCAGGGCTGGTGTCACCGATTGATCGCCTTTGTGCGGAGGGATGCCGGCGGGTACAAAAACCACCTGATCGAGGTCCATTTCTTCCAGAGCCATCTGGGCACAGATTAAATGTCCGTAATGGATGGGATCGAACGTACCCCCGTATACGCCGCGCCGGATTCTCCCGCTGCCCGTCACCGTCGAGTCCTGAGTATTGGTTAACATATTTGACATCACCGTGAAATCTCCTGCCATTTACAGTTCAGGAACCATATTGTGACATCATTCGACAAAAGTTGTTTCGATCTTGCCGATGACGACGCGGTCGCCTGGCTGGGCACCTGCCCTCTTCAGAGCCCGGATCACGCCCTTTCGTGCCATTACGCGACGCAGGTACTCAAGCGCCTCGGGATTCTCGACATCCGCAACGGCCCACAGCCGTTCGATCTCTTCGCCCTCGACCACGTAATGGCCGCCCTCCCGCCGCACGGTGAATCCGCCGGCGTCCACTGGTGCCGGACGAATTACTACCTCCCCGGCGGCTGCCGAAGCCGTCGTAGCAGGCACCTCCGGCTGGGCATCTTTTGCCTTTTCGGCCTGTACGAGCTGCCAGACCGCTTCCAAAAGCGCCGTCAGTCCCTCACCGGTGACACCAGATACCGGAAAAAGCGGCGCCGCTCCTGCCAAAACATCGCGAAGTTGTGGAAGCATGTTTTGTGCCTCTGGCAGGTCCATTTTGTTCAGAGCGATCACGAACGGGCGCGTTTCCAGCCCCACCCCGTACTGTGCGAGTTCGTTGCGAACCTGCTGGAAGTCGTCCAGGGGATGGCGGCCTTCCGTGCCGGCCGCGTCGAGCACGTGGATGAGCACCCGGGTGCGTTCAAGATGCCGCAAAAACTCGAGCCCAAGCCCGGCCCCGGCATGGGCACCGCCAATCAGGCCGGGCACATCGGCCACTACCAGGCTGCGGCCTTCGCCGAGCTGGCACACGCCGAGGACCGGCTCGGTAGTGGTAAACGGGTACGGTGCGATCTCGGGACGGGCAGCGCTGATCCGGCTTAGGATGGTCGATTTGCCTGCATTGGGGAACCCGACCAGGCCAACGTCGGCGATGAGTTTTAGTTCCAATATCAGCCAACGCTCCTGGCCCGGTTCGCCTTTTTCGGCAAACCGGGGCGCCTGACGCATCGAACCCTTGAACCTGGCGTTACCGCGGCCCCCGCGACCGCCGCGGGCAGCCACAAATTGATCGCCGGGCGTGACAAGATCGGCCAGTACGGCACCGGTTTCGGCATCGCGCACGACCGTGCCGGGCGGCACCGCCAGCACGAGATCAGCACCGGAAGCGCCACGGCGGTTTGAGCCTTCGCCGTGCTGTCCGCGTTCGGCCCGGAAATGGCTGCGGTAGTGGAAATCGAGGAGCGTGGAAAGGGACTGGTCGACCCGAAGAATGACGCTGCCGCCATCGCCGCCGTCGCCGCCGCTCGGTCCGCCGTGGGGCTCAAACTTGGCCCGGCGGAAGGCCACGATGCCGTTGCCGCCGTCGCCCCCCCGCACATATATCTTGGCCTTATCGATGAGCATAGGACCACCAGGCCGCGTGGGTATAAAAAAAGACGGCCCCCTGGGACCGCCTTTGCGACGCTACCATCAAAGTGCTGCCGTGTCGGAAACCGGGTAT
>CADDZV010000047.1 GCA_902812875.1 Clostridiales bacterium
CTGCTGGACAGTCTTTTCGAGGGCATTCACGCCGTCGTCGCCGGTGGTCGACGGCGTGAATGCCCTCGAAAAGACTGTCCAGCAGTACCCTTCTCTTACGTATGACGGCCCGTTCTCAAACCAGAACCTCAACCGCAAGCCGGTGGGCCTGACCGGGCCCGAGGTCACCCAGGCCCAGGCCCAGGACGTCGCCCTGCGGTTTTTGTCGGTCGGGGGCACCAACTACCGGGTTACCAGAACGACGACTACCCGCGGTAACATACCGGCATTCTCCTTCCATCTGACCCCCGCACCGGGTGCCCGCGGGGCCGAGGCCGATATCGACATCAGCCGCACGGGCGGGCAGGTCGTCTGGATGTTGAAGTCGCGGGCGGTGGGCAACCCGGCCATCAGCCTGACTGACGCCCAAGCACGGGCGGTGGACTTTTTGCGTGCCCACGGGATGGCCAACCTGACGCCTACGGGGGTGCTAAAAAGCGGCGGCCAGGCGGTCGTCAACTTTGCGTCCTTGCAAAACGGCATCATCATCTACCCGGACCTGGTCAAGGTAGAAGTGGCGCTGGACAACGGCGAGGTCCTGGGTTACGACACCAGACAGTTCCTGATGTCGCACACAACCCGTAACCTTCCAAAACCGACGGTCACGGAAGCCCAGGCCCGCCTGTCCCTGAACCCCCAGCTGAAGGTGATCGCAAGCCGGCTGGCCGTGATCCCGACCGACGACCTCAAAGAGGTGCTTACCTACGAGTTTCACGGCACCATTGGTGACCAGGAGTTTCTGGTCTACATCAATGCCCTCACCGGGCGCGAGGAAAAGATCCTGCGGGTGATCCAATCGGCCGACGGCATGCTGACCATGTAGCCGGCCAAGCCAATGACCCGGATGATCGATTGTGCACAAGGAGGCGGTATCGTTGAACGAAGAGAATAGGCCCGATCTCACCACGGACGATGAAGACCAGGTCCCGAGCAATGGCGGTGGACAAGATTACGACAACGGCGGACCACGCCAGGGACTTTTCAATTGGGAACGGTGGCGGTTGAACCGTTACTGGTGGTGGGCAGGTGGCGCCGCCGCTGTGATTCTGATCGTCGCCCTGGCCGTCGGCCTCCGTATGCCGTCGCCGTTCCGGTCGCCCGGCACCCCGGTCCCCAATCTGCCGCCGGGAAAGCTGGCGGTGATCGCCTTCTACGACGAAGACCAGGAGCTCACCGGGCCGAACTCGCTCACCCTGTTGAAAAACAACATCAAAAGAGTAAACGTGTTCTCGCCTTTCTGGTACAGCGTGGACCAGGACGGAAATCTCAAGATCAGAATTGGCAACTCGCGTTCGGTGGCCGAGCAGGCCAAACTGACGATCATGCCGCTCGTTACTAACGCCGGCGGCAATGAAGGCCCGACCATGGACCCGAACGTCCGCCAACACGCGATCCAGAACATTGTCGCCGAGGTCAACAAGAACAAATGGGCTGGTGTCAACATCGACTTCCAGCTTCTGAGTGCCGCCAGCCGGCAGGGGCTCACCCAGTTTATCAAGCACCTGAAGGCCGCCTTGCCCAAAGACAAGAAGGTGTTCGTCTCCATCATTCCCCCGGCTCAGCAGAGCGAGTCCAGTGCCCCGTACGACTACAAGGCCCTCACTTCGGTGGCCGACGGGCTGGTGCTGATGGCCTATGACCGGCACGACGACACCTCGAACCCCGGCCCAGTAGCGCCAATCGACTGGGTGGAACAGAGCATCAAGACGGTGCTGGCCACTGGTGTCAGTCCGGCCAAGCTTATCTTGGGCATCGCTTTGTACGGCTACGATTGGCCCACCCAAGGCGGTGGTACCGCCGTGACCATGCCAATGAAAAAGATCGAGGCCGAAAAAGGGGAAGATCACCAGTTTGACCAGGCCAGCAAGGAATCCTACTACACCTACACCGCCGACGATGGCACGCAGCACATCGTGTGGTATGAAGACGAAATGTCACTCCCGTACAAAATCGCTCTGGTGAAGAAGTACAACCTGCCCGGCATTGCCTGCTGGCGGGTGGGATACGAAGACCAGAACTGGTGGGACGAACTAGGCAAGCTTTTGGGCCGCTGACAGGCCGCTCCCCGGTGGCCACAGGCTCTGTGGTATCATAAGGGCTGCCCAAATCTGCCCGACGGGCCACCGGGGGGATTCTACTTGCCTTACGGATCCGGCACCTTCATATACCTCGATAACGCCGCCACCACTCGGGCCGCACCAGAAGTAGCCGATACGGTGGCACGGGTGCTCACGTCCGAATACGGCAACCCGTCCTCGCCGCACGACCTGGGGGTGCAGGCGGCGCGGCTAGTAGCGGCGGCCCGGCGCCAGGTAGCCCGGCTGATCGGGGCAAGTGAAAACGAGATCGTCTTCACCTCTGGGGGCACCGAAGCCAATAACCTCGCTATCCGCGGCGCCGTATACCGCCATTCCCGGCGGGACGTACACGTGGTGGTGCAAAAAACCGAACACGCCTCCGTGCTCAACACCTGCCAGGCCCTCGAGCAGGAAGGGGTCGCAGTCACGTACTTGGACGTAGACTCCCGGGGATTTATCACCCCTGACCAGGTGCTGGCGGCACTGCAGCCGCAAACTGTCCTGGTCAGTATCATGGCGGTGAACAACGAAACCGGCGTCATCCAACCGGTACCGGCGATCGCCAGGGCCCTCGCCGGCTTGCCCCGCCGCCCACTTTTCCATGTCGATGCGGTACAGGCCTACGGCAAGATCCCGCTTTCGCCTGGCAGCTGGGGCGTGGACCTCATGTCCATCAGCGGCCACAAGATCCATGGCCCCAAGGGGATAGGCGCCCTGTATGTGCGGAATGGCATGCCGTTGGCAGCCATTCTGCACGGCGGCGACCAGGAACGCGGCCTGCGGCCGGGGACCGAAAACACGCCCGGTATTGCCGGTTTCGGCGTGGCGGCCGACTTGGCGGCCCAAGCCTTCCCGGACGCGGCGGTAAAGATGCGCGCGCTCTTGGAGCAGCTCTATGACCGGCTGCACTCCGGCTGGCCGGACGTACGCCGGCACACGCCGGCTGGCGACGACGCCGCACCGCACATCCTGAACGTTTCCTTCCCGCCCGTGCCCGGCGAAGTCCTGGTGCACCACCTCGCCCAGGACGGCGTTTACGTGTCCACTACTTCCGCCTGCCATGCCCCGAGCGGGCAACCAAGCCACGTGCTCGCGGCCATGGGCATAAGCGGCCCAGAACTCGCCGGTGCGATCCGCATCAGCCTCTCGCGCTTCACCACCCCGGAAGAGGTGGACGCGGCAGCCGAAATCATCCTCAAAAGCGTCGACCGGCTGGCCAAGCGCTACGGGCACCGGCAGGCGAAAAAATAACCGCCGGGCAAGGGCTAGGGAGTGTCTTTTTCCATGGATACACTGATATTGATCAGATACGGAGAAATCGCCCTGAAGGGGCAAAACCGGGGCACGTTCGAGGACCTGCTCGTCCGGCGGCTCGAAGAGGCCCTCCGCCCCGTCGGCCACGCCCGCGTGGTGCGGGCGTGGGGACGCATGTACGTGCAAGGGGTAGCCCCTGAAGAGGTCATGCCCGCCATCAGCCGTGTGTTTGGCGTCGTATCGTACAGTCCCGTCCTGCGAAGCGAGAACGATCTGGACCAGATCACTGCCAGTGCTGTGGCCGTGGCCCGCCGGCACCAAAGTGCCGGACGCTTCAAGGTGGACGCCCGGCGGGCCTTGAAAAGTTTTCCCTACACCTCTCTGGAACTCAACCGGCTGGTCGGCAGCGCGGTGCAGGATGCTTGCCCTGGGCTGCAGGTTGATCTGGAGCGCCCCGATTTTACCATCTATGTGGAGGTGCGGCCGGAAGGCTCGTTTGTGTATTCCCAGATCATGCCCGGACCGGGAGGGCTGCCGGTCGGAGCAAGCGGGCACGCCCTGCTTTTGATTTCCGGCGGCATCGATAGCCCCGTGGCGGGCTGGCTCGCCATGAAAAGGGGCATACGCCTGGCGGGAGTGCACTTCCACAGCTACCCGTACACCAGTCCCAAGGCCCAGGACAAGGTGGTCGACCTTTTCCGAGTGCTTGCCCGCTGGGGCGGGCCGCTCGACCTTTACATGGGCTATTTCACCCATATCCAAGAGGCCATCGAAGATGTTGTGCCGGAACGGCTCCACATCACGGTCATGCGGCGGATGATGCTCCGGCTGGCCGAGGCGATCGCACGCCAAAGCCGTGCCCTGGCCCTGGTCACCGGCGAAAGCATCGGCCAGGTGGCAAGCCAGACCCTGGAGAGCATGCAGGTAATCGGCCAGGCCACCGGCATGAACATCCTGCGGCCGGTAGTGGCCATGGACAAGGCCGAAATCACCGTCCTGGCTAGGCAGATCGGCACCTTCGATATCTCGAGCCGTCCGTACGAAGACTGCTGCACGCTTTTCGTCCCCCGCCACCCGGCGACCAAGCCGCGCCTGCGCGATGCCGAGGAAGCCGAAGCCCGCATGCCCGTGGACGACCTGCTCAAAGAGGCCATCGCCCGCACAGAAAAACTCGTCATCGCGCCCGACTAGCCCGTGAATTACCTTCATCTTCTTGACTTCCGGGCAATCCAGGGCATATATTCAGGAAGTCATCAATTTAGCTTGTTAATCTTTCTTGCACCAAAGGGCTGTCCGGCCAAGTACCTGGCGCGCAGCGCCAGCGGACTAGTTGCGGGCAGCCGCTGGCAGGAAGAAAGGAGGGACCGCCATCATGTCGCGGCAGGAGCTCATTGCCAGGCTGGACCACCTGCTTGGCGTGTTGGGACGGCATATCGGCCACGTCCACCGCGAGACCGGGGGGCTCACACCGCCCCAGTTTTTCCTTATGCGATTTCTCGCAAAGCACGGTCCCGCCCGCGTGAGCAACGTTGCCGCCACCATGGGGGTTACTAACGGTGCTGTTACGGGTTTGAGCGACCGGCTGGTGGAGATGGGGCTTTTGCGGCGTGAACACGTCGAAAACGACCGGCGGCTTGTGCTTTTGGAGATCACAGACGAAGGCCGGCGCCTGCTGGCCGAGTCTGAGCAGAAATGGCACCGCCAGATCGCCGAACTCCTTTCCCCCCTGGACGATCATGAACTCGCCCTTTTAGCAGATCTGATGGAAAAACTAGTAACGCAGGCGGGCAAATGAGCCTGCAAAAACAAGGAGCAGATATGATGTCAGCGTCCGCAACATTGGACCGTCGCAAGATTACTGTCCTGATCGGTGTGCTTTTGGGCATGATGCTTGGTGCCCTCGACCAGACCGTCGTCGGCACCGCCATGCCCAGGATCATCGCCACCCTGGGCGGGATGAACTTTTACACCTGGGTGGTAACCGCGTATCTCTTGACCTCTACGGCTGCCGTGCCCATTTTCGGCAAGCTTTCCGATATTTACGGCCGCCGGCCGTTTTACCTGGCCGGGATTGCCGTCTTCCTCCTGGGCTCTGTGCTCAGCGGGCTGAGCCAGAACATCGCCGAGCTCATCGCCTTCCGGGCCCTGCAAGGCATCGGCGGCGGCATCATGATGGGCAACTCCGGTGCCATCATCGGCGACATCTTCCCGCCCGCCGAACGCGGCCGCTGGCAGGGTGTATTGGGGGCGGCATTCGGCCTGGCCAGCATCATCGGACCCGGCCTGGGCGGGTGGCTGACCGACAACTGGTCGTGGCACTGGGTTTTCTACGTAAACGTCCCGGTGGGCCTATTGGCCTTTGCCGTAATCTTTGCCGCCATGCCGTCGGTGAGATCACGTGAGGTCAGGCGTACAGTGGATTACTGGGGTGTGGCTGCCCTTCTCGTTGGTCTTGTACCGCTGCTTTTGGCCTTGTCCCTCGGGGGCATCGAGTATCCGTGGCGTTCGCCCGAGATTTACGCTCTTTTCGCAGCGGCGGCAGCCGGCACGGCCCTATTTGTCTTGGTGGAAAGCCGTGCCGCAGAACCGTTACTGCCACTCGGCCTTTTCCGCAACTCCATTTTCCTGGTGACAGCGATCATCGTCTTCCTGACCGGCTTTGCCATGTTCGGAGCGATCCTCTTTATACCGGTGTTCATGCAGGGAGTAATTGGCATTACGGCCACGAACTCGGGGCTTTTGTTGATGCCGCTCATGCTGGCTAACATCATCGCCAGTACCATCGCAGGACAGATCATCTCCCGCACCGGACACTATCGAATCCTCGGCATTGCTGGGCTCGTCCTGGTGGTGGGCGGCATGGCCCTTTTGGCGACGGTGACCGCGGCCACCACGCAATCGGCCCTGATGTGGCACATGATCCTGCTCGGCATTGGCCTCGGCATCACCATGCCGGTGTTCATCATCTCGGTGCAGAACGCCCTGCCATACAAGATGCTGGGTGTGGTCACGTCTTCGGTACAGTTTTTCCGGAGCATTGGCGGCACCGTCGGCGTGGCGATCATGGGTACGGTCATGTTCAACACCCTGCAAAGCCAAATTACCGCCCATCTGCCGACGCATCTCAGCGCAGCGGCCTCGGCCTTCGCCTCGAAGCTGAACGCCCAAGCTTTGCTTGACCCGCAGGCCCTCGTCGATATTCAGCACAGTATACCCGTGCAGATGGCCCCCATGCTGGCCCAGTTCCTGGAGATCCTCAAGCAGGCCCTGGCGACGTCCATTGCGCGCGTGTTCGGCCTGAGTGCTGCCGTGGTCGTCATCGCCTTGGTGGCGTCGTTCTTCCTGCGGGAGGTGCCGTTGCGGAAGGTAAACGTGCTCGAAGAAGAGCCCCTGGCAATGATGGCCGAAACCGGCACGGTGCCCTGGGACGAAGCGGAGCCCAGCTCTTCGACCCAGACTGGCGGGGACTCCTACCCGGAGACCGATCTCTCCAGCGACCCAGCCCATACCAAGAGGTGACCCATTGATGGCAGTGATTGAGGTACATGACCTGCAAAGGCGTTTCGGCTCCGTGCAGGCCGTCCGCGGGGTTAACTTCGAGGTCAAGGAAGGCGAGATCTTCGCCTTCCTCGGCCCCAACGGGGCAGGCAAATCCACCACCATCAGCATGCTGGCCACGCTTTTGCATCCGACGGCCGGCACGGCGAAGGTTGCCGGCTTCGACATCGTCCGTGAACCGGACCGCGTGCGGCACTCCATTGGCATTGTGTTCCAGGATCCCACCCTGGACGACCGGCTGACCGCAGAAGAAAACCTGCAGTTCCACGCCCTTTTGTACAACGTGGATAGCCGCATCGTTAAAGAGCGCGTTCCGAAGCTGCTCGAAATGGTGGAACTCCTCGACCGCCGCAAAAGCCTGGTGCGGACGTTCTCGGGCGGCATGAAGCGGAGGCTGGAGATCGCCCGCGGTCTCTTGCACCATCCGAAAGTGCTGTTTCTGGACGAGCCGACCATCGGGCTTGACCCGCAGACGAGGGCCCGCATTTGGGAATATGTGCGCGGACTCCGCGACCAGGAAGGCATCACGGTGTTCATGACCACCCACTACATGGACGAGGCCGAGGTATGCGACCGCATTGCGGTAATCGACCACGGCCAGATCGTCGCCCTGGGGACACCGTCGGAGCTCAAGGCCCTGGTAGGCGGCGACGTCATCACGCTTGCTGCCAACGACCAGGAAAAAGCCCGACAGTTCATTGCCGCCCAGTACGGCGAGCCGATCGTGACTCCCAGCGGACTCCAGTTCGAAGTAACCGGCGGCGAAACCATCATCCCCGAGCTGGTGGCCAGGTGCCCCACGCCGGTGCGGGCGATCAGCCTGCGCAAGCCTACCCTGGACGACGTGTTCTTGAAGCTCACCGGACGTGAGATCCGCGACGAGCCGCCGCAGAACCACCGCCCGCGGATGGCACGCATTCATGGAGGTCGATAAACATGGGCGCTGCTGCTACCAGAGCAATCTACACGATCTGGCTTCGCGACGTGAAACGATTCTTCCGCGAGCGCTCCCGCATACTGGGCATGCTGCTGCAGCCCATCCTGTTCCTCGTACTGGTCGGAAACGGGATCGCGTCTTCGTTCCAGATGGCCGGGGCGCCGGCCGGGTTCAACTACCTGGAGTTCATGTTCCCCGGCATCGTGGGGATGACGGTACTGTTCAGCTCGGTATTCTCCGCCATGTCCGTAGTGTGGGACCGTGAGTTCGGCTTTCTCAAAGAGGTGGTGGTAGCCCCGGTGCCACGCTGGACCTTGGCCATCGGCAAGGCCCTGGGGGGCAGCACCACGGCCATGATCCAGGGCGCCATCATCCTCATCGTGGCGCCGCTGGCCGGGATCAGCCTGTCTTTGGCCACGGTGCTGAAGATACTGGTCTTGTTGTTTGTGATCTCGCTGGCCCTGGCATCGCTCGGGCTCGTGATCGCGGCCAACCTGAGCTCCATGGAAGGTTTCCAGATCATCATGAACTTCTTGATCATGCCCATGTTCTTTTTGAGCGGCGCCCTGTTCCCCCTGAAAAACGTCGCCACCTGGATGGCGGTGCTGACGAAGATTGATCCCCTCACCTACGGAGTGGACGCCTTGCGGCACGTTTTTTACGGCCAAAGCGCCCTGGGAAGCCTGCTCATCCAGTTCCCGATCTTGACGGACCTCGCCGTGGTAATTTTGATCGGGGCAGTGCTGCTGACCGCCGCCACGGTATCGTTCAACCGTACGGCGTGAAAAAAGCCGGGAGGCACAAACCCTCCCGGCTTTTCATTTCCTCTTTGCCTACCGCTGGTCACACCCGGCAGCTCTTAGCCCGCGAACCGGTGACCACCAATGACTACGTGGACCGGCAGGCTCCACAGGAACGCGTTCGTGGTCTTGGCGGGATCGAAGAAGAACAAGGCTCCGTTCGTCGGATCCCAGCCACGGATAGCATCCCAGGCCGCATTGATGCTCTCCTGGGTCGGCGGCAGGTTGATGCGGCCGTTGTCAACTACCTCAAACTGGTAGGGCTGATAGATGACGCCCGCCAAGGTATTCGGGAAAAGCGGGCTGGCCACCCGGTTCAGCACCACGGCCCCCACGGCCACCTGGCCTACGTAAGGCTCAGACTCGGCCTCTCCCCTGATCAGCCTGGCCAGCAGATCCACGTTAGCCGGCGTGGGAGCAATCCGGTAATACACACCGGAAGGAATCCACAGCGACTGCCCGGCGTAGATGAGCGTACCGGTTATGCCGTTGGCCTGCTGCAAGGCTGGTACGGTCACCCCGAATCTCTGCCCAATCTTCCACAACGAGTCACCGGGAGCCACGGTGTAGGAGAAGCCTCCCGTGCTCGCGTGCGCCGAGGGAGCAACAAACCAGAACCCCACCAGGGCGGCGAGCAATATACCGACGATCATGGCTGCCCGCAGCCGGCGCACCCCATACGCCATGTGAAACCCTCCTTTCAGGCCTCCGGAGTTAGTTGTCGGGTTAGGGAGAAAGGATAAAGCCCCGGGCGGGAATAACCCGTCCCTCACCCCAAGCCAGCCAGGAACCGGCCGCAGATGGCCACCTGTCCGGCACGTAACAGTTTCTCCGTACCGCCGCCAACCGGCGGATTCGGCCTTTTTTTATACGTAGATTCTAAGTTTGACATAATCACGGTGTCTAGCGGAAATGTGCACCGTTATTGGCGCGGAGGCTCATGGAATGTTCTTCCTCCAGTGCAGACTGAGGCCGCCAGCAGCACAAAATAAGCATGTTTTTGCACACTGGAGGTCGGCATAACAGCATGAAACGTCATACGGGTATCCAGATGCTGGTTCTGGCCGCTGTACCATTTATCATGGTCCTCGGCAACTCCATGCTCATACCGCTTTTGCCGGCCTTCGAAAAGTTTCTGCGGGTGTCCGCCGCCAAAAGCGGCCTTTTCATCACCATGTTCTCCCTGTCTGCTGGCCTCGTCATCCCAGTGGCGGGATTGGTCTCCGACCGCGTGGGCCGCAAGACCGTCATGGCGCCTGCCCTTGTGGTGTATGGCCTCGGTGGGATCGTATCCGGCCTCGGCGCCATTTTGTTACGCGAACGGGCCTATCCTGTCATGCTCGCGGGCCGCGTGCTCCAAGGCATCGGGGCCGGCGGCACCTACCAGCTGGCCATGGCCCTGGTGGGCGACGTGTTCCAGACCAGTGAGCGGGCGAAATCGCTCGGTATCCTCGAATCTGCCAACGCCCTCGGGAAAGTGGTCAGCCCGGTGGCCGGAGCCGCCCTCGGGCTGGTCAGCTGGTATCTGCCGTTTTTTGTATACGCCGCGCTAGCCGTTCCGGCCGGTGTGGCCGTGTGGCTGGTCGTCCGGGAGCCGCGGCAGCAACAAAAGCCCCCGGACTTGTCCAAGTACTTCGGCGACTTTCAGCGCATCTTTCGCCGGCACGCCGGAGCCTTGGCCGTGGTGTTTTTGGCCGGGGCCATCGTGCTGTGGGCCCTTTTTGGGTGGTTGTCCTATTACTCTGACCGGCTCGAATCGCCGTACGGCATTGTGGGGATCAAGAAAGGACTCGTCCTGGCAATTCCCGTGCTTGTACTGGCAACGGTGTCCTACGTGGTAGGGGTGCTACAGCAGAAAAACCTCGCCCGGTTCTCGAGAGCCGCGCTGGCGCTGGGACTCGGGATGGTAGCTGCTGGCATGGCCCTTGGCATTTTTCTCCGCAACCTCTGGGCGCTCTCCGGCTTTTTGGTGCTGCTGGCTGCCGGAACGGGTCTCGTGTTGCCATCCCTGAACCTTTTGGCCACCAGCGTCGCCCCCTTGGACGAGCGCGGCCTTCTGACCTGCCTCTACGGTACCGTACGATTTTTCGGCGTTGCTATCGGCCCGCCGGTGTTCGGCTGGGCACAAAAAAACCTCAAGCCCGTAATGTTGGCCGGAGCCGTCCTGGCAGCTACGGCACTGGTGCTGGCTCTGTGGCTTGTGCACCCGCAGCGGATACTGGGCCGCCAGTTCAGCGGCCCATCCGCAGAAGATCAGAAAGCAGGGCAGTCGCCCCAGCCGCGATCAGCGGACCCGTGGGCACCCCGCGCAGAAACGCCGCCCCCACGAGCGAGCCGATGACAAGCCCGGAGGCGATCTCGGGGTAGGTCTGCAGGGCAGGCACACCCCGGCTGCCCAAAAGCGTAGCCGCGATGCCGAAAGCCACCGCCAAAAAGCCGCGGGGGCTGCGAATGGCCGACCACAGCTCCGACACGGTCGTGCCGCCCAAAAGCGGCACGACGGCCCCGATCATCAGGAGCACCAGACCCGTTCCAAGGCTCCACCGGGCCAGCTCGCCGAGGCGCGACCGGAAGCCTGCCAATTCGACTAGCAGGAGAATCCACGCCGCATTGAACACAAGCGGATTTTTGCCCCACCAGCCCAAAACCGCCAGGACCACAAGCAGGACTATGTCGGCTGCCACGTCGTCACCCCCACCATGTCTATGGAGGAGGCGGGCCGGCCATAACGGCTACAGGTAACGGCTACGGGCAGGACTGCCCGTTATCCCCGGCGACCATGGACCGCGGCGAGGCACAGCTCTCCAAGGCCGTGTAGCCCGGCTTGAACGTGTCCGCCCGCAGCCCGAGCCGCATGGCCTCGAGGACGATCACATCCTGCGGCGGTATGTTGCCGAGGTTCACGTTGGGGCCAAAGCGCAGGATGAGGGCGACCTGCTGCTCTTTGAGCGGGGCCTCCCAGATGATCGCCTCCGGGCGCCCCACCCCCGCCGCGATCAGTTCCATATCGGTCACCTTGATGGCGCCGTCCCGGTCGTAAATACCGACGCCCTTGCCGGATTCGCGGGCCTCGATGATCACCTTCCAGGCCCCGTTCTCGAGGTCGGCCACCGCCTGTGCGGCCATCTCCAGCGGCGGGATGGCTTGGGAAGGCAGTTTCTTCCCTACCTCCGTCACCACCCGCAGTCCCGCGTCGCGAGCGGCACGGATGCAGGCTTCCCGCTGGGCAAAGGTCATCGGCGCCACCCCATCGGAAACCTCGATGAGCGAAAAGCCGAGCCGGCGTGCACGCTCGATGAACTTCTCCATCGCCCCTTGGAAGACCGCGACTTCCAGCATGGTCCCGCCGGGGCAGACGTCCACGCCGTAGGAACGAATGAGCCCGATCTTCTCCCGCAACACCTTCATGCTGTAACAGGCCGAGGTACCGAACGTGAGCTTGTAGATGTCGATGTGTGCGGCACCAAGTTCCAGAAGGTCACGCGTTTCCAGATAGCCCAATCCCTTGTCGAGAACCATAGTCAGGCCGTGGTCACGCGGTTTGTGCAGGCGCCCACCAAGCGGCGGATTGACCACGTTTTCCCAGGCCCATTCCCACTCTTCACCGTACATGGCTCTACCCCCTCACCTGAAGTCGGGGCACTTTGTGCTGCGGACAGGATTCCCGCAGTGTGCTGTGCCACCATATTCGGGGAAAAGCCACCCCGGTGACTGTCAAACAAGCCCAAAATAGAGGTTTCCGCGCTCGTCGTGACGCAGGACCGGCACGATGTCAAACGCACCGATGCCGGCACACCAGTCGAGGTCATCCGGCCAGCCGAGTTCCAGGAGGCGGCGGCCGTTCTGCGACCGGGAGAGCCAGCCCGCCAGGTCCGTGCGGGCGGCCCGGTAGGCGGCCAGGGCAACGAGGCCGAAGTCATCGGTGACAACGGGCTGGCCGTTGGACTGCCAGTGGTTGATGAGGCCGCCGGCGGCGATGGTATCTTCCAACGACACGCTGCCTTTGGTGCCCGCACAAAGGATGGTGACGGTCTCCTCGCCCGCCAGGGCAGCCGCGACCGCCGGCAGGTTGACGAGGGCCGCCGCCACGCCTACGCGGGCCGGCCGCAGCGCCAGCATGGCGGCCGTGCCGTTGGTGGTGGACATCACCACGTACCGCCCCGCCACCGCCGCTACAGTGCAGTCGCGCGGCGAGTTGCCGAGGTCGAAGCCCGGGAGGCGCACGCTGTCACGCTCCCCGGCCAAAACGACCGGGTGCGGCGAAAGTTCCACGCGCAGTTTGTGGGCTTCGGCCGGGGAGGCCACGGGGTAGACGCGTTCGGCGCCGTGAGCGAGGGCGGTCACCAGGGTAGTGGTGGCACGCAGTACGTCGATAACGACGGCCGCTCCTTCGCCATGCGGGAAAAGCCCCGCGCGCGTCCCGTCCACCGCGTCGCCGCCTTGCCCTGCGGCTCCGCTCCCACTACCCGCCACCGGCACGATTTTCACGTGCACGCTTGTCCCCGCCTTCCAGCCACGAATCGCCGCCCACCCGGCCGCGCCGAAGATTAGCATACACCCGGCGCACCGCCAGAGCGCGCCCTACTTGCCCAGGATCCTGGCCTTCCAGCTTATTTTGCGCCGCATTTGGGCCTCCGGCAGGCGATCGGGCCACTTTTCGCCCCGAATTCCGCCAGAAACTGCCACATTCCAGGCCACTGGAAGCAGCAGGGTAACAGGGCGTGATGGCAACAGGGTGCTATTTCTTGGCCTCCTTGCTGCCCGACGGGCAGGGCCCGTGCTTTCAGCCAAACGGCCGCACCGTCGCACCCGGCGGCAGCGGCCCCGCGTAGTTCCGCGGATCCGTAGGTGGCACGGCGGTCGTCCCCGTGTTCCCGTAGATCGGTACCGGTGGTGCCACCAGGCGCGGCGTCACCTGCCCTGGCGACCGGGCAAGAAGCGGCGGCGAACCGGGGTTCGTCACCGGACGCTGAAACACCGTTCCCGGCCCGGTTGCACCAGGAGGCAAAAGCGGGTTCGGATTTACGCCCACCTGCACCGCTGCCACCG